>NZ_JBUDXE010000003.1:0-383571 GCF_054956735.1 Ramlibacter sp. bp-362
CCCCCTCCCCCCCCCCCCCCTCTCCCCCCCCCCCCCCCCCCCCCCCCCCCCCCCCCCCCCCCCCCCCCCCCCCCCCCCCCCCCCCCTCCGCGGGGATGACGTTCAGTCCCTCAGCAAGTCGTTCAGGCTCGTGGTGGATCGCGTCTTGGCGTCGACCTTCTTCACGATGATCGCGGCGTACAGGTTGTACTTGCCGCCGTCGCGCGGCAGGCTGCCCGAGATCACCACCGAGCCGGCCGGCACGCGGCCGTACAGCGTCTCGCCGGTCGTGCGGTCGTAGATCGGCGTGCTCTGGCCGATGTACACGCCCATGGACACGACCGAGTTCTCCTCGACGATCACGCCCTCGACGATCTCCGAGCGGGCGCCGATGAAGCAGTTGTCCTCGATGATGGTCGGGTTGGCCTGCAGCGGTTCCAGCACGCCGCCGAGGCCCACGCCGCCGGACAGGTGCACGTTCTTGCCGACCTGCGCGCAGGAGCCGACCGTGGCCCAGGTGTCGACCATGGTGCCCTCGTCGACGTAGGCGCCGATATTCACGTAGCTGGGCATCAGGATCGCGCCCTTGGCGACGAAGCTGCCGCGCCGGGCGACGGCGGGCGGCACCACGCGCACGCCGGTGGCCGCCATCTCCTCGGGCGAGAGGTGCGAGAACTTGGTCGGCACCTTGTCGAAGAAGGCCAGCTCGCCGGCCTTCATCACCACGTTGTCGTTCAGGCGGAAGGACAGCAGCACCGCCTTCTTGATCCACTGGTTCACCGTCCACTGGCCCACGCCCTGGCGGGTGGCGACGCGCAGCTTGCCGACGTTGAGTTCGGCGATCACGTGCTCCACCGCCTCGCTCACCTCCTTGGGCGCGCCCTGGGGCGAGAGGCTGGCGCGGTTGTCCCACGCGGTGTCGATGATCTGCTGGAGCTGCTGGGTCATGGAGGATCTACTTCGAATGGTTTTCTTGGACGAACTGGACGATGCGCCGGGCGGCCTCGAGGCACTCGGCGGTGTCCGCCACCAGCGCCATGCGCACGCGGCCGGCACCGGGGTTGACGCCGCCGCTTTCACGGGCCAGATAGCTTCCCGGCAGCACGGTCACATTGTATTGAGCCAGCAGCTCGCGGGCGAACGCGGTGTCGCTTCCGCGCACCCCCGCCCAGAGGTAGAACGAGGCGTCCGGCAGGCGCACGTCGAGCACCTTTTCCAGCAGCGGCGTGACCTCGGCGAACTTGCGGCGGTACTGCTCGCGGTTGTCGACCACGTGCGCCTCGTCGTTCCAGGCGGCGATGCTGGCCGCCTGCACGATCGGGCTCATGGCGCTGCCGTGGTAGGTGCGATACAGCAGGAACTGCTTCAGCAGGGCGGCGTCGCCGGCCACGAAGCCGCTGCGCATCCCCGGCACGTTGCTGCGCTTGGACAGGCTGGTGAAGGCCACCAGCTTGCGGAAGTCCGGCCGGCCCAGGCGGGCCGCGGCCTCCAGCCCGCCCAGTGGCGGCTCGTCGCGGAACCAGATCTCGCTGTAGCACTCGTCCGAGGCGATCACGAAGCCGTGGCGGTCCTGCAGGGCGAAGAGCTTCTGCCACTCCGTCAGCGGCATCACGGCCCCGGTGGGGTTGCCCGGCGAGCACACGAACACCAGCTGCGTGCGCGCCCAGGTGGACTCGGGCACGCTGTCCCAGTCGACCGCGAAGTTGCGCGCGGGGTCGCTCGGCGCGTAGTACGGCTCGGCGCCCGCCAGCAGGGCCGCGCCCTCGTAGATCTGGTAGAAGGGATTGGGGCAGACCACCACGGCGGGGCGGGTGGGGTCGATCACCGTCTGGGCGAAGGCGAACAAGGCCTCGCGCGAGCCGTTGACGGGCAGCACCTGCGTCGCGGCATCCACGGTGAGGCCGTAGCGGCGCTGCAGCCAGCCGGCGCAGGCCTCGCGCAGCTGCGGCGAACCGGCCGTGGGCGGGTAGCCGGCCAGGTCGGTGCCGGGGGTGTCCATGGCGGCGGCCAGCGCCTGCTTGATGAAGGCGGGCGTGGGGTGCTTGGGCTCGCCGATGCCCAGGCTGATGGGCCGGTACGCCGGGTTCGGGGTGACGCCGGCGAACAGCTGCCGCAGCCGCTCGAAGGGGTAGGGCTGCAGGCGCGACAGGAGGGGGTTCATCCCCGGATTATCCCCGGGGCGGGCTCCATTCCTCGCCCAGGAGCCGCATCAGCTCCCGGGCGTTTTCCGGGGCGTGGCGCTTGTCGGTGTTGTCGAAGTAGCAGTACACGTCCCGGCCGCCGCGCCGGCGGGCGCGCGTGGGGCAGACCAGGCGCGCGTCCTCCGGCTCGCCGCCTTCGCGCCAGGCGGCGATGAAGCGGGCCCAGCGTTCCAGCTCCGCTTCGCTGTAGCGGCTGTTGTACAACTCCGTGGAGCCGTGCAGGCGCATGTAGACGAAATCCGCCGTGACGTCCTCGTACAGCGGCCAGGGCTCCGGCGTGTCGGCCACCACCCAGGCGATCCGGTACTTGCGCAGCAGGCGGATGAAATCCGGCGTGACGAAGCTCTCGTGCCGCACTTCCACGGCGTGGCGGATGCGCCGGTTGCGCCCCGGCTCCAGGCAGGCGCGGCCCTCCAGGCGCTGGTCGTGCCGGCAGGCGATCCGCGCCGCGTCGTGGGTGGTGAAGGGCAGCAGCTGGAAGAAGGCCTCGAACACCTCCGGATGGAAGCGCATCATGGGCGGGAACTGCCACAGGATCGGCCCCAGCTTGTTCCCCAGCTCGAACAGGCCCGAGGCGAGGAAGTTGGCCAGGGCCGCCTCCACGTTGCGCAGCTTCAGCATGTGCGTGATGTAGCGGCTGCCCTTGACGGCGAAGACGAAGCCGGGCGGCGTCTGCCGCGCCCAGAGCGCGTAGCTGGATGGGCGCTGCAGCGAGTAGAAGGACCCATTGAGCTCCAGGGAGGGAAACACGCGCGAGGCGTGCTCCAGCTCGCGCCACTGCGCCAGCCCGCGCGGATAGAAGTGGCCGCGCCACGGGGTGTAGCGCCAGCCGGAGACGCCGATGAAGACCTGGCCCGCCATGGCGCCCTTGTGCCAGAAAAGCGGGCGCGCCGGTGTCGGCCGCCGCCGGGTGTGACAGGCGGTTTCCGCCGCGGGCCGCCGGGGGGCGCACGTTATCATCCCAGCCAGTTTCGCAGCCAAGAGGACGAGGGGCCGTGCGTCTCACATCGATCAAGCTATCCGGGTTCAAGTCCTTCGCCGAGCCCACCAACTTCATGCTGCCCGGCCAGCTGGTCGGCGTCGTCGGCCCCAACGGCTGCGGCAAGTCCAACATCATGGATGCCGTGCGCTGGGTGCTGGGCGAGAGCAAGGCGAGCGAGCTGCGCGGCGAGTCCATGCAGGACGTGATCTTCAACGGCACCACCAGCCGCAAGCCCGCCTCGCGCTCCTCCGTCGAACTGATCTTCGACAACGCCGACCACCGCGCCGGCGGCCAGTGGAGCCAGTTCGCCGAGATCGCCGTCAAGCGCGTGCTCACGCGCGACGGCACCTCCAGCTACTACATCAACAACCAGCCGGTGCGCCGGCGCGACGTGCAGGACGTGTTCCTGGGCACGGGCCTGGGCCCGCGCGCCTACGCCATCATCGGGCAGGGCACGATCAGCCGCATCATCGAGTCCAAGCCCGAGGAGCTGCGCCTGTTCCTGGAAGAGGCCGCGGGCGTCTCCAAGTACAAGGAGCGCCGCCGCGAGACCGAGAACCGGCTGCACGACACGCGCGAGAACCTCACGCGGGTGGAAGACATCCTGCGCGAGTTGAACAGCAACCTCGAGAAGCTGGAGAAGCAGGCCGAGGTGGCGGCGCGCTACAACGCGCTGCAGGCGGACGTCACGCTCAAGCAGCACCAGCTGTGGTACCTCAAGCGCGGCGAGAGCGAGGCCGACCAGGTCCGCATCAAGGCCGATGCCGACAAGGCGGTCAACGACCTGGAGGCGCGCGTCGCCGACCTGCGGCGCATCGAGAGCGAGCTGGAGACCATCCGCCAGGCGCACTACGCCGCCGGCGACCAGGTGAACCAGGCGCAGGGCGCGCTGTACGAGGCGAGCGCCGAGGTCGGCCGGCTGGAGGCCGAGATCCGCTTCGTGGTGGAAGGCCGCCAGCGCGTCGAGCAGCGGCTGGTGCAGCTGAAGGAACAGACGGCCCAATGGGCCGCGCGCAAGCAGGAGGCCGAGGCCGAGACCGAGAACCTGGAAGCGCAGACCGTCGAAGCCGAGGAGAAGGCGACGCTGCTGGCCGCCCAGGTGGAGGAACAGGCGATGCAGCTGCCCGACCTGGAGGAAGCGCTGCGCCAGGCGCAGTCGCGCTCCTCCGAGCAGCGCGGGGCCGTCGCCCAGGTGCAGCAGCAGATCCAGGTGCTGGCGGCCGACCAGCGCAACATCGAGGAGCAGTCGCGCCAGCTGAACCAGCGGCGCGAACGCCTCGTCGCCGACCGCAACGCGCTGGCGGCGCCGGACGAAGCGCGCCTCACCAACCTGCAGTCGCAGCTCACCGCGGCCCAGGAGGCCGCCGAGACCGCCGATGCGCGCCTGCACGAACTGCAGGAACAGGTGCCGCAGCTCGACGAGGAGCGGCGGGCCCGCCAGCAGGACGTCAACAGCCAGAGCGCCCGCCAGGCCGACCTGTCGGCGCGCATGGAGGCGCTGAAGGCGCTGCAGGAGAAGGTCCGCACGGACGGCAAGCTGCAGCCCTGGCTGGCCAAGCACGGCCTGGGCGGCCTGCAGGGCCTGTGGAGCCGCATCCACGTGGAGCAGGGCTGGGAGAACGCGCTGGAAGCGGCGCTGCGCGAGCGCCTGAACGCGCTGGAGGTCTCGCGCCTGGACATGGTGCGCGCCTTCGCGTCCGACGCGCCGCCGGCCAAGCTGGCCTTCTACCACCCGCCCGCGGCCGCCGCGCCGGAAGGCCAGGGCGCGCTGCCGCGGCTGGCGGACCTGCTGCGCCTGAACGACGCGGGCCAGAAGGCGCTGCTGGCCGACTGGCTGCACGGCTGCTACACGGCCGCGAGCCTGGAGGAGGCGCTGGCCGCGCGCGAGCGCCTGCGTCCCGGCGAGGCGATCTACGTCCAGTCCGGCCACGCGGTCACGGCCCACAGCGTGAGCTTCTATGCGCAGGATTCCGAGCAGGCGGGCCTGCTGGCGCGCCAGCAGGAAATCGAGAACCTGGAGAAGCAGCTGCGCGCGCAGGCGCTGATCACCGAGGAGTCGCGCACGGCCCTCGTGCGCGCCGAAGCGGCGTACAGCGACGCCTCGCAGCGCTTGATGACGGCGCGGCGCGAAGCGGCGGAAACGCAGAGCCGGGCCCACGAGCTGCAGGTCGAGACGCTGCGCCTCACGCAGCTGGCGGAGCAGACGCGCGCGCGCAGCGAGCAGATCGCCGGCGACCTCGGCGAAGTCGATGCGCTGCTGGAGGAACTGCAGGAAAAGCGCGTCGCCGCCGAGGGCCGCTTCGAGGAACTGGACATGCAGCTGGCGGACAGCCAGGAGCGGCACGCCCAGCTGGACGAGCGGGTGATCGAGGCCGAGCGCAAGCTGTCGGAAGCGCGCGAGCAGCACCGCAGCCTGGAGCGCCAGGCGCAGGAGGCGCAGTTCGCGCAGCGCGCGCTGCAGGCGCGGCGCGGCGAACTGGAGCGCGCGATCGCCACGGCGACGCAGCAGGCCGGTTCCATCGCCGGCGAGGAAGAGCGCGCGCAGAGCGAGCTGGCGCGCCTCACCGACGCCGCCGCGCAGGCGGGCCTGCAGAGCGCGCTGCAGCTGAAGTCCGAGCGCGAGCAGGTGCTGGGCGCCAAGCGCAGCGAATACGACGACCTCACGGCCAAGCTGCGCGCCAGCGACGAGCGCCGGCTGCAGCTGGAACGCGAGCTCGACCCCATGCGCCAGCGCATCACCGACCTGCAGCTGAAGGAACAGGCGGCGCGCCTGGGCCTGGAGCAGTACACGCAGATGCTCGTCGAGGCGCAAGCCGACCTGGAGGCCGTGGCGAAGTCGATCGAGGAGGGCAACGTGCGCCTTTCCGGCATGCAGTCGGAAATCGACCGCCTGCACCGCGAGATCGCGGCACTGGGCGCGGTGAACCTGGCGGCGCTGGAGGAGCTGTCGACGGCGCGCGAGCGCAAGTCCTTCCTCGACGCGCAATCGAAGGACCTGACCGAGGCCATGACGACGCTGGAGGACGCGATCAGGAAGATCGATGCCGAGACGCGCGACCTCCTGGGCAACACGTTCCAGACCGTCAACGAGCACTTCGGCCGCATGTTCCCGGAGCTGTTCGGCGGCGGCAACGCGAAGCTGGTGATGACGGGCGAGGAGATCCTCGATTCGGGCGTGCAGGTGATGGCACAGCCGCCCGGCAAGAAGAACCAGACCATCCACCTGCTGTCGGGCGGCGAGAAGGCGCTCACGGCCATCGCGCTGGTGTTCGCGATCTTCCAGCTGAACCCCGCGCCCTTCTGCCTGCTGGACGAGGTGGACGCGCCGCTGGACGACGCCAACACCGAGCGCTACGCCAAGCTGGTGAGCAGCATGAGCAAGGAAACCCAGTTCCTCTTCATCAGCCACAACAAGATCGCGATGGAAATGGCCGAACAGCTGATCGGCGTGACCATGCAGGAGCAGGGCGTGTCGCGGATCGTGGCGGTGGACATGGAATCCGCGGTGTCGATGGCCGAAGCCGCATGAGCGGATTCACGCTCGGCCTCGTCATCCTCGGCGGCCTGCTGCTCGCCGCCATCGTCGCCTGGAACGCGTGGACGACGCGGCGCAACACGCCGCGCCAGCCGGAGCTCGCGGTGGCGACCGCACCGGTGGCCGACACGATCCCCGAGCGCAGCGAGCCCGTCTTCGACGACGCCCCGCTCGCCCCGCTGCCCCTGCCCGAGCGCAAGCCCGGGCTCGACGGCCTGATCGACGGCCTGGCGCAGATCGCCGTGGACGCTCCCGTCACGGGCGAGGCCGCGCTCGCCGCCTTTCCGCCCACCCGGCGCGCGGGCAGCAAGCCCTTCGCGATCGAAGGCCGCAACGAGGCGACGCAGGAATGGGAGATGCCGCGCGCCGGCCAGCGCTACACCGCCTTCCAGGCCGGCGTGCAGCTGGCCAACCGCAGCGGCGCGCTCAACGAGATCGAGTACTCCGAGTTCGTGATGAAGACGCAGGCCTTCGCCGACGCCATCAACGGCGCGCCCGAATTCCCGGACATGCGCGATGCGGTGGCCCGCGCGCGCGAGCTCGACCAGTTCGCCGGCAGCCATGACGCGCAGCTGAGCTTCACCCTGCGCGCCCGCAACGCGGCCTGGAGCCCGGGCTACGTGCAGCAGAACGCCGCGCGCCTGGGCTTCGTGCCCGGGTCCATGCCGGGCCGGCTGGTGCTGCCGGCCGGCGCTCCCGGCGTGCCGCCGGTGCTGGGCCTCGCGTTCTCCACGCAGGCCGCGCTGTCCGAGGACCCGGCGCACTCCGCGATCCGCGAGGTGAACCTGAGCCTGGACGTCACGCACGTGCCGCGCAGCGAGCAGCCCTTCGTCCGGATGCGCGACGCGGCGATCGCGCTCGCCGCCTCCATGGACGGCCTGATCACCGACGACGACGGCCGCGTGATCCCGCCGGAGGCGCTGGACGCGATCGGCGCCGACCTCGAGCACCTGTACGACACCCTCGACGCGCGCGACCTGTCCGCCGGCTCGGCCCAGGCGCGGCGCCTCTTTTCATGATTCCCGCCAAGATCCAGGAACGCGCCGACGCCCTGCGCGAGCTGCTGCACCACCACGCGCACCGCTACTACGTGCTCGACGCGCCGGAGATCCCCGACGCGGAGTACGACAAGCTGTTCCGCGAACTGCAGCAGCTGGAGGAGCAGTACCCGGCGCTGCGCACGCCCGACTCGCCGACGCAGCGCGTGGGCGGGCAGGCGCTGGACGGCTTCGCCAAGGTGCGCCACAAGGTGCCGATGCTGTCGATCCGCACGGAGACCGACATCGAGGCGAGCGGCGCCCGCAGCTTCGACGCGCGCGTGCGGCGCGAGCTGGGCCTCGCGGAAGGCGACCCGCCGGTGGAGTACGTCGCCGAACTGAAGTTCGACGGCCTGGCGATCAGCCTGCGCTACGAGAACGGCGTGCTGGTGCAGGCCGCGACGCGCGGCGACGGCGAGATCGGCGAGGACGTGACGCAGAACATCCGCACGATCGGGCAGATTCCGCTTCGCCTGCGCGGCGCTCCTCCGGTCCTCGAAGTCCGCGGCGAGGTCTACATGCGCCGCGACGACTTCGAGCGGCTGAACGAGCTGCAGCGCGAGCGGATCGCCGCGGGGGCGAAGAACGAGAAGACCTTCGTCAATCCGCGCAATGCCGCCGCCGGCGCCGTGCGCCAGCTCGATCCCGCGATCGCCCGCCGGCGGCCCCTCAGCTTCTATGCCTACGGCTGGGGCGAGATCGAGGGCGGGCCGGCCTTCGCGACGCACCACGAGGTGCTGCAGGCGCTGAAGGCCTGCGGCTTCCCCGTCTCCGACCGCGTGACGGTGTGCCGCGGCGCCGAGGACCTGATCGCCTACCACCAGGCGGTGGGGCGCGACCGCGACAGCCTCCCGTTCGACATCGACGGCGTCGTCTACAAGGTCAACAGCCTGGCCCTGCAAAGGCAGCTCGGTTTCGTCACGCGCGAACCGCGCTGGGCGGTCGCGCACAAGTTCCCGGCGCAGGAGCAGCTGACGACGGTGGAATCCATCGACGTGTACGTCGGCCGCACCGGCAAGCTGACGCCCGTGGCGCGGCTCGCGCCCGTGTTCGTCGGCGGCGTCACGGTGACCAACGCCACGCTGCACAACGAGGACGAGGCCCGGCGCAAGGACGTGCGCGTCGGCGACACGGTGATCGTGCGCCGCGCCGGCGACGTGATCCCGGAAGTGGTGGCGGTGATCCCGGACAAGCGCGTGCCCGGCGCGCCGCAGTTCACCATGCCGGCCACCTGCCCCGTGTGCGGCTCCGCCGCCGTGCGCGAGGAGGGCGAGGCCGACTACCGCTGCACCGGCGGCCTCTTCTGCAGCGCGCAGCGCAAGCACGCCATCCTGCACTTCGCGCAGCGGCGCGCCATGGACATCGAGGGCCTGGGCGAGAAGCTGGTGGACCAGATGGTCGATGCGGGCGTGATCCGCACGCTGCCGGACCTGTACCGGCTGGGCCTCGCGAACCTCGTCGCACTGGAGCGCATGGGCGACAAGTCGGCGCAGAACGTGCTGGCGGCGCTGGAGAAGTCGAAGGCGACGACGCTGCCGCGCTTCCTGTACGGCCTGGGCATCCGCCACGTGGGCGAATCGACGGCCCGCGACCTGGCGCGGCACTTCGGCCAGCTGGACGCGATCATGGACGCGAGCGTCGAACAGCTGCTGGAGGTGCCGGATGTCGGCCCGATCGTGGCCGAGAGCATCCATGCGTTCTTCCAGCAGCCGCACAACCGCGAGGTGATCGAGCAGCTGCGCGCCTGCGGCGTGCACTGGGAAGAGGGCGCGCCCGCGGCCCGCGCGCCGCAGCCGCTCGCCGGCATGACGGTGGTGCTCACCGGGACGCTGCCGACGCTGTCGCGCGAGGAAGCGAAGGAGTTGCTGGAGGCGGCCGGGGCGAAGGTGGCCGGGTCGGTCAGCAAGAAGACGACCTACGTGGTCGCGGGAGCGGAAGCGGGGAGCAAGCTGGACAAGGCGCGGGAGCTCGGAGTGGAGGTGCTGGACGAAGAGGGGTTGCGCCGGCTGCTCGGGTGAATGCTGGGGTTCGCTGCGCTCACCGTCCGGCGTCCGGCGGACGCCGCCAGCCTACGAGGGGCGGCGACGGTCCGTGGTCTTCGTAGGCTGGCGGTGAGGCGAAGCCGAACCCCAGCGTCTTACCCGGGCCGCCGCTCCGGCCGCCGCCAGAGCCACCACACCACCGCCACCATGCACACGATCAGCGCGACCGCCGCGGGCAGCCATGCCGCCGGCGTGATCACGATCATCATCGCGGCGCTGCCGCTCACCATCACCGTGGTGATCCACTTCGCGCGGCGCGGAACCACGCCGGCTTCGTACCAGTCGCGCAGCAGGTGCCCGAAGCGCGGATGGGCCATCAGCCAGCGGTGCAGCCGCGGCGAGCTGCGCGAGGCGGCCCAGCCGGCCACCACGAGGAAGGGCACGGTGGGCATCACCGGCACGAAGATCCCGATCACCCCCAGCAGCACGCACACGCCCGCGAGCGCCTGCAGGAGCCAGCGGGCGGGAGCGGAGAGGGTGCTGGCGCGGGCTTCGGAGGTCATGCGGCCAAAGATAGCAGTTCCGTCCCGGCTCGGGCTATGCTCTTTGGATGACGGTGCGTGAAATCCTCAAGATGGGCGACCCCCGGCTGCTGCGCGTGGCCCAGCCGGTGCGTGAATTCGGCACGCGCGAGCTGCAACAGCTCGTCGCAGACATGCGCGACACGATGGCCGCGGCCAACGGCGCCGGCCTGGCGGCTCCGCAGATCGGGGTGGACCTGCAGCTGGTGATCTTCGGCAGCGACCAGCCCAGCCCGCGCTACCCGGACGCACCGCCGGTGCCGCGGACCGTGCTGCTCAATCCGACGATCACGCCGCTGGGCGACGAGGAAGAGGAAGACTGGGAAGGCTGCCTCTCGGTGCCCGGCATGCGCGGCGTGGTGCCGCGCTGGCGGCGCATCCGCTACAGCGGCTTCGACGAGCAGGGCCGGCCGATCGAGCGCGAAGCCGAGGGCTTCCACGCCCGCGTGGTCCAGCACGAGTGCGACCACCTGGCGGGCAAGCTCTACCCGATGCGCGTGCGCGACTTCAGCCGCTTCGGCTTCACGGAAGTTCTCTTCCCGGGGCTGCAAGCCGGAGAGGACGACTAGAAGTCATTCACCGCCTTATTGCGCGGTGATGCCGCGCATCATGATCACGCCGCCCAGGATGGCGGTGTCCTGCTTGATGCGGTTGGCCAGGCCTTCGGCCGAGGTGCCGGCGGTCCGCCAGCCTTGCTGGAACAGCTTGGCGCGCACGTCCGGCGTGCGGGCGATCTGCGAGATCAGGCCCGAGAGCTTGTCCGCGATCGGCTTGGGCATGGAACGCGGCGCCGCGGCGGCCGTCCAGATCTCCAGCTGGAAGCCCAGCACGCCCTGTTCCTGCAGGCTCGGGTACTCCGGCACCAGCGGGCTGCGCGAGAGCGAGGTCACGCCCACGGCCTTCAGCTTGCCGGCCTTGATCTGCGGCGCGGCCAGGCCCGGGGGCAGCAGCGCGAGCTGGATCTGGTTGGTGATCAGCGCCTGCACCACGGCCGGGTTGCCCTGGTGCGGGATGTGCACCGGGTCCATGTTGGTCTTGGTCTTCAGCAGCTCCATGCCGATGTGGCCCACGGTGCCGACGCCGGGCGAGCCGTAGCTCCACTTGTTGCCGCCGTTGCGCGCGGCCAGGAAGAACTCCTGCGCGTTGTGGAAGGGCGCGCTGGCGGGCGCGGCCAGCAGCAGCGGCGCCGTGCCGATCAGGCTGAGCGGCTGGAAGGCCTTCAGCGGATCGAAGGGCGTCTTCGGGTTCAGCAGCTTGGCGATCGTCATGTTGCCGTTGATCAGCACGCCGATGGTGTGGTTGTCGGTGGCCTTGGCGACCGCGTCGGCGCCGATGTTGCCGCCGGCGCCCGGCTTGTTCTCGACGATGACGGGCTGCCCCAGTTCCTTCGACAGCGGCTCGGCGATCGTGCGCGCGACCAGGTCGGGCGTGGAGCCGGGCGGGAAGCCGACGATCAGCTTCAGCGGCTTCGTGGGCCAGTTCAGCGGCGCGGCGGCGGGGGACTTCTGGGCGAATGCCGCGCCGGTGGCGGCGGCGAGCGCGAGCAGCACCAGGCTGCGGCGCGCGGCGGTCTTCAACATGCGGGGATCTCCTCCAACGACATACAACGGCGGCCATGCAGGCCAGTGCCGATGCTAGCTGGACAGGAGCCCGCCGCCAGTTCTCAGCGGTTAAGGGAATCGCCTAAACGTGCCCGGCCGAGATCGCTTCGAGCAGCTCGGTCTCGATCTCGATCTGCTGCCTGTTCTGCTGCAGCTCGGGCCCGTCGATCAGGAAGGTGTCTTCGACCCGCTCGCCCAGCGTGCTCACCTTGGCGAGCTGCAGGTTCAGCTTGTGGCGCGCCAGCACGCGCGCGATCGAGTACAGCAGGCCGACGCGGTCGCTGGCCGAGACCGACAGCAGCCAGTGCTGCGCGCGCTCGTCCGGCCGCAGGTCCACGCGCGGCGGGATGGGGAAGCTCTTGACCCGGCGCGAGACGCGGCCGCGGCTGGGCGGCGGCAAGGGGCCGGCCGCCGCGATGGTGCCGGCGAGGTCGGACTCGACCATGTTGCACAGCTCGCGGTAGTGGTCCGGCAGCATGGCCGTCACGACCTGGAAGGTGTCCAGCGCGTAGCCGTTGGTGGCCGTGTGGATCTTGGCGTCGAGGATGCTGAAGCCCGCCTGGTCGAAGTAGCCGCAGATGCGCGCGAACAGGTCCGGCTGGTCCTTCGTGTAGACCAGCACCTGCAGGCCTTCGCCCACGGGCGAGATGCGCGCGCGCACGATCACCTTGGCGGTGCCGACGTGGCGCGACACGTGGCGCGTGTGCCACGCGATGTCGCCGGCGTCGTGGCGCATGAAGTAGCCGACGTCCAGCGTGTCCCACAGCTTCCTGTGCGCCTCGAAGGGCAGGGCGTGCAGCTGCAGCTGCACCAGCGCCTCGCGCTTGCGCGCCTCGATCTCGGCCTTCGGGTCCGGCGCGCCGCCGCCCAGCGCCCGCAGCGTGTAGCGGTACAGGTCCTCCAGCAGCTTGCCCTTCCAGGCGTTCCAGACCTTCGGGCTGGTGCCGCGGATGTCGGCGACGGTCAGCAGGTACAGCGCCGTCAGCCGGCGCTCGTTGCCCACGCGCGCGGCGAAGGCCTGGATGACGGCGGGATCGCCCAGGTCCTCCTTCTGCGCGACGCGGCTCATGGCCAGGTGCTCGCGCACCAGGAACTCGATCAGCGCGCAGTCGTCGGGCGCGATGGCGTGGTCGCGGCAGAAGCGCCGCACCTCCCGTGCGCCGAGCTCGGAGTGGTCGCCGCCGCGACCCTTGGCGATGTCGTGGAACAGGGCCGCCGTGACCAGGATCCAGGGCTTGTCCCAGCCGGCCGCCAGCTGCGAGCAGAACGGGTACTCGTGCGCGTGCTCGGCCATGAAGAAGCGCCGCACGTTGCGCAGGACCATCAGGATGTGCTGGTCCACCGTGTAGACGTGGAACAGGTCGTGCTGCATCTGGCCGACGATGCGGCGGAACACCCACAGGTAGCGCCCCAGCACCGAGGTCTGGTTCATCAGGCGCAGCGCGTGGGTGATGCCGCGCGGCTGCATCAGCATGGCGCGGAAGGTCGCGTGGTTGGCCGGGTCGTTGCGGAAGTCCGCGTCCATCACCTTGCGCGCGTTGTAGAGCGCGCGCAGCGTGCGGGCGGACAGGCCCTTGATGCCGGGCGTGGTCTGGTACAGCAGGAAGGTCTCGAGGATGGCCCGCGGCTGCCTGAGGTACAGGTCGTCGCTCGCGACCTCGATCATCCCGGCCTTCTCGCTGAAGCGCTCGTTGATGGGCCGCGCTTCCGCCGCCGCGGGGTTGAGCCGCTCCTCGATGTTGAGCAGCAGGATCTGGTTCAGCTGGGCCACGGCCTTCGCGGCCCAGTAGTAGCGCTTCATCAGCCGCTCGCCGGCGCGCGCCAGCACGCGGCCGTCCGGGCGCACCTGCGCCTGGTAGCCGAAGGAATCGGCCACGGCGTTCTGCAGGTCGAACACCAGCCGGTCCTCGCGCCGGCCCGCCACCACGTGCAGCCGGGCGCGGATGCTGGACAGCAGGGCCTCGTTGCGCTTGATCTGCTGCGCCTCGAAGGCGGTGGCCAGCCCGCGGCGGGCCAGCTCGTCCCAGCTGCGGCCGAAGCCGGCGGCGTTGGCCACCCACAGGATCACCTGCAGGTCGCGCAGGCCGCCCGGCGACTCCTTGCAGTTGGGCTCCAGAGCGTAGGGCGTGTTCTCGAACTTGTTGTGGCGCTGGCGCATCTCCAGCGTCTTGGCCGTGAAGAAGGCCAGCGGGTCGAGCCGGGCGCGGAAGCGCTGCTGGAACTCCGCGAACAGCTTGCGCGAGCCCGTCACCAGGCGCGACTCGAGCTGCGAGGTCTGCACCGTCACGTCGCCGGCCGCGCGGGCCAGGCACTCGTCGACGGTGCGCACGCTGGAGCCGATCTCCAGCCCGGCGTCCCAGCAGCTGCCGATGAACGCCTCGATCTGCCGCTGCAGCGGGTCCTGCTCGGGCGAGACGCCGTCGGGCACCAGCAGCAGCACGTCGACGTCGGAGTGCGGGAAGAGCTCGCCGCGCCCGAAGCCGCCCACGGCCACCAGCGCGATGCCGGCCGGCAGGCCCGCGGCCTGCCAGAGGCTGCGCAGCGCCTCGTCGGCGGCGGCCGCGAGCGCCTGCAGCAGGGACTTGATGTTGCGCGGCGTTCCGCTGCCGGACTGCAGCGAGGCGAGCAGTTCGGCCTTGCGGCGCTTGTACGCGTCGCGCACCCCCGCTGCAGGGGGTGGGCTCATCCCTTCACGAAGGCCGGCGGCGGCGGGCTGCCTTCGGACAGCGTCATCACCTCGTAGCCGGTCTCGGTGACCAGCACGGTGTGCTCCCACTGCGCCGACAGCGAGTGGTCCTTGGTGACGATGGTCCACCCGTCGTTGCCGAATTCCTTCACGTCGCGGCGGCCGGCGTTGATCATGGGCTCGATGGTGAAGGTCATGCCCGGCACCAGTTCCTCGAGCGTGCCCGGCTTGCCGTAGTGCAGCACCTGCGGCTCCTCGTGGAAGTTGCGGCCGATGCCGTGGCCGCAGAACTCGCGCACGACCGAGAAGCCGTTGCTCTCGGCGAACTTCTGGATGGTCCAGCCGATGTCGCCCAGGCGCACGCCCGGCTTCACCTGCACGATGCCGTGCCACATGGCCTCGTAGGTGACCTGCACCAGGCGCTTCGCGGCGATCGAGGGCTCGCCCACGAAGAACATGCGGCTGGTGTCGCCGTACCAGCCGTCCTTGATGACGGTGACGTCGACGTTGACGATGTCGCCCTTCTTCAGCGGCTTGTCGTTCGGGATGCCGTGGCACACCACGTTGTTGACCGAGGTGCACAGCGACGCGGGATAGGGCGGGTAGCCGGACGGCTGGTAGCCCAGGGTCGCGGAGATGCTGCCCTGCTTCTGCATGCACTCGGAGGCCAGGCGGTCGATCTCGCGGGTGGTGATCCCGGGCTTGATGTGGGGCGTGAGGTAGTCGAGGACTTCCGCCGCGAGCCGGCCGGCGGTGCGCATCCCCTGGATGCCTTGTTCGTCTTTGATGGTGATGCCCATGGGCCCGATTATCCCAGAGCGTGCAATCCCTCGCGGGTAGAATGCCGGGTTCCCGGCGACCCCAGTCAGCGGTCGCAAAGCCCACTCCCGACAGGCTTCGCACAGTGTCCCTGCACATCACCGAGTTCGAGGGCGGACAGGCCCTCAGCGACTTCCGGATCCAGCAACTCCTGCCGCGCCTCCAAGCGGTGCATCCCATGGTTGCCGGCCTCTCGGCGCGCCACGTCCACCTCGTCGCCACCGACCACCCGCCGGCCGCGGACGAGCGCGAGCGGCTGGCGGCGCTGCTGACCTACGGCGAGCCGTTCCGCGGCGGCACGGACGGGCCCCTGCTGGTGGTCACGCCCCGCCTGGGCACGGTCTCCCCCTGGGCTTCCAAGGCGACCGACATCGCCCACAACTGCGGCCTGGCGGTGCGACGGATCGAGCGCATCGTCGAGATCCGCCTGCAGATGGCTTCGGGCTGGCTGGCGAAGGCGAAGCTCGAGCCGGCGCAGTGGCAGGCCATCGCCGGCCTGCTGCACGACCGCATGACCGAGAGCGTCGTGGCCGAACGCGCCCAGGCGGCGCGCCTGTTCAGCGAGCTGCAGTCCCCGCCCATGGAGCACGTCGACGTGCTGGCCGGCGGCCGCGGCGCGCTGGAGCAGGCCAACGCCCGCTTCGGGCTGGCGCTCGCGGACGACGAGATCGACTACCTCGTCCAGGCCTTCACGGCGCTGGGCCGCAACCCGACGGACGTGGAGCTGATGATGTTCGCGCAGGCGAACAGCGAGCACTGCCGCCACAAGATCTTCAACGCCTCGTTCGCGATCGACGGCGTGCCGCAGGAGAAGAGCCTGTTCGGCATGATCCGCAACACGCACCAGGCCAACCCGCAGCACACGATCGTCGCCTACGCGGACAACGCCGCCGTGATGGAAGGCCACGCCGTCGAGCGCTTCCTGCCGGGCGAGGGCGGCCGCTACGCCAGGGGCGAGGCCGTGCAGCACGTGCTGATGAAGGTGGAGACGCACAACCACCCGACCGCGATCTCGCCCTTCCCGGGCGCGGCCACCGGCGCGGGCGGCGAGATCCGCGACGAGGGCGCCACCGGGCGTGGCGCGCGGCCCAAGGCGGGCCTGACGGGCTTCACCGTCTCGAACCTGTGGGAAGGCCGCTTCGGCAAGCCGGAGCACATCGCCAGCCCGCTGCAGATCATGACCGAGGGGCCGCTGGGCGGAGCCGCCTTCAACAACGAATTCGGCCGGCCCAACCTGCTGGGCTACTTCCGGGCCTACGAGCAGGAGGTGGCGGGCGTCGCCCGCGGCTACCACAAGCCCATCATGATCGCCGGGGGCGTCGGCGCGATCGACGCCGGCCTCACGCACAAGATCCCGTTCCCCGCGGGCACCTTGCTGGTGCAGCTGGGCGGGCCCGGCATGCGCATCGGCATGGGCGGCGGCGCGGCGTCCTCGATGGCGACCGGCACCAACACGGCGGAGCTGGACTTCGACTCCGTGCAGCGCGGCAATCCGGAAATCCAGCGGCGGGCGCAGGAGGTGATCAACCGGTGCTGGGCGCTGGGCGAGCACAACCCGGTGCTGGCGATCCACGACGTCGGCGCGGGCGGCCTGTCGAACGCGTTCCCCGAACTGACGCACGACGCGGGACGCGGCGCCCGCTTCGACCTGCGCAAGGTGCCGCTGGAGGAATCCGGCCTGGCGCCGCGCGAGATCTGGAGCAACGAAAGCCAGGAGCGCTACGTGCTCGCCATCGCCCCGGAGTCGCTGGAGCTGTTCCGCGGCTTCTGCGAGCGCGAGCGCTGCCCGTTCGCGGTGGTGGGCGTGGCAACGGAGGAGCGGCAGCTGGTGGTCGAGGCTGCCGAGGACCTGGCGGTGGACATGCCGATGGACGTCCTCCTCGGCAAGCCGCCCAAGATGCACCGCGACGTCACGCGCGTCCCCCGCGAGGTCCCGCCGCTGGACCTCACCGGCGTGGCCTTGCAGGAAGCCGTGCTGCAGGTCCTCAGCCATCCCACCGTCGCCTCCAAGCGCTTCCTCGTCACGATCGGCGACCGCACCGTCGGCGGGCTCACGCACCGCGACCAGATGGTCGGGCCCTGGCAGGTGCCGGTGGCCGACTGCGCCGTGACGCTGGCCGACTACCGCGGCTTCGCCGGCGAGGCGATGAGCATGGGCGAGCGCACGCCGCTCGCCGCCATCGATGCGCCCGCATCGGGCCGCATGGCCGTCGCCGAGGCGATCACGAACCTGCTCGCCGCGCCGGTCGAACTCCCGCGCGTGAAGCTCTCCGCCAACTGGATGGCCGCCTGCGGCGAACCGGGCGAGGACGCCGCGCTGTACGACACCGTGCGCGCGGTCGGCATGGAGCTGTGCCCGCAGCTGGGCGTGGCCATTCCCGTCGGCAAGGACAGCCTGTCCATGCGCACGCAATGGAGCGAAGGCGGCGCGACGAGGAGGGTCACCTCCCCCGTGAGCCTGGTGGTCACCGCCTTCGCCAGCCTGCCGGACGTGCGGGGCACGCTCACGCCGCAGCTGCAGGCCGAGGGCGACACGACGCTCGTGCTGGTCGACCTGGGGCGCGGGCGCATGCGCATGGGCGGCAGCATCCTGGCGCAGGTGCTCGACCAGCCGGGTGGCGAGGTCCCGGACCTGGACGACCCGCAGGACCTGGTGAACCTGGTGGCGGCCGTGAATGCGCTGCGCGCCCGGGGCCGCATCCTGGCCTACCACGACCGCAGCGACGGCGGCCTGTTCGCCGCCGCCTGCGAGATGGCCTTCGCCGGCCACGTGGGCGTGGCGCTCAACGTGGACCTGCTGGTCACCGAGGGCGACGGCATCGCCGACAGCCGCGCGGAATACGGCGACGCCAAGAACTGGGCGGCGCAGGTGGGCGCGCGGCGCGAGGAGCTGACGCTCAAGGCCTTGTTCAACGAGGAGCTGGGCGTGCTGCTGCAGGTGCGCACCGCCGAGCGCAACGAGGTCATGCAGGTGCTGCGCGCCCACGGCCTGTCCCGCCACAGCCACTTCGTCGGCAAGACCCGGCCGGCCGACTCGCCCATCGACGCCGGCAAGGGCGAGGTGCAGGTGTGGCGCGACACCAAGGCGGTCTTCAGCGGCAAGCTCGCCGACCTGCACCAGGTGTGGGACAGCGTCAGCTGGAAGATCTGCCAGCAGCGCGACAACCCCGCCTGCGCCGACAGCGAGCATGCGGCGGCGGGGGAGCCGGAGGATCCGGGGCTGCACGTGTTCCTGCCGCAGCCCCTCGCCGATGCCCCGGCCGTCCTCCTCACCCGCCCCCGCGTCGCCATCCTCCGCGAACAAGGCGTCAACTCGCACCTCGAGATGGCCTATGCCTTCACCGAGGCCGGCTTCGACGCGGTGGACGTGCACATGACCGACCTGCAGGCCGGCCGGCACCAGCTGGCCGACTTCATCGGCGTGGTCGCCTGCGGCGGCTTCAGCTACGGCGACACGCTGGGCGCCGGCATCGGCTGGGCGCGCAGCATCACCTTCAACCCGGTGCTCGCCGAGCAGTTCCAGGGCTTCTTCGGCCGCGCCGACACCTTCGCGCTGGGCGTGTGCAACGGCTGCCAGATGTTCGCCGAGCTCGCCGGCATCATCCCCGGCGCCGAGGCCTGGCCGCGCTTCACCACCAACCGCAGCGAGCGCTTCGAGGCGCGCCTCGCGCAGGTGGAGGTGCTCGACTCGCCCAGCCTGTTTTTCCAGGGCATGGCGGGCGCGCGGCTGCCGATCGCCGTGGCGCACGGCGAGGGCTATCCCGATTTCTCGCAGCGCGGCGACGCCGCCCGCGTGATCGCCGCCATGCGTTTCGTGGACCACCAAGGCCAGCCGACCGAGCGCTACCCCTTCAACCCGAACGGCGGCGCCGGCGGCCTCACGGCCGTGACGACCGCCGACGGCCGCTTCACCGCGCTCATGCCGCACCCCGAGCGCGTCTTCCGCAACATCCAGATGTCCTGGACCTCCGGCGACCCGTCGGCCTTCAGCCCCTGGATGCAGATCTGGCGCAACGCGCGCCGCTGGGTGGGCTGATGGCCGGCCGCGAACCCGATCCGCGGGGCGCCCCGGTGCGCCGCTTCACCGACGCGGACTACCGGCCGCTGGCCGGGGACCTCGCCGGCGTGCGGCGCGAGATCGACCGCATCGACGAGCAGGTGGTGCGCCTGCTCGCCGAGCGCGCCATGTACGTGAAGGACGCCGCGCGCTTCAAGCGCGACGCCTTCCAGGTGAGCGCGCCGGCGCGCCAGGCGCAGGTGTTCGCGCACGTGCGCGACCTGGCCCGGCGCCACCAGCCCGGCTTCAACGGCGGCTTCGAGGGGCTGGAGGACGTGGTCGAGTCCGCCTACCGCGCCCTCGTGGCAGGTTATATTGCATGTGAACAAAACTATTTCGGCCGCACCGAGCCGCTCCCTCCCAAGGAAGAACAGCCATGACCGCAAGAAGAAAAGTCCTCCAGGCCCTCGCCGCCACCTCCGCTGCCGCGCTGGCCGCCCCCTGGACCGCCGCGCTGGCGCAGGGTGACTACCCGAGCAAGCCGATCAGGATGCTGGTGCCCTTCGGCCCCGGCTCCACGCCGGACGTGTTCGCGCGCCTCGTGAGCGAACCGGCCTCCAAGACGCTGGGCCAGCCGATCGTGATCGAGAACCGGCCCGGCGCCGGCGGCAACATCGCCACCAACATGATGGCCAAGGCGGCGCCGGACGGCTACACCATCGGCGTGTCGATCACCGGACCGCTGGTGAACAACACGCTGATCTACGACGACCTGCCGTACGACCCCTTCAAGGACCTGCAGCCGATCACCTTCGGCGTGCACCAGGGCAACGTGCTGGCCGTGAGCTCCTCGCTGGGCGTGGACACGCTGCCGCAGCTGATGGCGCTGCTGCGCAAGAACCCCGGCAAGTACAACTACGCCTCGGTCGGCGTCGGCACGCTGTCGCAGCTGAGCATGGAAGCGCTCAAGGCGCTGACCCACAGCTTCGTCGTGCAGGTGCCCTATGCCTCCTCGCCGGCCGCCGTGATGAGCGTGCTGCAGGGCGACACGCAGATGGTGAGCCTGGCGCCGCTGGCGGTGATGCCGCAGGTGCAGGCCGGCAAGATGAAGGTGCTGGCCGTGTCCACCGCCCGCCGGCTGCCGCAGCTGCCGGACGTGCCGACCTTCCGCGAGTCGGGCGTGCCGCTGGACGGCAGCGCCTGGATCGGCATCGTCGGCCCCGCCGGCCTGCCGCCCACCGTGCTGGGCCGCCTGAACCAGGCCTTCGTGGGCGCGATGCGCGACCCGGCGATCGCCGCCAAGCTGCGCGCGCAGTTCATGGAGCCGGACCCGGGCACCCCCGAGCAGTTCGCCGCCTACCTGCGCGGCGAGCTGGCCAAGTGGGGCCCGGTGATCAAGCGCGCCGGGATCAAGGCGCGCTAGCGTTCAGAAGTCGTACTTCTGCCCCGGCTCCGGCACGAGGATGACCGGGGACGCGGCGCCGCCCATGGCGGAGATCATCTCCGCCGGGGTGCCGCGCAGCTGCGGCGTCGTGCCGTAGTGGATCGGGATCACGTAGCGCGGACGGATCATGTCGCGCACGGCCATGGCGGCGTCCTGCGGGCTCATGACGAAGTGGTTGCCGATGGGGGCCAGCACGAGGTCCGGGTGGTACATCTCGCCGATCAGGCGCATGTCGCCGAACACGCCGGTATCGCCCATGTGCCAGACCTTGAAGCCGTTCTCCATCTCGATGATGTAGCCGACCGGCTCGCCGCCGACGTACACGGTGTCCTTGCCGTTGGCGTCCTTCCAGGTCAGCTCGGACGAGTGCTCCGCGTGCACGGCGGTGATCTTCGGGCCGCCGGGCCCGAAGGGCAGGATCGTGCCGCCCTTGCCGAAGCGCGGCGCCAGCTGCGCCGGCAGGATCCCCATCTTCGCGATCGTGTCGTTCATGCCCGCCGGGCCGTACATGGGCGCGTTGTGCATGCGCGCGAGCGCCGGCGCGTCGGCGAAGTGGTCGAAGTGCGCGTGCGTGACCAGGATCAGGTCCACCTTGCCCAGCGCTTCCAGGTTCTTCCACGCGGCAGGCGTCTTGGGATTGGACGTGAGCCACGGGTCGATCATGATCACCTTGCCGCCTGGCGTGGTGATGCGCGTGGCGGCCTGGCCGAGCCACAGCACCTCGGTCTTTCCGGCCGTGTGCATGGCGTTGCCGGGCATCACCTGCACCATCGGCGCGGGCTTCGTCATCATCGGCGTGGAGCAACCGGCCAGCGCGAACGCGGCGGCTGTGAACAGCAGGGAACCGAGTCTTCTCATGGCATCTCCTGGTCGTCGGGGGCACGCCAGCCGGCTGGCGGCGTCGCGCGATTGGAACGAAGCGCCACGCCGCCGTCAATCGGGCCCGCCATGAGGCGGCGCGTTCAGAAGCCCACGGGGTAGCCGTCCTTGCGGTGGTCGGACGCGGCGATGTAGCCGTGCTGCGTCTTCAGCGCCAGCTGGGCGGAGCCGAATTCCGTGTCGAAGCGTTCCGCGATGCGCACCTCGTGGCCGCGCGCGCGCAGTCCCGCGATCGCCTCCGGCGGGAAGTTCCACTCCACCGCGACCGTCGCGTTGTCGTCCATCACGCGCCAGCGCGGCGCGTCGCTGGCGGCCTGCGGGTTCATGCCCTGGTCCGCGACGCGCACCGTCACCTGCAGGTGCCCCTGCGCCTGCATGGAGCCGCCCATCACGCCGAAGGCCATCAGCGGTCCGCCTTCCTGCATCAGGAAGCCGGGGATGATGGTGTGCAGGGGACGCTTGCCGGGGCCGACCTGGTTCGGGTGGCCGGGCGTCAGGTTGAAGCCCCAGCCGCGGTTGTGCAGCGCGATGCCGGTGCCGGGCACCACGACGCCCGAGCCGAAGCCCTTGAAGTTGGACTGGATGAAGGAGACCATCATCCCGTTCTGGTCGGCGGCGGTCAGGTACACGGTGCCGCCCTTGTGCGGCGCGCCGGCGCTGGCCGGCGCGGCGCGGTCCGGGTCGATCAGGCCGGCGCGGCGCGCCAGGTAGGCGGGCGCCAGCAGGTCGGCCGCGTCCACCTCGCGCATCGCCTTCGGGTCCGCCACCCAGGCGTGCAGGTCGGCGAAGGCAAGCTTCATCGCCTCGATCTGCAGGTGGTGCCACAGGGCGCTGTCCGCCGGCGCCGCCTGCAGGTCGAGATGCGACAGCATGCCCAGCGCCATGAGCGCCGCGATGCCCTGGCCGCTCGGGCCGATCTCGTGCAGTTCCACGCCGTGGTAGGCCACGGAAATGGGTTCCACCCAGTCGGAGACATGGGCGGCCAGGTCTTCCTCGTCGAGCAGGCCGCCGGTGGCGCGGGCGTGGTCGGCGATCTTCCGCGCGAGGCTGCCGCGGTAGAACTCCTCGCCCTTGCTGCGCGCGATGGTCTCGAGCGTCTCGGCCTGGCCGGGGCAGGTGAACAGCTCGCCGATCCGCGGCGCCTCGCCGCGCGGCGCGAAAGCCTCGCGGAAGCCGGGCTGCGGCAGCAGCTCCTCGACCTGCGCCTGCCACTGGCGGCGCACCGTGGGCGACACCAGGAAGCCCTCGCGCGCGTGGCGCAGGGCCGGCTCGAACAGTTCGGCGAAAGGCACGGTGCCGAAGCGCTCCGACAGCATGCGCCAGGCCGACACGGTGCCGGGGACCGTCACGGAATCCCAGCCGCGGTAGGGCATCGCCTCGTAGCGGGCGAAGTGCTCGGGCGTCCAGCGGCGCGGCGCGCGGCCCGACGCGTTCAGCCCGTGCAGGCGCTTGCCGTCCCACAGGATGGCGAAGGCGTCGCCGCCGATGCCGTTCATGCAGGGCTCGACCACCGTCAGCGTGATGGCGGTGGCCAGCGCGGCATCCACCGCGTTGCCGCCGCGCGCCAGCATCAGCGCGCCGGCGGCCGAGGCCAGCGGCTGCGAGGTGCTGACCACGTTGCGGGCCAGCAGCGGCATCCGCTGCGAGGGGTAGGGGAAGTTCCAGAAGTCCTTGTGTTCCACGGGCATGGGGTTCCTATTGCAGCTTGACCTTTGCGTCCTCGACGGCCTTGCCCCAGGTGCGGAACTCGGATTCGACCAGCTTGCCGAACTCGGGTGCGGGCGTGAAGCGCAGCTCGACGCCCTGCTGCTGCAGGCGCTGGCGCAGTTCCGGATTCTCCACCGCTTCGCGCACCGCCTTGCCCAGCACGGCGATCGCCGCCGGCGGGGTGCCCTTGGGCGCCAGGATGCCGAACACGTTGTCGGCGGAGAAGCCGGGGATGCCGCTCTCGGCGACGGTCGGCACGTCGGGCATCAGGCCGACGCGCTTGCTGGACGCGACGGCCAGCACGCGCAGCTTGCCGGCCTTCACGTGCGGCATGGAGGCGGGGATGCTGTCGAACATCATGCTGGAGGAGCCGGCCATCAGGTCCGGCAGCGCCTGCGAGCTGCCCTTGTAGGGCACGTGCACGATGTCGAGGTTGCTCGCCCTCTTGAACAGCTCGGACTCCAGGTGCGACAGCGTGCCCGGGCCCTGCGAGGCGAAGTTGTGCTTGCCGGGCTGGCTGCGGATCAGGGACACGAGCTCCTTGACGTTGTGCACCGGCAGCGACGAGGGCACCACCAGCATGTGCGGGACGATCGCCACGCCGGCGACCGGCACGAAGTCCTTCAGCAGGTGCACGGGCTGGGGCGGGTAGGCCGCCGCCGCGATGGCCGCGCTGGTCACGGCGGCCATGTAGATCGTGTAGCCGTCGGGCGTGGCCTTGCCGGCGTAGGCGATGCCGATGTTGCCGCCGGCGCCGGGCTTGTTCTCCACGACCACGCTCTGGCCCAGCGACTCGGCCATCTTCTGGCCCACGGCGCGCGCCAGGATGTCCGTGGCGCCGGCGGGCGGGAAGGAGAGGACCATCTGCACGGCACGGTCGGGGTAGTCCGCGTGGGCGGCCAGGCTGGCGGCGCCGAGGACGAAGGAAGCCGCAACGGTGCGCAGCCGGGAAAGGGATCGCGGTGGGGTCATGGGCATCTCGGTTGGGTGGGGGAAAGGGCCGGGCGCGCGGCCGGGCCGGCGCCGCCGGCGTGTTGGCATGCCAACACTGGCGACGGGCTGCGCGCATTGGAACGCCGGCTGCCGCCGGCGTCAACCGGGTCTGCCACTACACTCGCGCGCGGTGCCGAATCCTCCTGCCAGCCGCCGCTACGACCGCATCGACGCATTGCGCGGGCTCGCCATCGCCTGGATGACAGCCTTTCACCTTGCTTTCGACCTCGATCACTTCCGCTTCATCCGCGAGGACTTCTACCGCGACCCGTTCTGGACGATGCAGCGCACGGCGATCGTCAGCCTGTTCCTGTTCTGCGCCGGGCTGGGGCAGGCCGTGGCGGTCGCGCAGGGGCAGGGCTTGCCGCGCTTCTGGCGGCGCTGGGCGCAGATCGCGGGCTGCGCGCTGCTGGTGACGATCGGCTCCTGGTGGATGTTCCCGCGCAGCTTCATCTACTTCGGCGTGCTGCACGGGATCGCGGTGATGCTCGTGATCGTGCGGCTGACGGCAGGCTGGCGCCGCTGGCTCTGGCTCGCGGGCGCGCTGGCGATCGCCGCGCCGTGGGCGGCCCGCGCGTCGCACGCCGCGTGGCCGGAGATCGGCTTCCTGAACGCGCCGCTGTTCAACTGGCTGGGCTGGATCTCGCGCAAGCCGGTGACCGAGGACTACGTGCCGCTGCTGCCCTGGCTGGGGGTGATGTGGTGGGGCATGGCGGCGGGGCAGTGGCTGCTGCGCGAACGGCTGGATTGGGTGCAGGGCGCGATCCCGCGCGCGGCGGCGCCGCTCGCGTGGATGGGGCGGTGGAGCCTGAGCTGGTACATGGTGCACCAGCCGGTGATGATCGGCGCCCTCGCGGCAATGATGTGGTTGTCATCCCGGGCTTGACCCGGGATCCATGCGCGCATGAAAAAGCGGCCTCGCGGCCGCTTCGTGGATCCCGGCTCGAGGCCGGGCTGACAAGACCGGGGGATTTCTTATTCGACTTTGGCAGATTTCCGCAGGTTCTCCTGGAACTGCTGCAGCTTCTGCTGCTGCAGCTGCTGGGCGATCTGCGGCTTGACCTCCTCCAGCTTGGGCAGCTGCGCATCGCGGATGTCGTCGACGCGGATCACGTGCCAGCCGAACTGCGACTTGACGGGCGCCTGGGTCATCTCGCCCTTCTTCAGCTTGACCATGGCCTCGGCGAATTCCGGCACGTAGCTCGCGGCCGTGGCCCAGTCGAGGTCGCCGCCGTTGGCGCCCGAGCCCGGGTCCTTGGACTGCTTCTTGGCGATCTCCTCGAACTTCGCGCCCTTCTTCAGGTCGGCGATGATCTTCTTCGCCTGGTCCTCGGTCTCCACCAGGATGTGGCGGGCCTTGTATTCCTTGCCGCCGTTGGCCGCCACGAACTTGTCGTATTCGGCCTTGACCTCGGCGTCGGTCACCGGGTTCTTGGCCTGGTAGTCGGCGAACAGCTCGCGGATCAGGATGGTCTGGCGGGCCAGTTCCATCTGTGCCTTGAAGTCGTCGCTGGCGTCGAGGCCGCGCTTCTGCGCTTCCTGCATGAAGATCTCGCGCGCGATCACCTCGTCCTTCAGCTGCCCCAGCAGCTCGGGGGTGACCGGGCGGCCGGCCTTGGCCAGCTGCTGCTGCAGCATTTCCACGCGGGCCTTGGGCACCGGCTTGCCGTTGACGATCGCGACGTTCTGCGCAAGGGCGGGCACGGCGATGCCGAGGATGGCCGCGGTGACCGCGGTCAGGAGGACTTTCTTCATGGGGATTTCCCTTGGGAAAACGGAATGGGTTTCAGGGCGTTTCGATCGCCAGGGCGTGCACGCCACGGTCGCGCTCGATATAGTCGCGCAGGGCATCATACACAAGGCGGTGGCGCGCCACCTTGGTCTTGCCGTCGAAGAGCGGCGAGGCGATGCGCACGCGGAAATGGGTGCCGACGCCCGTGCCGTCCTGGCCGGCGTGGCCCAGGTGGGCGGCGCTTTCGTCCAGCACTTCCAGCAGGGTCGGCGCGAGCCGTTCCTGCAGGCGCAGGCGCAGGGCTTCGGCGGTGATGCCGGTGCCGGCGGGCGCGCTCACGAGTCGCGCGCCCCGGCCTTGGCGTCCTTCATGTAGCGGCTCAGGTACAGGGCCTGCGCCACGACGAACAGCGCCATCAGGCCCAGGCCGCCGAACAGCTTGAAGTTCACCCAGGTGTTGGTGTCGAAGTGGAAGGCCACCCAGAGGTTCAGCACGCCCATCAGGGCGAAGAAGCCGACCCAGCTCCAGTTCATGGTGCGCCAGGCGGCGTCGGGCAGTTCCAGCTGCGCCCCCATGAGCGACTTCAGCAGGTTCTTGCGGAAGAACAGCAGGCCGCCCGCCAGCGCCCCGCCCATCAGCCAGTAGAGCACCGTCGGCTTCCACTTGATGAAGGTCTCGTCGTGCGCCAGGATGGTCGCGCCGCCGAAGAGGACGATGATGCCCAGGCTGAGCCATTGCATCGGCTCGACCTTGCCGGTGGACCAGCGCAGCCAGGCGATCTGGGCGATGGTGGCGACGATGGCGACGGCCGTCGCCACGTAGATGCCCCAGATCTTGAACGCCACGAAGAACAGGGCGATGGGGAAGAAGTCGAGGAGCAGCTTCAATTCAGGCTTTCTTGGCGCCGGGCTGGAATTCCAGCGAGGCGGAGTTCATGCAGTAGCGCAGGCCGGTCTCGGTGGGGCCGTCGGGGAACACGTGGCCCAGGTGCGCGCCGCATTGTGCACAAACCGTCTCCGTGCGGACCATGCCGTGGCTGGTGTCGCGGATCTCCTTGATGGCGCCCGGCACCGCCTGCGAGAAGCTGGGCCAGCCGCAGCCGGCGTCGAACTTGGTGCCGGAGTCGAACAGCTTGGCGCCGCAGCAGATGCAGTGATAGCTGCCGTCGGCCCAGACGCGTTCGTACTTGCCGGTGAAGGGACGCTCGGTGGCGGCGTGGCGCGTGACCTGGAAGGCGCCGGGTTCGGCGCCTTTCTCGGCCAGGAGCGCCTTCCACTCGGCCTCGGTTTTCTGGATCGGATAGGTCATGAAGAGCAGCTGATCTCGATGTGGGCAGCCCAGTCGGGCGGGAAGCCGGCGAGGTCCTCGTGCGCCGGGTGTTCGTCGAACGGCGCCTGGACCAGGCTCAGCAGGGTTTCGACTCCGGAATGGTCGCCGAGTTTCGCCTGCCGGATCGCCAGCTCGCACAAATGGTTGCGCAGCACGTATTTCGGGTTGGTCCGCAGCATGCGCGCGCCGGCCCCGGCCCGGTCGTCGGGCAGGCGCGCAAGGTAGCGTGAGACCCAGCCGTCGAAGGCCGGCCGGTCCAGGAACAGGTCGCGCACGGGCGCCAGTTCGTCCCCGGCCACGAAGCGGGACAGCCGGCGCCAGAAGATGGGGTAGTCGGTGCGTTCCGCCGCCAGCAGCTTCAGCACGTCCTCCACCAGCGTCCGGTCCTCCGGCTGTTCGCCCTGCAGGCCCAGCTTGTCCGCCATGCGCGCCTGCAGGGCGCGCGGGAACGCTTCCTTGTAGGGCTCCAGCGCGGCGAGGGCCTGCTCCTGGTCCCCGATCAGGGGCAGCAGCGCCTGGCCCAGGCAGAACAGGTTCCAGTAGGCGACGTTGGGTTGGCGGTTGTAGGCGTAGCGGCCCGTCTCGTCGCTGTGGTTGCAGATGTGGTTCGGGATGAAGGCGTCGAGGAACTGGAACGGCCCGTAGTCGATGGTCAGGCCCAGGATGCTCATGTTGTCCGTGTTCATCACGCCGTGGCAGAAGCCCACCGCCTGCCAGTGCGCCAGGAGCTCCGCGGTGCGCAGCGTCACCTCCCGCAGCAGCGCGGCGTACGGGTTCGGCTCCGCCCGGCAGGCCGGGTAGAAGCCGGCTATCACGTAGTCGGCCAGCGTGCGCAGTTCGTCCAGCTGGTCACGGGCGGCGAAGTGCTCGAAGTGGCCGAAGCGCACGAAGCTCGGGGCGACGCGCGTGACCACCGCCGCCGTCTCGACCTCCTCGCGCCGCACCGGCTGCGGGGAGCCCGTGACCAGCAGCGCCCGCGTGGTCGGCACGCCCAGGCCGTGCATCGCTTCGGAGCAGAGGTACTCGCGGATGCTGGAACGCAGGACGGCGCGGCCGTCGCCCATGCGGGAGTAGGGCGTGCGGCCGGCGCCCTTGATCTGCAGCTCCTGCACGCCCCGGGGCGTGGCGATGCCGCCCAGCAGGAGGGCGCGCCCGTCGCCGAGCTGCCCGGCCCACACGCCGAACTGGTGGCCGCTGTACACGCTCGCCAGCGGCTGGCTGCCCGCGAGGGGCCGGTTGCCGGTGAAGGCCTCGACGCCGGCCTCGCTCGCCAGCAGGTCCGCGTCGAGCCCGAGCTCCGACGCGAGCCGCGCGTTCAGCGACACGAGCGAGGGGTCGGCCAGCGGCGTGGGCTGCAGTTCCGTGAAGAAGGCCGGCCCGAGTTCGGCGAACGCGTTGCGCCAGGGCAGTCCGAGTTCCAGCGCGGCGGGAGGCGCCGCAATCGCTTGATCCATGGCCCATTGTCGGTCCGGCGCCCTGCACCCGTCCTGCTTAGGGGAAAGGCTTATTGTCCCGGTTGCCCGCGCCGGTTAAATATCCTTCCCGGCCGAGCACCGACAAGAAACCGGCCGAGGGAGGAAAACAATGAGCGATTTCTCGGGACTGGAGCAGTCCTTCGCGCTTTCGTCGGCGGCCCCGCTGGCCCTGCTGGACGACTTTGCCTACGCCCCGCCGCCCGTTTCGGACGACGTCCAGCCGCACGAGGTGAGCTTCCAGCGGCTGCGCGGCGCCCAGGAAATCTCGCGCATCCTCCACCTCCGCAGCGAAATCGCGCTGCCCGCCGCCGCCCTGGCGGACGCCAGCTTTGCCGCGCGCGAAAAAAAAGAGACGAGATCGGTCTCGTCGGCGCGTTCTTGCGCTTCGGCGAAACGATCGGCACCATCCGCCTGATCCCCATGAACGAGGGCCTGGCGCCCTGCGAGAAATTGCTGGACCGCCATGCCGTCGCCCCTGAACTGCGGCGGGAAAGCTGGGAAGTCGGCCGGCTCGTGCTGGCCCCCCGCTATCGCAGCGGCCCCGACTCGCTCAAGCGCTGCCTGTTCCTGACGCTGCTTCACCTGATCGAAAACACGGACGTGGAAAACCTGTTCGCCTCCTGCACGCCGCTGCTGAGCCGGCTCTACCGCCGCTTCGGCTTCAGCGTGCTGGTGAAGGACGCCAGCTGCGACGAGCAGGGCACCTACCACCTGATCCACGGCACCGTGCCGGACGTGCTGCGCGCGCTGGCCGGCAACGAGGAGGAGCGCGAACTGGCGGAGGACATCCTGGTCCTGCGCGAAGGGGTGTTGGCATGACCGCCACGCTGCGCCGCCTGTTCCAGCACTACGAGGACTACCACGCCTACGGCCCCTCGCGGCTGAAGACGATGGGCTACGTGGGCGCCATCACCTACGTCGCCTTCTACTTCCTGCGCTTCACGCGGCCGAACCCGGACGTGTGGGACGACGTCGGCTACCGCGGCGTGGCGGTGCTGATGTTCCTGCTCATGGGACTGCGGGACCACTGGCCGGAACGGCTGAAGCCCTACTACATCCGCTACTCGTACGCGGTGCTGCTGTACTGCCTGCCGTGCTTCACCGTGCTGATCGCGCTGGCCCGCGGCGGCGGCGTCGCCTCGATCTCCAACGCCTTCATCATCCTGTGCTTCCTGGTGCTGCTGACCGACTGGCGCAACACCCTGGTGATGCTGGTGGGCGGCACCGGCCTGGCGAGCCTGATCTACTGGGTGACGACGGCGCAGCCCCGCGTGCCCATGGACCTGATCGCGCAGCTGCCCGCCTTCGCGCTGGTGGTGATCGGCGGCAACCTGTTCAAGTCCAACACGGACAAGATCGACGCCGAGCGCAAGCTGCGCGCCACCCAGGCGCTGGCCGGCTCCATTGCCCACGAGATGCGCCACCCGCTGGCGCAGCTGAAGCACAGCCTGGAAGGCATGCAGGGCGTGCTGCCGCCGCCGGGCGCGGCGCGCGAGTCGGCGAAGCTCGACCCGCAGCAGGTCCAGTCCCTCTACCGCCACCTCGCGCGCGGCGAGCAGGCGGTGCAGCGGGGCCTGCAGGTCATCTCGATGACGCTGGACGAGGTGAGCGCGCGCCCGATCGACGCATCCGCTTTCCGCTACCTCTCCGCGGCGGAAGTCGTGCAGCAGGCGGTGGAGGAGTACAGCTACGACACCGACGAGGCCCGCGACCGCGTCAGCGTGGCCGTCAAGGACGACTTCACCTTCCGCGGCGACGAGACGGCCTACCTGTTCGTCCTGTTCAACCTGATCAAGAACGCGCTGTACTACGTCGCGGCCTACCCGAACACCCGCGTGACCATCACCGTCGGCGGCCAGCAGGTGCAGGTGCGCGACACCGGCCCCGGCATCGCGCCGGACGTGCTGGCCGGCCTGTTCGAGCCTTTCCGCTCGGTCGCCAAGTCGGGCGGCACGGGCCTGGGCCTGGCCTACTGCCAGCGCGTGATGCGCGCCTTCGGCGGCGAGATCACCTGCGCCTCGGTGCCGGGCGAGTTCACCGAATTCACCATGCGCTTCCCGCCCATCAGCGAGGAGGAGCGCGAGAAGCACCGCCTGGAGGCGGTGGCCCAGGCGCGCACGGTGCTGGCCGGCAAGCGCATGCTGATCGTCGAGGACGACCCGGTGCAGCGCATCGCCACCCGCCAGAAGCTGGGCCCCCTGGCCCTTACGACCGAGCTGGAGGAAGCGGGCGACGGCCAGACGGCGCTGCGCCTGCTGGACGCGCGCAAGTACGACATCCTGCTGCTGGACCTGCACATGCCCGGCCTGGACGGCTACGCGGTGGCGGAACGGATCCGCGCCAACCCCGGGCCCAACCGCGACGTGCACATCGTGGCCTACACGAGCGAGCCGGCGCACCTGGCGCGGGCCAAGGCGCTGCGCTGCGGCATGGACCACTTCGTGAGCAAGCCCTGCGCCCAGCTTCCGCTGCTGGCGGCGCTGCAGCACGTGGTGCAGAAGCCGACGCCGTCCGGCGGCGTGGTGGCGGGCCGGCTGGCCGGCCGCCGCATCCTGGTGGCCGACGACAGCGCCTTCAACCGCAAGGCCATCGCCGCCTACCTGCGCAACGCGGCCGCCATCGTGATCGAGGTGGAGCACGGCGGCGCCGTGCTGGACCAGCTGCAGGCGCAGGACGGCATCCACGCGGTGATCGTCGACCTGCACATGCCCGGCATGGACGGCCTGGAGACCGCCCGCGCCATCCGCGCGGCGCACGAGCCCTGGTCCACCGTGCCCATCGTCGCCATGACGGCGCGCTCCGACGAGCCCGCCGTGGCCGCCGCTACGGCCGCCGGCATGAACGGCTTCCTGGTCAAGCCGGTCGACGCGCTGGTGCTGTACGACACGCTCTCGCGCCTGATCTCCGGCGGGCTGGGCATGCAGACGGTCGCCGAACCGGCCCGCTCGCGCGAGCCCCAGGCGGCCATGCGCCACGACGGCCTGCTGAACCTGCAGCGGCTGGAAAGCTACCGGCGCCTGGGCATGCTCGACGAGCTGCTGAACGACTACGTGCCCGAGATGGCGCGCCTGGTCGGCACGCTGCAGCAGGCCGTGGAGGGCTCGGACGTGCAGGGCAGCATCGACGCGCTGCATTCGCTGCTCGGCATGAGCGGCGAGGCCGGCGCGCAGGCGCTGTACCAGCAGGTCCGCAAGCTCTACGTCCCGCTGCTGGAGGAGGGCGAGTGGCCCAGCGGCAGCACCTGGCTGCCGCAGCTGCAGGAGCTGGCCGTGCGCACCGAGGAAGCCCTGAAGGCCTACTGTGCCGCGCAGGCACGCTCGAGTACGATCTAGCTCGATGCAGTTCCAGGATCTCTCGGGCGAGGCGCCCTCGATCCTCTTCGTGGATGACGAGCCGACCTCCCGCAAGTGGTTCGCGCTCGAATTCGGCGACGAGTTCCGTGTCGTGACCGCCGGCGGCGCCGACGAGGCACTGGCCCTCCTCGGCGAGCGCAGCGCCGAGTTCGGCGTGCTGGTCACCGACTACCGCATGCCCGAGCGCGACGGCATGAAGCTGCTGCGGGCCGTGCAGCGCGACTTCCGCCACGTGATCCGGCTGCTGGCGACCGCCTATGCCGAGAAGGACGTCGCCATCGCGGCCGTCAACCAGGGCAAAGTGCTGCGCATCCTGGAAAAGCCGCTGGACGGCGAGGCGACCCGCGAGGCCCTGCGCGAGGCGCTGGCGCTGTACCGGGCCCAGGCGCTGGAGCGGGTGGTCAACGAAGGCCGGGTGGCGGCCCTGCGCGAGGCGCTCGGCTTCCTGGCGCACGAGCTGAACACGCCGCTCGCCACCGTGCGGGGCTACGTCGGGTCGGTCGCCGCCCGCCACATCCCGCCCGGCCCCGACACGCCCGCGGGCATCGCCCAGTTCCGCGAGGACCATCCCGGCGAACTGCTGACAGCCCTGGAACGGGCCGAGCGGCGGGCGCTGTACTGCCAGTCGCTGGTCTCCACCTTCGTGCAGTCCGCGCGCGACGCCTACCCGGACGCCGTGCCGCAGTCGATCACCGCCAGCAGCCTGGTGGAGGCGCTGCTGGACGAATTCCCCTTCGAGGAGAGCGAGCGTTCCTGCGTCACGCTGGACGTGCGCCACGACTTCCGCCTGCCGGGGCGGCGCGACCTGCTGTACCTCGTGCTGTGCACGCTGGCGAAGAACGCGCTGCTGGCGCTGCGCGGGCGCCCGCAGCCGCGCCTGTGGCTGGAGGTCGACGCCGACCCGCAGGCCCCGGCCAGCCGGCACGCCTGGATCCGCGTGCGCGACAACGGCCCCGGCATCCCGCCCGAGGTGCTGGCGAAGCTCACGAAGGAGCCGGTGACCACGCGCGCCGGCAGCGGCGGCAGTGGCATGGGCCTGATGTTCTGCCAGCGCGTGATGCAGGCGATCGGCGGGGCGATCGAGGTGCATTCCACCCTGGGCGAGGGGGCCATGGTGACGCTCTACTTCCAGCCCCTAGTGGCAACACCCGGCTGACAATCGGCGCCGGGGGATTAGCATCGGGCCTCGGATCCGTTCCATTTCCGAGGAGAACACAACGATGCTGGGCCTGATGCAGAGCCAACCCCTGCTGATTTCGTCGCTGATCGAGCACGCCGAGCGCCACCACGGCGACGGCGAGATCGTGTCCCGCCGGGTCGAGGGCGACATCCACCGCTACCAGTGGCGCGACGTCGCCCGCCGCGCCCGCCAGGTCGCCCATGCGCTGGACGGCATGCAGCTGCTGCTCTCCGACCGGGTCGCCACGCTGGCCTGGAACGGCTACCGCCACCTGGAGATCTATTTCGGCGTCAGCGGCTCCGGCCGCGTGCTCCACACGATCAACCCGCGCCTGCACCCGGACCAGATCGCCTGGATCGCCTGCCACGCCGAGGACCAGGTCCTGTGCTTCGACCTGACCTTCCTGCCCCTCGTCCAGGCGGTGCATGCGAAGTGCCCCACCATCAGGCAGTACGTGGCGCTGTGCGACGCGGACAAGCTGCCCAAGGACAGCGGCATCCCCAACCTGGTGAGCTACGAGTCCTGGATCGGCGGCCAGCCCACCACCTACGAATGGCCCTCGTTCGACGAGAACTCGGCCTCGAGCATGTGCTACACGAGCGGCACCACGGGCAACCCGAAGGCGGCGCTCTACAGCCACCGCTCGACCATCCTGCACGCCTACGCCGCGGCGCTGCCCGACGTGATGGCGCTGTCGGCGCGCGATGCCGTGCTGCCGGTCGTGCCCATGTTCCACGTCAACGCCTGGGGCATCCCGTATTCGGCGGCGCTCACCGGCTGCAAGCTGGTGTTCCCCGGCGCCGCCATGGACGGCAAGTCGGTCTACGACCTGATCGAGCAGGAGAAGGTGACCTTCGCCGCCGGCGTGCCGACGGTGTGGCAGATGCTGCTGGGCCACATGAAGGCCAACGGCCTGCGCTTCTCCACGCTGCAGCGCACGGTGATCGGCGGCTCCGCCTGCCCGCCGGCCATGATCGACGCCTTCCGCGAGGACTACGGCGTGGACGTGCTGCATGCCTGGGGCATGACCGAGATGAGCCCGCTGGGGACGCTCTGCACGCTCAAGAACAAGCACCTCGCGATGCCGCCGGCGGAACAGATGAAGATCCGCCTGAAGCAGGGCCGGGCGATCTACGGGGTGGACATGAAGATCGTCGGCGACCAGGGCCAGGAGCTGCCCTGGGACGGCAAGACCTTCGGCGACCTGTACGTGCGCGGCCCCTGGGTCGTGCGCGAGTACTTCAAGGGCGAGGGCGGCGACCCGCTGGTGGACGGCTGGTTCCCCACCGGCGACGTCGCGACCATCGACGCCGACGGCTACATGCAGATCACGGACCGCAGCAAGGACGTCATCAAGTCCGGCGGCGAGTGGATCAGCTCCATCGACATCGAGAACATCGCCATGGCGCACCCGGCGGTGCAGATGGCGGCCTGCGTCGGCATGAAGCACCCGAAGTGGGACGAGCGCCCGGTGCTCGCCGTGGTGAAGAAGCCCGGCGCCGAGGTCACCCGCGAGGAACTGCTCAAGTTCTACGAGGGCAAGACGGCCAAGTGGCAGATCCCGGACGACGTGGTCTTCGTCGACAGCATCCCGCTCGGCGCCACCGGCAAGATGCTCAAGACGAAGCTGCGCGAGCAGCTGAAGGACTACAGGCTGCCGACGGCCTGAGGGCCCTGTCACCTGCGTGATACGCCGGGGAATGCTTAGGGGCAATCCCTGACCGTCGCGCACGCGATCCCTTGTACCCTGCGCGCTGTCGTCGCATCCAAACTGGAGACAGCCAATGAAGTACGCGTTCAAGATCGTCGCCGCCTCGGTCATGGTCCTCGCTGCCGGGGGCGCTTTCGCGCAGAAGGGCGAGACCGTCCGCATCGCGTTCATGGACCCCCTGTCGGGTCCCTTCGCCAACGTGGGCCAGAACCAGCTGAAGAGCTGGCAGTTCGCCGCGGAAAAGCTGTCCATGAAGAACCCCGCCGGGGTCAAGTTCGAGGTCGTGGGCTTCGACAACAAGGGCTCCCCGCAGGAAAGCCTCAACACGCTCAAGGCCGCCATCGACCAGGGCTTCCGCTACGTCACGCAGGGCAACGGCTCGGGCGCCGGCATGGCCATCCTCGACGCCGTGGAGAAGCACAACGCGCGCAATCCCGGCAAGGAAGTCATCTACCTCAACTACGCGGCGGTCGACCCGGCGATGACCAACGAGAAGTGCGACTACTGGCACTTCCGCCTGGACGCCGACACCTCCATGAAGATGGAGGCGCTGACCTCCTTCATGAAGGACCAGCCGAAGATCAAGAAGGTCTACGTGATCGGCCAGAACTACTCGCACGGCCAGCAGGTCGCGAAGTTCTTCAAGGAGGCGATCCACCGCAAGCGCCCCGACGTGCAGGTCGTCGGCGAGGACCTCCACCCGATCGGGCAGGTGAAGGACTTCTCCCCCTACGTCGCCAAGATCAAGCAGTCGGGCGCCGACTCCGTGCTCACCGGCAACTGGGGCCAGGACCTCACGCTGCTCGTCAAGGCCATGAACGACGCCGGCCTGAAGATCCCGATGTACACCTACTACGCCGGCGTGACCGGCACGCCCACGGCGCTGGCCGCCGGCGGCGACAGCGAGGTGTACGTGGTGGCCTACGGCCACGCCAACCACACGGGCGAACTCGGCGAGATCGCCACCGAGTTCCACAAGAAGTTCAACGACGACTACTACACCTACGCCACGTACAACGGCATCAACCTGCTGGGCGCGGCGATGGCCAAGGCCAAGAGCACCAACCCGGTGGCCGTGGCCAAGGCGCTGGAAGGCCTGTCCGTCAAGAGCTTCGCCGGCGAGGTGACGATGCGCGCGTCCGACCACCAGCTGCAGCAGACGATGTTCATCACCAAGTGGCAGAAGGCCAAGAAGGGCGAGTACAGCGTCGAGAACACGGGCTACACCTTCGTGCCGGTCAAGCAGATGGACCCGTACGTCTCCAGCACGCCCACCAGCTGCCAGATGAAGCGCCCCGGCTGATGCGCGGGTGACGCCCCGAGCCGGGACGCGCGTCCCGGCTTTTTTTTGGCTGCCGCGGCGGGCAGAATGCGCGCAGCAGGGAACGACCGAAAAGAAACGACGCGGATGGAGTTCTTCACCATATCGCTGCTGAACGGCATCAGCTACGGACTGCTGCTGTTCATGCTCAGCTCCGGCCTGACGCTGATCTTCAGCATGATGGGCGTCCTCAACTTCGCCCATGCGAGCTTCTACATGCTGGGGGCCTACTTCGCCTACAGCACCACGCGGCTGCTCGGGTTCTTCCCGGCGCTGGTGATCGCGCCGCTGCTGGTGGGCGTGCTGGGCGCGCTGTTCGAGGTGTACGCGCTGCGCCGCGTGCACAGGTACGGGCACGTGGCCGAACTGCTGATCACGTTCGGCCTGTCCTTCATCGTGCTGGAGATGGTGCAGCTGGTGTGGGGCACCAGTTCGGTGGACTACCGCGTGCCGGAGATCCTCGACGGCCCGCTGTTCACGATCTACGGGACCCAGTTCCCCATGTACCGCGGCTTCATGATGCTGGTGGCCCTGCTGATGCTGGTGGCGATCTGGCTGCTGCTCACGCGCACCCGCATCGGCCTGGTGATCCAGGCGGCGCTGACGCACCCGCACACGGTGGAGGCGCTGGGCCACAACGTGCCGCGCGTGTTCATGCTCGTGTTCGGCGGCGGCGCGGCGCTGGCGGGGCTGGCCGGCGTGATCGGCGGCAACGCCTTCGTCACCGAGCCGGGCATGGCGGCGACCGTGGGCTCGGTGATCTTCGTCGTCGTGGTCGTCGGCGGCATGGGCTCGCTCGCGGGCGCCTTCGTCGCCTCGCTGCTGATCGGCGTGATCCAGACCTTCGCCGTCGGCATCGACGCCTCGCTGCTCGGCGCCGCGCAGGTGCTCGGGTGGAACATCACCGCCCAGACCTTCGGCTACCCGGTGTGGAAGCTGAAGATCTCGCAGGTCGCGCCCATCCTGCCCTACCTGTTCCTCGTGCTGATCCTGATCTTCCGGCCCAAGGGCCTGCTCGGGACGCGGGAGGGCTGACATGGCGAAGAACCACTACGAATTCAAGCCGTACAACGTCGGCCGCTGGGTGGTCTGGAGCGCCTATGGGCTGGTGCTGCTGCTGGCGCCGCTGGTCTTCACCAGCAGCCTCGCGCACACCATGCTGTCGCAGATGGGCATCGCGATCATCGTCTGCCTCTCGTACAACATGCTCCTGGGCCAGGGCGGCATGCTCAGCTTCGGGCATGCCGTGTACTCCGGCATGGGCTCCTTCCTCGCGATCCACACGCTCAACCTCGTGTCGAACGGCGTCTGGCCGGTTCCCGTGAGCCTGATCCCCATCGCCGCCGGCCTCGGCTCGGCGCTGGTCGCCGTGCTGTTCGGCTACGTCAGCACCAAGATGTCGGCGACGCCTTTCGCCATGATCACGCTGGGCATCGGCGAGCTGGTCTGGGCCTCCTCGCTCATGTTCCCGGAGTTCTTCGGCGGCGAGGGCGGCATCTCGGGCAACCGCGTCACGGGCGCGAAGGCGGGCGGCCTCGCCAACGCGCTGGGCATCACCTTCGGGCCACAGATCCAGCTGTACTACCTGATCGCGATCTACACGTTCATCTGCACGGCGGCGATGTTCGCCTTCACGCGCACGCCGCTCGGACGCATGATCAACGCGGTGCGCGACAACCCGGAGCGGGTGGAATTCGTCGGCTACGACACCCGCAAGGTGCGCTACATCGTCTTCATCCTGTCGGCCTTCTTCGCCGGCATCTCCGGCGGGCTGGCCGCCCTGAACTTCGAGATCGTGACCTCCGAGGTGGTGAGCGGGCCGCGCTCGGGCGCCTACCTGCTGTTCACCTTCCTGGGCGGCGCCACCTTCTTCTTCGGGCCGATCATCGGCGGCGTGCTGATGGTGCTGGCCGGCGTGCTGCTGTCGGAGCTGACCAAGGCCTGGCTGCTGTACCTCGGGCTGATCTTCCTGTTCATGGTGATGTACGCGCCCGGCGGCATCGCCAGCCTGATCATGATGAACCTGCGCGTCGCCTCCTTCGGCCGGCTGAAGGAGCTGTGGGTCAGCTACCTCGCGCTGGCCGTCACCGCGCTGGTGGCGCTGCTCGGGGCCGGGACCATGATCGAGATGGTGTACCACCTGCAGCTGAACGCCGCCCTCGGGCCCAAGCTCACCTTCCTCGGCGCGAGCCTCGATGCCAAGAGCGTCAACAGCTGGTTCGGCGCCGGCTTCGTGATGGTGACCGGCATCGCGCTGTTCGAGCTGGTGCGCCGCCAGTTCGTGCGGCAGTGGGGCGAGATCCAGGCCTTCATCGAGAAGGAAGTGAAGCGGAGGGAGACGCTGTGAGCTTCGCGTTGGAACTGAAGGACCTGCGCAAGAGCTTCGGGCGCACCGAGATCATCCGCGGCTGCAGCCTGCAGGTGGAGCAGGGCGAGCGCGTGGCCGTGATCGGCCCGAACGGCGCCGGCAAGTCCACGCTGTTCAACCTGATCAGCGGGCGCTTCGAGCCCACCAGCGGGCAGGTGCTGCTCAACGGCCACCGCATCGACGGCAAGAAGCCCTTCCAGATCAACCGCCTGGGCCTGTCGCGCAGCTTCCAGATCACCAACATCTTCCCCAAGCTGTCGGTGTTCGAGAACCTGCGCTGCGGCGTGCTCTGGAGCCTGGGCTACAAGTACACCTTCTTCAGGTTCCTGGCGGACCTGGACGACGCCAACGAACGCGCCGAGCAGCTGCTGGAACGCATCCGCCTGCACAAGAAGCGGGACGTGCTGGCGATGAACCTCACCTATGCGGAGCAGCGGGCGCTGGAGGTGGGCATCACCATCGCCGGCGGGGCCAACGTGATCCTGCTGGACGAACCCACCGCCGGCATGAGCCGCGAGGAAACCCGCCGCTTCATCGAGCTGATCAAGGAAGTGACCGTGGGCAAGACCCTGCTGACCGTGGAGCACGACATGAGCGTGGTGTTCGGCCTGGCCGACAAGATCGCGGTCGTCGTCTACGGCGAGATCATCGCCTACGACACCCCGGAGCGCGTGCGGGCCAGCCAGAGGGTGCAGGAGGCCTACCTCGGCTCCGTCATCGCCCAGCAGCAGGCGGGGAACCACTGATGCTGCGCGTCGACAAGCTGCATGCCTACTACGGCAAGAGCCACGTGCTGCACGGCGTGCAGTTCGAGGTGGGCGAGGGCGAGATCGTCGCCCTGCTGGGACGCAACGGCTCGGGCCGCTCCACCACCGCCAAGGCCATCATGGGCATGGTGGAATGCACGGGCGAAGTCGAATGGAAGGGCCGTGACATCCGCGGCCGCAAGCCCTACGAGATCGCCCACCTGGCGATCGGCTACGTGCCCGAGAGCCGCGACATCTTCCCCCGCCTGACGGTGCACCAGAACCTGATGCTGGGCCAGAAGAGCGCCCGCCAGAAGGGCCGCTGGACCTTCGACGACATGTACGGCATGTTCCCGCGCCTGAAGGAGCGGCAGCACACCGAGGCCGGCGTGCTGTCGGGCGGCGAGCAGCAGATGCTGACCCTGTGCCGGACGCTGATGGGCGATCCCGAGCTCATCATCATCGACGAGCCGACCGAGGGCCTCGCGCCCAAGATTGTCGAGCTGGTGGCCGAATACCTGAAGACGCTCAAGGCGCGCGGCGTCTCCGTGCTCCTGATCGAGCAGAAGCTCACCATCGCGCTGGCGATCTCCGACCGCGCGCTGGTGATGGGCCACGGCAGCATCGTCTTCCAGGGCACGCCGGACACGCTGCGCGGCGACGCGTATGTCCGCAAGGAGTGGCTGGAGGTATAAACACGAAGCATGTCATTGCGGGCTCGACCCGCAATCCACGGCGGCGTGGCACCACGCACCGATGGATCCCGGGTCAGGCCCGGGATGACAAGCTCGTGGTTTGTCCCTGCCGAGACAATGTCTCGTGGCCTCGCCCGCCTACAATCGACCGAAAAAAGAACGACCGTTCTTTTCCCCATCTCGCAAAGGAAGCAGCATGACGGCTGAATACAAGGTGCACGGCGATGTCGCCGTCATCACGCTGAACAACCCGCCGGTCAACGGCCTCGGCTACGCCACGCGCACCGCCATCGCGCAAGGCCTGGACCAGGCGAACGCGGACCCGGCCGTCAAGGCGATCGTGCTCACGGGCGCGGGCAAGGCCTTCTCCGGCGGCGCCGACATCAAGGAGTTCGGCTCGCCCAAGGCGGTGGCGGAACCCAACCTGCTGTCGGTGATCCTCGCCTGCGAGAACTCGGCCAAGCCCGTCGTCGCGGCGATCCACTCGGTGGCCATGGGCGGCGGCCTCGAGCTGTCCCTGGGCTGCCACTACCGCATCGCCGCGCCGGGCGCGAACATCGCGCTGCCCGAAGTGAAGCTGGGCCTCATTCCCGGTGCCGGCGGCACGCAGCGCCTGCCGCGCGTGCTGGGCGTGGAAGTCGCGCTCAACATGATCGTCAGCGGCGAACCGGTCAAGAGCGAGATGCTGGCGCAGCTGCCCGGCCAGAAGCTGTTCGACAAGATGGCGGCCTCGCCCGAGTCCCTGCTGGAGGAGGCGATCGCCTTCGCCCGCTCGGTGGCCGACAAGCGCCCGCTGCCGCTGGTGCGCGACCTGCCCAGCAAGCACCCGCTGGGCGACGCCTACTTCCAGTTCGCGCGCAACATGGTCAAGGGCATGGCGAAGAACTTCCCGGCGCCGGCGAAGTGCGTCGACGCGGTGGAAGCGTCGACCAAGAAGAAGTTCGCCGACGGCATGGTGTACGAGCGCGAGATCTTCACCGCGCTGATGTTCACGCCCGAGTCGCGCGCGCTGCGCCACCTGTTCATGGCCGAGCGGGCCGCCTCCAAGATCGCCGACGTGCCGGACGACACGCCGCAGCGCAAGATCGAGAAGGTCGCCGTGATCGGCGCCGGCACCATGGGCGGCGGCATCTCCATGAACTTCCTGAACGCCGGCATCCCGGTGACCATCCTGGAGATGAAGCAGGAAGCGCTGGACCGCGGCATCGCCACCATCCGCAAGAACTACGAGTCGCAGGTCAAGCGCGGCAAGCTCAAGCAGGACAAGTACGAGGAGCGCATGGCGCTGCTCAAGACCACGCTCTCCTACGACGACATCCGGGATGCCGACCTGGTGATCGAGGCGGTGTTCGAGGAGATGGGCGTCAAGCAGAAGGTCTTCGAGAAGCTCGACGAGGTGGCGAAGAAGGGCGCGATCCTCGCGTCCAACACCTCCACGCTGGACGTCAACAAGATCGCCGCCTTCACCAAGCGGCCGCAGGACGTCGTCGGCCTGCACTTCTTCAGCCCGGCCAACGTCATGAAGCTGCTGGAGGTGGTGCGCGGCGACAAGACGGCCAAGGACGTGCTGGCCACGGTCATGTCGATGGCCAGGAAAATCCGCAAGACGGCGGTCGTCTCGGGCGTGTGCGACGGCTTCATCGGCAACCGCATGATCGAGCAGTACAGCCGCCAGGCCGGCTTCCTGCTGGACGAGGGCTGCACGCCGCAGCAGGTGGACAAGGCGATCGAGAAGTTCGGCTTCGCCATGGGCCCGTTCCGCATGGGCGACCTGGCCGGCAACGACATCGGCTGGGCGATCCGCAAGCGCCGCGCGCAGGAGCGGCCGAACATGCTGTACAGCCGCACGGCCGACAAGCTGTGCGAGCTGGGCCGCTTCGGCCAGAAGACCGGCGCCGGCTGGTACGACTACCAGGAAGGCAAGCGCGACGCGATCCCGTCGAAGCTGGTGGAGGACATGGTCGCCGAGCACCGCAAGTCGCTGGGCATCACGCCGCGCAAGATCTCCGACGACGAGATCGTGCAGCGCCTGGTCTTCTCGCTGGTGAACGAGGGCGCCCGCATCCTGGAGGAGGGCATCGCCGCCCGCGCCAGCGACATCGACATGGTCTACATCACCGGCTACGGCTTCCCGATCCACCGCGGCGGGCCGATGCTCTACGCGGACCAGGTCGGCCTGTTCAACGTGGTGCACGCGATGAAGCGCTTCCAGCAGAACCCGCACGACGACGCGAAGTTCTGGGAACCGGCGCCGCTGCTGGCGAAGCTGGCCTCCGAAGGGAAGACGTTCAATTGAACGTCGACGAGGAGGCCATCCCGGCGCAGGCCGGGATCTCCCCGAGCGCCACAAACGCATGATCAAGCGCATTCTCCTCGCCCTCGTCGCGGCCGTCCTGCTGCTGGCCGCGGCCGTGGCCGTCAACACCTGGCGGCAGGGCTCGCGCCAGCTGCAGGTCGCGCCGGCACCGGCGCTCGCCGTGGACGAGCGGGCCGTCGCCGGCACGCTGGCCGAAACCATCCGCCTGCGCACGATCGCCTCGCGCGAGGACCCGGACGCGAATTCGGCGGAGTTCCTGAAGCTGCATGCCCTGCTGCAGCAGCGCTTCCCGCGCGTGCATGCGACGCTGCAGCGCGAGCGGGTCGGCAAGTACAGCCTGCTCTACACCTGGAAGGGGAGCGACCCCCAGGTGCGGCCGATCGCGCTTCTGGCGCACCAGGACGTGGTGCCCATCGCGCCGGGCACCGAGGGCCAGTGGCAGGTGCCGCCCTTCGCCGGGGAGGTGCGCGACGGCTACATCTGGGGCCGCGGCGCCTGGGACGACAAGGGCAACATCGTCGCGCAGCTCCAGGCCGTGGAAACGCTGCTGGCCGCGGGCTTCCAGCCGCGCCAGACCGTGTACCTGGCCTATGGCGCCGACGAGGAGATCAACGGCCTGCGCGGCGCGCTGGAGATCGTGAAGCTGCTGCAGCAGCGCAAGGTGCACCTCGACTTCGTGCTCGACGAAGGGCTCCTGCTCACGCAGGGCCTCATGCCCGGCATCGCGCAGCCGGTGGCGCTCGTCGGCATGGCGGAGAAGGGCTACGCCTCCGTCCGGCTGAAGGCGTCCGGCACGCCCGGCCACGCCTCCATGCCGCCGCCGTCCGGCACCAGCGCGATCGCGGCGATCAGCGAAGCCCTGGTGAAGCTGGATCGCGAGCAGTTCCCCGCGCAATTGCGCGGGGTGCCGCGCGAGATGTTCGAGACCCTCGCGCCCGAGATGAGCGGCGCGCAGCGCGTGGTGCTCTCCAACCTGTGGCTGTTCGCGCCGCTCGTGCAGCGGCAGCTGGAACGCAGCCCGACCACGAACGCCATGGTGCGCACGACCACCGCGCTGACCATCGTGCAGGCCGGCAACAAGGACAACGTGCTGCCCGGCGAGGCGGAGGCCACCGTCAACTTCCGCATGCTTCCGGGCGATACGCAGCAGAGCGTCCTGGCGCACGTGCGGCGCACGGTGGGCGAGGGCGTGCAGGCGAGCGTGCTGCCGGGCGCCGCCGACCCGAGCCCGGTGACGCCCACCGCGTCCGCCGGCTACCAGTTGATCAACCGCACGATGCGATCGCTGTTCCCCGATACCCTGGTCGCGCCGGGCCTCATGGTGGCGGGCACGGACGCCCACCACTATGCGCCCGTCGCGGACCACATCTTCCGCTTTTCGCCCATGCGCGCCCGGCCCGAGGACCTGACGCGCTTCCACGGCACCGACGAACGCATCTCCGTCGCCAACCTCGGCGAGCTCGTGCGCTTCTACCACCAGCTGCTGCGCAACCTCGACGCGCCCGCACCCTGACCGACTCCTCCAGAAAGGCCTGACATGACCAACGCCGTGATCGTTTCCACCGCCCGCACGCCCCTCACCAAGAGCTGGAAGGGCGCGTTCAACATGACGCATGGCGCCACGCTGGGCGGCCACGTCGTCAAGCACGCGCTGCAGCGCGCCGGCGTCGCGCCGGACGCCGTGGAGGACGTGCTCATGGGATGCGCCAACCCGGAAGGCGCCACCGGCGCCAACATCGCCCGCCAGATCGCGCTGATGGCCGACCTGCCGGTGACCGTGTCGGGCATGACCATCAACCGCTTCTGCTCCTCGGGCCTGCAGACCATCGCCATGGCCTCGCAGCGCGTGATCGCCGGCGAGGGCGAGGTCTACGTCGCCGGCGGCGTCGAGAGCATCTCCTGCGTGCAGCAGGAGATGAACCAGCACATGCTGCGCGACCCGGCCCTGGACAAGAAGAAGCCGGAGATCTACTGGTCCATGCTGCAGACGGCGGAACAAGTGGCCAAGCGCTACAACATCAGCCGCGAGCAGATGGACGAGTACGGCGCCGCCAGCCAGCAGAAGGCCTGCGCCGCCCAGGAAGCCGGCAAGTTCAAGGACGAGATCGCCCCGATCACGGTGAAGGCCGGCGTCGCCGACGCCGTGCTGGGCCTGATCACCAAGGAGGTGACGGTGTCGCAGGACGAAGGCCTGCGCCCCGGCACGACCAAGGAAGGCATCGCCGGCATCCGCCCGGCGCTGCCCGGCGGCGTGATCTCCGCCGGCAACGCGAGCCAGTTCTCCGACGGCGCCGGCGCCTGCGTGGTGGTGAGCGAGGAGTACGCGAGCCGCAACAACCTGAAGCCGATGGGCCGCTTCCTCGGCTTCGCCGTCGCCGGCTGCGAGCCCGACGAGATGGGCATCGGCCCGGTCTTCGCCGTGCCCAAGGTGCTCAAGCGCCTGGGCCTGAAGGTCGAGGACATCGACCTGTGGGAGCTGAACGAGGCCTTCGCCGTGCAGGTGCTGTACTGCCGCGACAAGCTGGGCATCCCGGCCGACCGCCTGAACGTCAACGGCGGCGCCATCGCCGTGGGCCACCCCTACGGCGTCTCGGGCCAGCGCCTCACGGGCCACGCCCTCATCGAAGGCAAGCGCCGCGGCGCCAGGAAGGTCGTCGTCACGATGTGCATCGGCGGCGGGATGGGGGCGGCGGGGGTGTTCGAGGTCCTTTGAGCGCTTAGATAGGAACGCAGAGGGCGCAAAGGTTACGCAGAGGACGCAGAGGAATTCAGGAAGACATGTCTTTAGTCTTTTGACTTCTCTGCGTTCTCTGCGAAACCTCTGCGTCCTCTGCGTTCATCCTCTCCACCTTCCAACTCCTTGTCCGAAGCGCGCATGTCCTCCCTCCGCCCCACGCTCGATTTCCTGCTGTACGACTGGCTGCATGCGGACCGCCTGAACGGCCGCGCGCGGTTCGCGGAGCATTCGCGCGAGACTTTCGATGCGGTGCTGGATACGTGCGAGCGGATCGCGCGGGAGAAGTACGCACCGTTCAACCGGCTGGTGGATACCGAGGAGCCGCGGTTCGATGGCGAGAAGGTGATCCTGCCGCGCGCGACGCACGAGGCGCACGAGGCCTACGTCGCCTCCGGCATGCTGGGCGCCGCGCAGGACTACGAGGAGGGCGGCATGCAGCTGCCCTACACGATCGAGGCGGCGGCGGGCACCTTCTTCGCCACCGCGTCCGTCAGCATCGGCGGCGGGCTGCTGACCAAGGGCAACGCCAACCTGCTGATGGTGCACGGGACCGAGGCGCAGAAGGAGGTCTTCGCGCGCAACGAGTTCAGCGGCCGCTTCTCCGGGACCATGGCGCTGTCGGAGCCGCAGGCCGGCTCCTCGCTTTCCGACATCGCCACGCGGGCGACGCCCGACGGCGCCGATTTCGAGAGCGATCCCCTCGGCCCGCGCTACCGCCTCAAGGGCAACAAGATGTGGATCTCCGCCGGCGAACACGAGCTGGCCGAGAACATCGTGCACCTGGTGCTCGCGAAGATCCCGGGTCCGGACGGCGAGCTGGTGCCGGGCACGCGCGGCATTTCGCTCTTCATCGTGCCGAAGAAGCTCGTCGGCACCGATGGCCAGCTGACCGGGGAGCGCAACGACATTGCCCTGGCCGGCCTGAACCACAAGCTGGGCTGGCGCGGCACGACCAACACGCTGCTCAATTTCGGCGAAGGGAAGTACCCGGTGCGCGGCGGGGCCGGCGCGATCGGCTACCTGGTGGGCAAGCCGGGCGAGGGCCTGCGCTGCATGTTCCACATGATGAACGAGGCGCGCATCGGCATCGGGCTGGCCGCGACCTCGCTGGGGCTGGCGGGTTACTACGCCTCCCTCGAATATGCGAAGAACCGCCCGCAGGGTCGCCCCGTTGGACCGGCGGGCAAGGACGCCGCGCAGCCGCAGGTCCGCATCATCGAGCACGCCGACATCAAGCGCATGCTGCTCGCGCAGAAGTCCTATTGCGAGGGCGCGCTGGCGCTGCTGCTGTACTGCGCGCGGCTGGTCGACGAACAGCACACCGGCACGCCGGAAGCCGCCGAGGAGGCGCGCCTGCTGCTGGAAGTCCTGACGCCGGTGGCCAAGAGCTGGCCCAGCGAGTTCTGCCTGGAGGCCAATTCGCTCGCGATCCAGGTGCACGGCGGCTATGGCTACACCCGCGACTTTCCCGTGGAGCAGTACTGGCGCGACAACCGCCTGAACATGATCCACGAGGGCACGCACGGCATCCAGGCGGCCGACCTGCTGGGACGCAAGGTCGTGATGGAAGGCGGCAAGGGACTCATGCTGCTGGCCGGCCGCATCAACGCGACGATCGAACGCGCGATCCAGCAGCCGCCACTCGCCGAACACGCCAATGCGCTGGGGCAGGCGCTGCAGAAGGTCGGCGCCGCCACCAAGGCGGCCTGGGCCACCGGCAACCCTGGCGAGGCGCTCGCCAATGCGGTGCCCTACATGCAGGCCTTCGGCCACCTCGTGATCGCCTGGGCCTGGCTGGACGTGCTGCTGGCCGTCCCGCCGGACAGCACGCGCGCGGAAGACGAAGGCCGCCGCCGCGCTGCCCGCTATTTCTTCCATTACGAGCTGACGAAGATCCCGGCCTGGCTGCGCGTCGTGGAAACGCGCGACGCGACCTGCGCCACGATGCCGGAGGAGGCCTTCTGATGCCTTCGCAGCGCACCCTGGCCCGCCTCGATGCGCTGGCCTGGATCCTCATCTACGGCGGCCTGTTCGCCCTGGTGCTGGGGATCGCCTCGCACGACGAGACGGTGATCGGCGGCTGGAGCCTGTCCGTGCTGGGCGGCGTGGCCACCGTCGCCGGCATCGTGCTGATCTTCGTGCGCTCGCGCCTCGGCGAGACGCCGCCCCGCCCGCCGACGAAAACCTGAACCCACGGAGAAGTCCATGACCCGCACCATCGCCCAACTCTTCGACCTCAAAGGCCGCACGGCCCTCGTCACCGGCGGCTCCCGCGGCCTGGGCCTGCAGCTGGCGCATGCGCTGGGCGAGGCCGGCGCGCGCATCATGCTCACGGCGCGCAAGTCCGACGAACTGGAGGAGGCCGTCGCCGAGCTGCAGGCCGCCGGCATCGACGCGCGCTGGATCGCGGCCGACTGCGCCCGCGAGGAAGACATCCGCCGGCTCGTCGACGAGACGCTCGAGCGCATGGGCGACGTCGACATCCTCGTCAACAACGCGGGCGCCGCCTGGGGCGCGCCGGCCGAGGACCATCCGCTGGAGGCCTGGGACAAGGTGATGAACCTGAACGTCCGCGGCTATTTCCTGCTGAGCCAGCTGGTCGCGAAGCGCAGCATGATCCCGCGCAAGCAGGGGCGCATCATCAACCTCGCCTCGATCGCCGGGCTGGGCGGCAACCCGGCCGGGCACGAGACCATCGCCTACAACACGTCCAAGGGCGCCGTCATCACCTTCACCCAGGCGCTGGCCTGCGAGTGGGGCGAGCACGGCATCAACGTCAACGCGATCTGTCCCGGCTTCTTCCCGAGCAAGATGACGCGCGGCACGCTGGAGAAGATCGGCATCGAGAACCTGAAGAAGAACGCGCCGCTGAACCGCCTGGGCGACGACGAGGACCTGAAGGGCGTCGCGCTGCTGTTCGCCTCCGACGCCGGCAAGCACATCACCGGCCAGTGGCTCGCGGTGGACGGCGGCGTGTCGGTCGTCACCGGAGGCTGAGTGGCGAGCCCGAAACTCTTCGGGGCCGAGATCCCCTTCGTCCACCACCTCGGCTTAGAGCTGGTGATGATGGAAGGCGGCGCCTCGGAACTGCGCTTCGAACCGAAGCACGAACACATGAATTCCTTCCTGGTCGCGCACGGCGGTGCCATCATGACGCTGCTGGACGTGGCCATGGCGACCGCCGCGCGCAGCGTGGACATGGAAACCGGCGTCGTGACCATCGAGATGAAGACCAGCTTCATGCAGCCCTGCCAGGGCCTGCTCACCGCCCGCGGGCGGCTGATGCACCGCACGAAGTCCATGGCCTTCACCGAGGGCACCGTCTTCGACGCGCAGGGCCGCGCCTGCGCCCACGCCAGCGGCACCTTCAAGTACGTCAAGCGGCGGCCGCCCGGCGCGCCGGGCGACGCCATTTCCACCGATTGACAGGAGCGCACCATGCCGAAGAACAGACAGATCCTGCTGGACAACCGGCCCCAGGCCGAGGCGAGCACGGGCAACTTCCGGATGGTGACGACGGACACGCCGCCGCTGCAGGAAGGCCAGGTGCTGGTGCGCCACGAGTTCCTGAGCCTCGACCCCTACATGCGCGGGCGCATGAACGACGCCAAGAGCTATGCCGCGCCGCAGCCGCTCGGGCAGGTGATGCAGGGCGGCACGGCGGGCGAGGTGGTGGAAAGCCGCAGCCCGAAGTTCGCCGTGGGCGACAAGGTGCTGGGCATGGGCGGCTGGCAGGAGTACAGCGTGGTCGACGCGAGCCAGCCCGGCGCCCTGCGCAAGGTGGACACGACGCAGGTGCCGCTGTCGCACTACCTGGGCGCCGTGGGCATGCCCGGCGTGACGGCCTGGTACGGCCTCAACCGCATCATCCAGCCGAAGGCGGGGCAGACGGTGGTGGTGAGCGCGGCCAGCGGCGCCGTCGGCAGCGCGCTGGGTGCCCTCGCCAAGGTGCGCGGCTGCCGTGCCGTGGGCATCGCGGGCGGGCCGGAGAAGTGCCGCTACGTGACGGACGAACTCGGCTTCGACGCCTGCATCGACTACAAGCAGCACGCCGACGCGCAGTCGCTGTCGCGCGCGCTGAAGGAAGCCTGCCCGGACGGCATCGACGGCTATTTCGAGAACGTCGGCGGCATGGTGATGGACGCCGTGATGCTGCGCATGAACGCCTTCGGCCGCATCGCGCTGTGCGGGATGATCGCCGGCTACGACGGCAAGCCCATTCCCATGGCCTATCCGCAGCTGATCCTGACCAACCGGCTGCTGGTGCAGGGCTTCATCGTCAGCGAGCACATGGAGGACTGGCCGGAGGCGCTGAAGGAGCTGGGCGGGCTGGTCGGCAGCGGCAAGCTGCGCCCGCGCGAGACCGTCGCGCAGGGCCTCGAGTCCGCGCCGGAAGCCTTCCTGGGCATGCTCAAGGGCCGCAACTTCGGCAAGCAGCTGGTGAAGATCTCATGAGCGCGGCCACGCACGAGGTCTTCAACCAGCCCGAGCCGCTGGCCGACGTCAACCTGTTCGAGACCAACCGGCCCCTGCAGGACGCGCTTCGCTTCAACGCGCCCGGCGCCGACACGCAATCGCTGGTGCGCCTGGGCGCGCTCGCCGGCAGCGCGCAGATGCAGGCGCACGCGCGCCTGGCCAACACGCACCTGCCCGAACTGCACACGCACGACCGCTTCGGCCGCCGCATCGACGAGGTGGAGTTCCATCCGAGCTACCACGCGCTCATGACGGCGGCCGTGGAAGCCGGCCTGCATGGCAGCGCCTGGTCCGCGGGCCCGGAGGCCCACCTCCTGCGCGCCGCCGGCTTCATGCTGTTCACCGGGCTGGAGCCCTCGGTGCTGTGCCCGATCTCCATGACCTACGCCGCCACGCCGGCGCTGCGGGCGAATGCGGCGATCCACGGCGACTGGGCGCCCAAGCTCACCAGCCGCAGCTACGACCCGCGCCTGGCGCCCTGGCGCGACAAGGCCGGCGTGACCATGGGCATGGGCATGACCGAGAAGCAGGGCGGCTCGGACGTGCGCGCGAACACGACCCGCGCCGAGCCGCAGGGCAGCGACGCCTGGGGCGCGCGCTACGCGGTCACCGGCCACAAGTGGTTCTTCTCCGCGCCCATGTGCGACGCCTTCCTGGTGCTCGCGCAGACCGCCTCGGGCCTCAGCTGCCTGTTCCTGCCGCGCGTGCTGCCGGACGGCAGCCGCAACGCCATCCGCATCCAGCGGCTGAAGGACAAGCTGGGCAACAAGGCCAACGCCAGCTCGGAAGTGGAGTTCGAGGGCGCGACGGCCTGGCTCGTCGGCGACGAAGGACGGGGCGTGCCGCAGATCCTCGAGATGGGCACGATGACGCGCCTGGACTGCGCGCTGGGCACCAGCGGGCTGATGCGCCAGGCGCTGGCGCTGGCGCTGGACCACACGCGCCAGCGCATGGCGTTCGGCAAGCGCCTGATCGAGCAGCCGCTGATGCGCAACGTGCTGGCCGACCTCGCGCTGGAAAGCGAAGCGGCCACGGCCCTGGCCATGCGCCTCGCCCGCGCGCTGGCGCGCCGCGAGGACGCGCAGGAAGCCGCGATCGCGCGCCTGCTCACGCCCATCGCCAAGTTCTGGATCTGCAAGCGCGGCAGCGGCTTCGCCCAGGAAGCCATGGAATGCCTGGGCGGCAACGGCTACGTGGAAGAGGGCGGCGAAGGCGTCATGGCCCGCATCTACCGCGAGATGCCGGTCAACTCCATCTGGGAAGGCGCCGGCAACATCATGGCGCTGGACCTGCTGCGCGCGCTGCGCAAGGCCGATGCCGCCGCGGCGCTCGCGGCGGAACTGGCGCCGGCGAAGGGCCAGCATGCCGCGCTGGACCGCATGGCCGCGGCGCTGCCGACCCGGGTGGAGGAACTGTCCACGGAAGCCGAGGCGCGCCGCCTCGCGCAGGACGTCGCGCTCGCCGTGCAGGCGGCGCTGCTCGTGCAGACCGCGCCGGGGCCGGTGGCCGCGGCCTTCTGCGCCGCGCGCCTGGGCGGCGAAGGCGGCCAGGTGTTCGGCACGCTGCCGGGCGGCACCGATTTCGACACGATCCTGCGGCGCGCGCTGCCGCACTGAACACCATCGCATGCAAGACCTCATCCTGCACCACTACGCCAGCTCGCCCTTCTCGGAAAAGATCCGCCTGGTCCTGGGCCACAAGAAGCTGCCGTGGAAATCGGTGCTGGTCCCGCCCATCCTGCCCAAGCCCGACGTCGTCGCGCTCACCGGCGGCTACCGGCGCACGCCGGTGCTGCAGGTCGGGGCGGACATCTACTGCGACACGGCGCTGATCTGCGACGTGCTGGAGCACGTGCGGCCGGAGCCGACGCTGTACCCGCCGCACCTGAAGGGCGCCTGCCGCATCTTCGCGCAGTGGGCCGACTCCACGCTGTTCTGGGCGGCGATGGGCTACAACCTGCAGCCGCGCGGCATGGCGCACGTGTTCGCGAAGGCGCCGCCGGAAGCGGCCAAGGCCTTCGGCGAGGACCGCAAGGCGATGGCGACGAACATGGTGCGGCTGCGGCCCGGCGATGCGACCTCGGCGTACCGCTCCTACCTGCGCCGCATCGCCAACATGGCGGACGAGCACGACTTCCTGTTCGGCATCGCGCCGTGCGTCGCCGACTTCGCGGCCTATCACGGCATCTGGTACACGCGCAACCAGGTCCCGCCGCTGGCCGACATCCTCGACGCGACGCCCTCGGTGAACGAATGGGCCAACCGGATGGAGGCGATCGGCCACGGCCCGATGACCAAGCTGACGTCCGCGGACGCGGTGGCCATCGCCGCGGCGGCGGAGCCCGAACCGCCGGGCGCCAACCTGCTGGTCGACAGCGCCTTCCAGGACGACCACGGCATCGCGCTGGGCAGCCGCGTGACGGTCACGCCGGAGAGCTTCGGCACCGAGGCGACCGAAGGCGAGCTGATCGCCGCCACCCGCACGCACTACAGCCTGCGGCGCGAGGACGCCCGCGCCGGCCTGGTGCACGTGCATTTCCCGCGCCTCGGCTACGTGCTGCGCGCCGCCTGAAGCGAAGCATGGCCCGCGCGATCGGCTTCTGCCTGTTCGACACGGCCATCGGCGCGTGCGGCATCGCATGGACCGCCGACGCGCTCGCGGCGGTGCAGTTGCCGGAGGCGACGGACGAAGGCACGCGCCGGCGGATGCTGCGCTACACCGGCGAAGCGGAGGAAGCGCAGCCGCCGGTCTTCGTGCAAGGCGCGATCGCGCGCATCCAGGCGCTGCTGCAGGGCGCGCACGACGACCTCGCGGACCTGCCGCTCGACTGGGGGGAACTGCCGGAATTCAACCGGCGCGTGTATGAAGTGACGCGCGCGATCCCGCCGGGCGAGGTGCTGACCTACGGCGAGGTGGCGCGGCGGATCGGCGAGCCGGGCGCCGCGCGCGCGGTGGGGCAGGCGCTGGGGCACAACCCGTTCGCGCCGGTGATCCCTTGCCACCGCGTGCTCGCGGCCGGCGGCAGGTCGGGTGGCTTCTCCGCCGAGGGCGGGGCGAACACGAAGCTGCGGATGCTGGAGATCGAGAAGGCGCGGTTCGGGGACCAGCCGGGGTTGTTCTAGAAGCTGGGGTTCGCCTGCGGCTCACCGCCAGCCTACGATGGGAGCTCGCGTTCACCGGCCCCGTAGGCTGGCGGTGAGCGCAGCGAACCCCAGCGATCAGCGCATCAGAACCACCTGCGCCAGCCGGAAGTCTCGGCGGGCTTGTCCTCCATCCGCCGCTCCCCTTCCAGCCGCCGCTCCTCCTCCTGCATGCGCGCCAGCGGCTCGCTCTGCAGCGGCACGTCCGGCCGCGCGACTTCGGTGCGCGCCACTGGCGCGCCGCCGATCCGCTCCAAGCGGCTTTCCAGCCGGTGCTCCAGCTCGTTCAGGCGCGCCGACACCATGCGGTTCAACTGCTCCATGTGCGCCTGCATCTCGCGCCGGTTCTGCACCATGGCCTTGTCGAATTCGGTCGCCGCGTGCGCGTCGCGCTCGCGCATTTCCTTCAGGTGCGTGTCCAGGTGCTGGCGCAGGTCGGTGAAGCGCGAGGCCTCGGCCTTGTCGGCCAGTTCGCGCTGCGCTTCCAGCGTCTTCTGGTGGTGCCGGTAGTCCATCAGCGACTGCGTGCGGATGGCCGCCGACGACGCGAGGAACAGGACCAGCGTGAGGGCCAGCAGGCCCAGGAGGATCAGGCCCAGCGGCGCGTCCGCGACGACCGGGCCGAACAGCAGGGGCGTGGGGCGGATGATCTCCGCCCAGTTCAGGGCGGCGAAGCCTGCGACCAGCAGGATCGCCACCACCAGCGCGATGGTGCGTGTGCGCATGAGGAAACTCCTTGGGATGTCAACCGATTCTCGTCAGTGGGGCGCGCGCAACTGTCAGCCAGTGCCCTGTTTGGGTGTCCGCAGCGTGTGGCAAACTCGACCGCTCCCATCGTCCGCAAGCAGTAACACGATGCAAAAAATCCTGCGGCAGATCGCTGCCGAACTCAAAGTGCAGGAGAGCCAGGTCCGCGCGGCCGTCGAGCTCCTCGATTCCGGCGCCACCGTCCCCTTCATCGCCCGTTACCGCAAGGAGGCCACCGGCGGCCTCGACGACAACCACCTGCGCGAACTCGAAGCGCGCCTCGCCTACCTGCGCGAGCTGGAGGAGCGGCGCGAGGCCGTCCTCAAGAGCATCGAGGAGCAGGGCAAGCTCACGGCCGAACTGCGCGCCGCCATCGAGGCGGCGCCGACCAAGCAGGAGCTGGAAGACCTCTACCTGCCGTACAAGCCCAGGCGGCGCACCAAGGGCCAGATCGCCCGCGAGGCCGGCATCGAGCCGCTGGCCGACCTGCTGTGGGCCGATCCCACGCGCGATCCCGCGGCCGAAGCCGCCGCCTTCGTGAAGGCGGAGAAGGGCGAGGGCGGCGAGGACTTCACCACCGTGGCCGCCGTCCTCGACGGCGTGCGCGACATCCTGTCCGAGCGCTGGGCCGAGGACGCCGCGCTGGTGCAGTCGCTGCGCGAGTGGCTGTGGTCCGAGGGCCTGCTGAAGTCCAAGCTCGCGGCGGGCAAGGACGAGAACCATCCCGACGTCGCCAAGTTCCGCGACTACTTCGACTACGACGAGCCGATGGCCCGCGTGCCATCGCACCGCGCGCTCGCCGTGTTCCGCGGCCGCGCCCAGGACATCCTGGAAGCGAAGCTCGCGCTGCCGCAGGAGCCGGAGCCCGGGCAGCCTTCCGTGGCCGAGGGACGCATCGCGCTGCACCTGGGCTGGAGCCACCAGAAGCGCGCGGCCGACGACCTGCTGCGCAAGTGCGTGGCCTGGACCTGGCGCGTGAAGCTGTCGCTGTCCACCGAGCGCGACCTGTTCTCGCGCCTGCGCGAGGAGGCCGAGAAGGTGGCGATCAAGGTGTTCGCCGAGAACCTGCGCGACCTGCTGCTGGCCGCACCGGCCGGCCCGCGCGTCGTGATGGGCCTGGACCCGGGCATCCGCACCGGCGTGAAGGTCGCGGTGGTGGACTCCACCGGCAAGCTGGTGGACACCGCCACGGTGTACCCGCACGAGCCGCGCCGCGACTGGGAAGGCGCGCTGCACACGCTGGGCCAGCTGTGCCGCAAGCACGGCGTGAACCTCATCGCCATCGGCAACGGCACCGCCAGCCGCGAGACCGACAAGCTGGCGGCCGACCTGATGAAGCGCATCGACGGCATGCAGCGCATCGTGGTGAGCGAGGCCGGCGCCTCGGTCTACTCCGCCAGCGAATACGCGTCGCAGGAGATGCCGGACGTGGACGTGAGCCTGCGCGGCGCCGCGAGCATCGCGCGCCGGCTGCAGGACCCGCTGGCCGAACTGGTGAAGATCGATCCCAAGTCGATCGGCGTCGGCCAGTACCAGCATGACGTGAACCAGAGCGAGCTCGCGCGCACGCTGGACGCCGTGGTGGAAGACTGCGTGAACCGGGTGGGCGTGGACCTCAACACCGCCAGCGCGCCGCTGCTGGCGCGCGTGTCGGGCCTGTCCGCCTCGGTCGCGAAGGCCGTCGTGCAATGGCGCGAGGCCAACGGCGCCTTCCGCAGCCGCCAGCAGCTGCTGCAGGTGGGCGGCCTCGGCCCCAAGACCTTCGAGCAGAGCGCGGGCTTCCTGCGCATCCGCAACGGCGAGAACCCGCTGGACATGACGGGTGTGCACCCGGAGACCTATCCGGTGGTGGAGAAGATCCTGGCGCACGCCGGCAAGCCGGTGCAGGAGCTGATGGGCCGCGCCGAGATGCTCAAGACGCTGAAGCCGGAACTGTTCGCCAACGAGAAGTTCGGCGTCATCACGGTGAAGGACATCCTGGGCGAGCTGGAGAAGCCGGGCCGCGATCCGCGCCCCGACTTCAAGGTGGCGCGCTTCAACGAGGGCGTGGACGACATCGCCGACCTGCAGCCCGGCATGGAGCTGGAAGGCACCGTGAGCAACGTCGCCGCCTTCGGCGCCTTCGTCGACCTGGGGGTGCACCAGGACGGCCTGGTGCACGTGAGCCAGCTGTCGCACAAGTTCGTGAACGACGCGCGCGAGGTCGTGAAGACCGGCGACATCGTCAAGGTGAAGGTGCTGGAAGTGGACACCGCGCGCAAGCGCATCAGCCTCACCATGAAGCTCGGCGCGCCGGCGCCGCGCGCGGGCGGGCCCCGCGAAAACCGCTACGAAGGGGCCGGCCGCGGGCAGCGCGCACCGGCCAACCCGGTGATCGGCGGCGCGATGCAGGGCGCATTTGCAAAACTGCAGGGATTGCGAAAATAGCCGCATGCAGGCGAAACCTTCCCGCGGATGAACGCCGCACCGGGCCAGGCGGGCGTCGCAGCGAGCGTGCTCTCCCTGCGGATGCGCGGCTTCGCGGACGATCCCGCGCGGCAGGCGGGCCTGCGTGAAACCCTGCTGGCCGCGGCGCGCAAGGCGCTCGCGGACTGGGATCCGGCCCACCGCGTTGTTCTGGAGGCACCCGACGGCCTCGCGTTCGTCGGGCACGTGCCCCCGTCCGTCGCCCTGCGCGCGGCCGGCATCGCCGCGCGCGAGGCCGCCGGCGCGCCGCTCGGCATCGGCCTGCACCACGGTCCCGTGGAACTGCTGCAGGAGGGCGGGCAGCCGCGCGTGGCCGGCGAAGGCCTCGAGACCGCGGCGGCGCTCGCCGGCTTCACCGCGACGCAGGCCGTGGTGGCGTCGCAGCCTTTCCGCGATGCGCTCGCCGCGCGTTCGCGCCGCGAGGCTGACGACCTGCGGCCGGCCGGCGACATGGTGGACGAGCAGCTGCGCAAGCACCCGATCTTCGTGTTCGACGCCGCCGCGGCGCGCGATCGCACGCTGCGCCGCCGCCTGCTGGCGGGCGGCGGCCTGGTGCTGCTGCTCGGCGCGGGCGCCGCAGCGCGCATCGCGCGCGAGCGCTACGAAGCGGCGCGCCGGCCCGCCGTGATCCATTTCGACGTGCAGCCTTCGGGCGAGGTGTTCATCGACGGAAAGCGCGAGGGCGCGACGCCGCCCATGCTCGAACTGAAGGTGCCGCCGGGGCCGCACAGCATCGAGGTGCGCAGCGGCCGCTTCCCGCCGCTGCGCCTGGACGTGCAGCTGCAGCCGGGCGAGCAGCTGCAGCTGAAGCACGTGTTCGCCGCGCCGCCGCCGCGCCGTCCGCGCGTGCGCGAGCAGGAGCGGCCGAGCGTGATCGAGCAGCTCAAGGACCGCTGGCGGAGGCTCTGGTGACGGTGGACGCCGGTACCTCCCCCTTCACGCACCTCGGCCGCTACCGCGTCGTGCGCGAGCTCGGGCGCGGCGCCATGGGCGTGGTGTACCTGGCCGAGGACGATTCGCTGCAGCGCCAGGTGGCGGTCAAGACCCTGCTGCTGCCCGACGAGGCCGGCGAGCGGCGCGAGCTCGAGGCCCGCTTCCTGCAGGAAGCGAAGGCCGCGGGCAGCCTGAACCACCCGGGCATCATCACCATCCACGACCTCGGGCGCCAGGGCGACTGGCTCTACATCGCCATGGAGCTGCTGGAGGGCAAGGAGCTGCGCGACCGCATGGCCGCCGGCATGCTGTCGCTGCACGAGGCGGTGGACATCGGCGCGCAGGTCGCGGCGGCGCTGGGCGCGGCGCACGCGCGCGGCGTCGTGCACCGCGACATCAAGCCGGGCAACATCATGCTGCTGGCCGACGGGCACGCGAAGATCATGGACTTCGGCATCGCGCGCATGCAGACGTCCGACGTGCGCACGCGCAGCGGCACGATGATGGGTTCGCCCAAGTACATGTCGCCGGAGCAGGTGAGCGGGCACGCGGTGGACCACCGGACGGACGTGTTCTCGCTCGGCTCCATGCTGTACGAGATGATCGCCGGCGTCCCGCCCTTCGACGGCAGCAACCTCGGCCAGCTGCTCAACGCCATCCTGCACGGCACGCCGCCACCGCCCAGCCAGTTCCGCGCCGGCATTCCGCCGGCGCTGGATGCGGTGATCGCGCGCGCCATGCAGAGGAACGCCGCCGCGCGCTACCAGGATGCGGGGGAGATGGCCCGCGAGCTCGCGCAGATCCGCGGCACGCTGCCGCGCGGCCGAGGCGAGCAGGCCCCGGCGGCCGGCGATGGCGCGGCCGATCCCTATGCGGCGACGGCGGCGATCACGACGATGCAGGAGGCCGAGGCGCCCGCGCGCGGCCTGCCGCTGGCGCCGGATTTCGATTCCTCCGCCGGGCTCGAGAGCCTGCGCCGGCAACCCGCAGCGGCCGCGCCGGCCGCGCCGCGCAGGACCGGCCGCTGGCTGGCCTGGGCCACGGCCTACCTGCTGGCCACGGCGGGCGCGCTCGCGATCGCGCTGCGCTGAAGCCGCGCCGCGGCGCGGCTCCCTAGAATTCCGCGATGCAAGCCTTGCGCATCTACGCCGGGCCGGCCGCCCGGCGCCACATCGGGCAGCATGGCCTGCAGGCCGCCGACGTCGGCATCGTGCCCGGCGCGGCCGGCGGCCCCAAGGGCCTGGTCCTCGGGCCGCTGGACCGCTTCCTGTTCGGCCGCTGGCTGCCGCGGACCGACCACACCATCCATCTCGTCGGCGCCTCCATCGGTGCCTGGCGGATGGCCACCGCCTGCCTGCGCGACCCGGCGCAGGCCTTCGCGCAGATGGAGCGCGACTACATCGCGCAGGACTTTTCCCTGCCGCTGGGCATGCGCAGGCCGACCGCGGCGCTGCTGTCGCGGCGCTTCGCCGAAGGGCTCACGGCCTTCTACGGCGGGCGCATCGCCGAGGTGCTGTCGCATCCGCGCTTCCGGCTGCACGTCGTCACGACGCGGGGGCGGCACCTGCTGCGGCGCGAACACCGCATCGCCACGCCGCTCGGTTACCTGGGTGCCTTCGTCAGCAACGTGGTGCACCGCAAGGCGATGGGCGCGTGGCTGGAGCGCGTGGTGTTCTCGGGGCCGGAGCAGGGCAGCCCGTGTCCGCTGCCATTCGACACCGGTGACTTCCCGACGCGGCAGGTGGCGCTGACCGAGGAAAACTTCCAGCCGGCGCTGCAGGCGAGTTGTTCGATCCCCTTCCTGCTGCAGGCCGTGCACGACATCCCCGGCGCGCCGCCCGGCGCCTACTGGGACGGCGGCATCACCGACTACCACCTGCACCTGAACTACGCCTGCGAGCCGGGGCCGGGCCTGGTGCTCTATCCGCATTTCCAGAAGGCGGTGGTGCCGGGCTGGCTGGACAAGGGCCTGAAGTGGCGGCACCGGCCGACGGCCTTCCTCGACCGGATGATCGTGCTGGCGCCCGATCCCGGATGGGTGCGCAGCCTGCCGAACGGGAAGCTGCCGGACCGCACGGACTTCGCGCGCTACGCGAACGACGCGCCGGGGCGCATGCGCGACTGGACGCGGGCCGCGCGCGAGAGCGAGCGGCTGGCGGAGGAGTTCGCGGGGTGGTTGGAGCGGCCGGATCCCTCGCGCGTGGAAGCCTTGTAGTGCTGGGGTTCGCTCCGCTCACCGCCAGCCTACGAAGCCGGCGCTCGTGGGTATTCGTAGGCTGGTGGTGAGCGCAGCGAACCACCAGCAATCACATCGACGCTTCGAGCATCTCCACGTAATCCTGCCGGCTCGCCTCCCGCGGATTCGTCTTGTGGCAATGGTCCGCCATCGCCCCCTCGATGATCTTGTCGAACCACTCGCGCTGCACGCCCATGGCCGCCAGCCCCGAAGGCAGCCCCAGCCGCGCGTTCATGTCGCGGATCGCCTCCGGGATGTCGTTGCCCGAGCGCAGGCCCATCGCGTGCGCCATGCGGTCCAGCCGGCGGTCCTTCTGCACCGACGGCGCCTGCGCGTTGAAGCGCACCACCGCCGGCAGGAACATCGCGTTGAGCGTGCCGTGATGCAGGCGCGGATCGACGCCGCCCAGGCTGTGGCTGAGCGAATGGACGCAGCCCAGGCCCTTCTGGAAGGCCATCGCGCCCTGCATGGACGCGCTCATCAGGTTCAGCCGCGCCTCGCGGTCGCTGCCGTCGCGCGTGGCGCGCTCGATGTGGCTCCAGCCGCGCTCGAGTCCGTCCAGGGCGATGCCGTCGGCCGGCGGGTTGAACGCCGCGGCCATGAAGGTCTCCATGCAGTGCGCGATGGCATCCATGCCGGTGGCGGCCGTGAGCTTGGGCGGCAGGCCCATGGTGAGTTCCGGGTCGCAGATCGCCGTCTTGGGCAGCAGGTGCCAGGAATGGAAGCCGAGCTTGCGGTGGTCGTCCACGATGATGATCGCGCCGCGCGCGACCTCGCTGCCCGTGCCGCTGGTGGTGGGCACCGCGACCAGGGGCGCGACCTTCTCGGTGATGCGCGGCGAACCGCCCTCGATGGTGGCGTAGTGCTTCAAGGGGCCTTCGTGCGTGGCGGCGATGGCGACGCCCTTGGCGCAGTCGATCGCCGAGCCCCCGCCGACGGCGACGAGCCCGTCGCAGCCTTCCTGGCGGTAGATCTCCGTCGCCGCCCGCACCGCAGCCTCGGTGGGATTGGACGGCGTCTGGTCGAACACGGCGTGCGGCACGCCCGCCAGCGCATCGAGCGCCTTCTGCAGCACGCCGGCGGCCCGCACGCCGGCATCGGTGACCACCAGCGGCTTGGAGATGCCCACGCGCTCGCACTCCTGCTTCAGCAGGCGGATCGCGCCGAAATCGAACTGGACCTGGGTGAGGTAGTAGATGAGGGCCATGGCTTCTTGTCGCTTACGATGAGGGCTTCACTGTACGCCCGCCCGCATCGGGGGGCGCCGCCGCCCCCGTGCCTTTTCTTCCGCAGTTTCCCGAACTGACCCCTGCCATGCGTTCGGTGCTGGAGCGCATGGCGCGCGCCGGCCAGCCGCCCCTGTACAGCCTGCCGCCCCGCGAGGCGCGCGCCGCCTACGAGGCCGGCGCCGGCGTGCTGGAGGTCCCGCGCCCCGCCTTGCCCCGCGTGCAGGACCTGCAGTTTCCCGCGGCCGACGGCGCCATGCTCCCGGCGCGTCTCTATGCGCCTTCGGAAGACGCGAGCCTGCCGCTGCTCGTGTACTTCCACGGCGGCGGTTTCACCATCGGCAGCATCGCCAGCCACGACACGCTGTGCCGCGTGCTGGCGCAGCGCTCCGGCGGGGCCGTGCTTTCGGTCGGCTACCGGCTGGCGCCGGAGCACCGCTTCCCGACCGCGGTGGACGATGCCTGGGCGGCGACGCAGTGGGCGGCGCGCGAGGCGCCCCGCCTCGGCCTCGACGCAAGGCGGCTCGCGGTGGGCGGCGACAGCGCCGGAGGCACGCTCGCCACCGTCTGCGCGACGCTCGCGCGCGACACCGGGCTCGCGCTGCGCCTGCAGCTGCTGTTCTATCCCGGCTGCGCCGCCCGGCAGGACACGCCCTCGCAGGCGCGCTATGGGCAGGGCCTGTTGCTGGAGCAGGCGCACATCGACTACTTCTTCGGCCAGTACGTCGAAGACGACCAGCGCGAGGACTGGCGCTTCGCGCCTCTGGAAACGCCCGACGTCGAAGGCGTGGCGCCCGCCTGGTTCGGCCTGGCCGAGTGCGACCCGCTCATCGACGAGGGCCTGGCCTACGCGGATAAACTGCGCGCAGCCGGCGTCGCGGTGGACCTCGAGATCTACCGCGGCGTCACCCACGAATTCATCAAGATGGGCCGCGCGCTGCCGGAAGCCCGGCAGGCGCACGCGGATGCCGCGGCGGCCCTCCAACGCGCATGGCAGGCATGAAGAGAGAAGAGTTCCGTTTCTTCCACCCGCTGCGGGTCCGCTGGGCGGAAGTGGACATGCAGAAGATCGTCTTCAACGCCCACTACCTGATGTACTTCGACACGGCGGTGGCGGACTACTGGCGGGCGCTCGCGCTGCCCTACGAGCAGGCGATGCACCAGCTGCAGGGCGACCTGTACGTGAAGAAGGCGACGGTGGAGTTCCACGCCTCGGCCCGCATGGACGACCGGCTCGACGTGGCGCTGAAGTGCGGCCGCATCGGCAATTCGTCCATGCTGTTCCAGGGCGCGATCTTCCGCGGCGAGCAGCTGCTGATCACCTGCGAGCTGGTCTACGTGTTCGCCGACCCGGCGACGCAGACCTCGCGCCCGGTGCCGGGCCCGCTGCGGGACGTGATCACGGGCTACGAAGCCGGCGAACCCATGCTGCAGGTGAAGACCGGCAGCTGGGCCGAACTGGGCGAGGACGCGGGCCGCCTGCGCACCGAGGTGTTCGTGCAGGAGCAGGGCATCCCGGTGGAGCTGGAGTGGGACGAGGCCGATGCGAGCGCACTGCACGCGGTCGCCTACAACCGCCTGGGCCAGCCGGTCGCCACCGGCCGGCTGCTGCCCGCGCAGGACGGCACCGCGACCATCGGCCGCATGGCCGTGCACCAGGTGCTGCGCGGCCGCCGCTTCGGCGAGGAAGTGCTGCGCACGCTGGCGGCGCAGGCGCAGCGGCGCGGCGACCGCGCGATCGCGCTGCACGCGCAGCGCACCGCACGCTCCTTCTACGCGCGCCTGGGCTTCGAGGCGCAGGGCGAGCCGTACGAGGAGGCCGGCATCCCGCACATCACCATGACCAGCGCGCTGCCGCTGGCGCGCTGAGGCCGTGGCCCAGGCGGCGGCGCCGACCTCGCTGCCCTCCGAGCCGGCGGGCAGCGGCGATGCCGCGCTGCTGCTCGGGCTGATGCTGGTCCTGGCGCCCGCGATCGGCGTGCCGGGCGAGTTCATGCTGCAGGACACGCTGAAGTCCGCGGTCGTGGCGCTCTGCACGCTCGTTGCCGCCTTGCTGTTCCTGGGCGCGCAGCGCGGCGGGCGCGAGCCCTTGCGCTGGCACCAGGTCCTGTGGCTGCCGCTCGCGTTGATGGCCTACGCGCTGGGCAGCATGCTGTGGTCCCACGCCTACCTGGGCGGCGTGGAGGCGGTGCGCTGGTTCGTGTTCGCGCTGCTCGCCTGGCTGGGCCTGAACAGCTTCTCGCGCGAGCGTCTGCCGCTCCTGGCGGCCTGCGTGCACGCCGGGGCGGTCGTCGCTTCGCTGTGGGCGGTGCTGCAGTTCTTCACCGCCTTGGACCTGTTCCCGCAGGGGCCGAATCCGGCCTCGACCTTCATCAACCGCAACTTCTTCGCCGAGTTCGCCGTCTGCACGTTGCCTTTCGGCGCGCTGCTGCTGGCACGGGCGCGTTCGGGCGCGGCCGTCCTGGGACTGGCGGCCAGCGTCGGCTTCGTGGCCACGGCCATCCTGATGACGGGCACGCGCGGCGCCCTCATCGCGATGTGGCTGCTGGTGCTCGTCGCGCTGCCGCTGGCGGCATGGCGGTGCCGGCGGCAGCTGGCCTTCGCCGCCTGGCCGCGCGCCCTGCGGGTGCTGGCGCCGGCCGCGCTGGTGGGGACCGTGCTGGTCCTGGGTTCGATTCAAAGCGGCAACCAGAAGATCGTGGAGGAAGGCTACGGCAACACGGCGCTGGCGCGCGGCTTCCATCGCGCGCAGTCCATTGGCCCCTCGGACCATTCGCTGAACATCCGCATGGTGATGTGGCGGGCGACCCTGCGCGCCATCGCCGACCGGCCGCTCGCGGGCCTGGGCGCCGGCGCCTGGGAGAACCGGATCCCGCTGTACCAGGCCGACGGCGCGCAGCTGGAGACCGACTACTACGTGCACAACGAGTTCCTCCAGCTGGTGGCGGAGTACGGCTTGGTCGGCTGGGCCTTCCTGCTGCTGCTCGCCGGCTGGCTGCTGCGGGCCGCGTGGCGCACCTGGCGCGTCGACGGTGCCGAGGCCGACGCGGACCGGCCGTGGCGCGCGACCTTCCTGTGCAGCCTGCTGGCGCTGATGGTCGTCAGCAACATCGGCTTTCCCTGGCGCATGGCCGCCACCGGCGCGCTGTTCGCCTTCTGCCTGGGCGGCCTCGCCGCCTCGGATGCGCGGCTCGGTTTCGCCGCGCGGCCGCTGCGCTGGTCGCCCGCCATCGGCCGCAGCGCGCTCGCCGCGGCGAGCGCCTGCATGTTGCTGGCGGTGTACGTCACCTGGCAGGCAGCGCAGGCCGAACGCAACCTGCTCGGGGCCGCCAAGCTGGCGCTGGGCGTCACGGCCTCGGGCGACCCGAACAACCCGCGCTTCGCCGCGACCCGGCAACGCATCCTGCAGCAGGTGCGCGCGGGCATCGCCATCAATCCGCACTACCGCAAGGTCACGCCCATGGTCGCCGACGAGCTGGCGCGCTGGGGCGACTGGGCGAACGCGACCTGGATCTGGGAGAGTGTCCTGACCTCGCGCCCCTATGTGGTCGCCATCCTCACCAACGCCGCCCGCGGCGAGGACGCGATGGGACACATCGACCGCGCACGCGCCTACCTGGAGCGCGCCCGCCGCCTGCAGCCGCGCGCGCCGGCCGTGCGCTCGCTGGAGGTGCTGATGCTGGCGCGCGCCGGCCAGGAGCAGCAGGCGATGGAACGCGCCCGCGAGGCGATGGCCGAGGGCATCGTCGACTACGACCTCGTGAACACCTATTTCGTGCTCGCCTGGCGGGCGCGCGACTTCCCGCTGGCGCAGCGCCTGCTGCAGGAGCGCATGCGCCAGTGGCCGGACAGCCGCGCGCGCGGCCTCGTGCAGATGGGCCTGCTGTACGACGAGGGCTTCCACGACCCGGCGCGGGCCCTGGCCTCCTTCCGCCAGGGCCTGAAGGAGGCGTCGCCGCAGGAGCGGGCCGCGCTGCTGGCGCAGGTGCCGGCGCCCTTCCGCGCGCAGCTCGCGCCCGGCGGGGCGCCCTAGATGTCGGCGAGCAGCGGGTAGGGCAGCGGCAGCAGCTGCAGCGCGGGGCCGTCGGCGCGCTGCGCGTGCAGGTCGCCGGCTTCCACCGCCGCGAGCTGCAGCGACACGATCGCCTCCCAGCCGCCCTGCGGCGCCGGCGCGGCCAGCGCCACGGTGCCCGCCGGCTGTTCGGCATCCGCGGCCTGGAAGACTTCCTGCCCCGCCGCGAGCTCCGCATCCGCATGCACCAGGAAACCGCGGCGCTTGAGCGTGCCCCGGAACTGGCTGCGCGCCACCACCTCCTGGCCGGGATAGCAGCCCTTCTTGAAGTTCACGCCGCCGACCGATTCGTAATTGAGCATCTGCGGCACGAAGGCCTCGACCACCGGCGCGTTGATGCGGGCGATGCCGCTGCGCACCTCGCCCCATTGCCACAGGGCGGGCGCGAGCGGCGGCCCGGCGGGCGCCTGCGTGCCGGCCGGCGCGATCCACAGGGCGCGCGGCTGGCCGTCGCCCGGATACAGCTGCACGCGCTGCGCTTCGCCCTCACGCTGCACGGACCAGGGCGCGCCGGAGCCGGCCAGGTCCGCGCCGGCCAGCCCGGCCAGCGCGAATTCCGCGCTGGCGTCGCTGAGCTTCGCCTTGGCGCGCAGCACGAACATGGACAGGCGCTTCAGCGCCGCCGGCAGCACGTCGCGGCCGCAGACCAGCAGGATCTCGTCGGGCCCGCGCCGCAGGCCGACGAAGCTGGCCAGCATGCGGCCCTTGGGCGTGCAGAAGGCGGCCAGGCGCGCCTCGGCCTCGCCGAGCTGCGCGAAATCCTGGGTCAGCTGGCCGTGCAGGAAGCTGCCCGCGTCCGCGCCCTGGACGCGGATCACGCCGAGGTGGGGCAGGGGAGCGACACCGTGGAGGGGATGCGACATGGCCTGAATTATCATGGCCGGGACTTTCCACGGACGAAGCAGGGACGTGCGCCGCTTTCTCACCACCGTCTTCTGGCTCGCCCTGCTGGGCGGGCTCGGTCTCGCCGCCGCCGGCTGGTGGTGGCTCAACCAGCCGCTGAAGCTGCCGGCCAACACGGTCGAACTCTCCATCGAACCCCGCACGCTGCCGCGCGCCGTCGCCCAGCAGGTGCACGACGCCGGCGTGGCCGTCGATCCGCGCCTGCTGTATGCCTGGTTCCGCGTCTCCGGCCAGGCCAACCGCATCCGCGCCGGCAGCTACGAGCTGGAGCGCGGCATCACGCCGCAGCGCCTGCTGGAAAAGCTGGCCCGTGGCGAGGAGTCGCTGCGCGCGGTGACGCTGGTGGAAGGCTGGAACTGGCGGCAGGTGCGCGCCGCGCTGGCGCGGGCCGACCAGCTGCGCGGCGACACGCGCAACCTCGCGGACGCCGACGTGATGAAGCTGCTGGGGCGCGAGGGCGTGCCGCCGGAAGGGCGCTTCTTCCCCGACACCTACACCTATTCCAAGGGCTCCAGCGACGTCGCCGTGCTGCGCCGCGCCCTGCACGCAATGGACAAGCGCCTGGCCGAGGCCTGGGCGCTGCGCTCGCCCCAGTCGATCCTGAAGACGCCCGACGAGGCGCTGATCCTGGCCAGCATCGTGGAGAAGGAAACCGGCAAGGCGGCCGACCGCACGCTGATTTCCGCCGTCTTCCAGAACCGGCTGCGCGTGGGCATGCCCCTGCAGACCGACCCCACGGTGATCTACGGCCTGGGCGAGCGCTTCGACGGCAACCTGCGCAAGATCGACCTGCAGACCGACTCGCCCTACAACACCTACCTGCGCACGGGCCTGCCGCCGACGCCCATCGCGATGCCCGGCAAGGAGTCGCTGCTGGCGGCCGTGCAGCCGGCGCCCGGCAACTTCCTCTATTTCGTCGCCCGCGGCGACGGCACCAGCCACTTCAGCGGCTCGCTCGACGAGCACAACCGCGCCGTCAACCAGTACCAGCGCCGCCGATGAAGGGTCTGTTCGTCAGCTTCGAGGGCATCGACGGCGCCGGCAAGTCCACGCACATCGAGGCGCTGGCCGCCGCCCTGCGCGAGCGCGGCCGCACCGTCGTGCGCACGCGCGAGCCGGGCGGCACGCCGCTGGCGGAGAAGCTGCGCGCACTGGCGCTGAACGACCCCATGGACCCGCTGACCGAGGCGCTGGTGATGTTCGCGGCCCGCCGCGACCACCTGCTGCAGGTGATCGAGCCGGCCCTGGCCCGCGGCGACGTCGTGCTGTGCGACCGCTTCACCGACGCGAGCTTCGCCTACCAGGGCGCCGGCCGCGGCTTCGACCGCGCGCTGCTCGCCACGCTGGAGCGCTGGGTGCAGGCGGTCGACGCGGTGCCGGCGCCCGGCGTGCGCCAGCCGGACGTGACGGTCTGGTTCGACCTCGCCCCGGCCGTGGCCGCGCAGCGCTTGGCGGGCGCGCGGGTGCCGGACAAGTTCGAGGCGCAGCCGCAGGAGTTCTTCGCCCGCGTCGCCGCCGGCTATGCCGAACGCGCGGCGGCCGACCCGAAGCGCTTCCTGCGCGTCGACGCGGACCAGCCGCGCGAGGCCGTGTGGCAGGCGGTCGAACAAGGCCTGCGCGAACGCGGGGTTCTCGCATGACCGCTCCCTGGATCCGCACCCAGCTGCGCCAGTTGCTGGCGCAGCGCGGGCATGCCTGGCTGCTGCATGGCCCCTCCGGACTTGGACAGTACAAATTGGCGCTGTCGCTGGCGCAGGCGTGGCTCTGCGACCGGCCCACGCCCGAGGGCGGCTGCGGCGAATGCGAGAGCTGCCACCAGGTCGAGGTGAGGGCGCATACCGACCTCGCCGTGCTGATGCCGGAGACGGCGATGCTGGAGCTGGGCTGGCCGCTGTCGGAAAAGGCGCAGGCCGACCTGGACGACAAGAAGCGCAAGCCCAGCCGCGAGATCCGCGTCGACGCGATGCGCGACGCGCTGGAGTTCGCGCAGCGCACCAGCGGCCGCGGGCAGGGCAAGGTGGTGCTGGTCTACCCGGCCGAGCGCATGAACCAGGTCACGGCCAACGCCCTGCTGAAGACCCTGGAGGAGCCGCCCGGCGACGTTCGCTTCGTGCTCGCCACCGAGGCGGCACACCAGCTGCTGCCGACGATCCGCAGCCGCTGCCTCGGCCACGCGCTGGCCTGGCCGGAACCGGGCGAAGCGGTGGCCTGGCTGCAGGAAGAGGGCGTCCCGGCGGCCGCCGCGCCCGGCCTGCTGCGCGCCGCCGGCGGCCGGCCGGACGACGCGCTGCGCCTCCACGCGGCCGGCCTGGACGCGAAAACCTGGGCGCAATGGCCCAAGGCGTTGGTTCGCGGCGACATCGCCGCCCTGGCGGATTGGAGCCCGGCGCAGCTGGTCGAAGCCCTGCAGAAGCTGTGCCACGACCTGCTGGCCGTGCGTTCCGGGGCGGCGCCGCGCTTCTTCGACGGGGGCGACCTGCCCGCCGGCGGGTCGCTGCCGGCCCTCACGGCGTGGTGGCGCAGCCTCGCCGAGACGGCCAGGACGGCTGAACACCCGTTCAACGCCGGCCTGATGCTGGAAGACCTTGTGGCCGGGGCGCGGGCGGCCCTACACTCGAAAGCCTGAGCCCATGAGCACCGCCCAACCCAACTCGCCGCGCCCGAGCGTCATCCAGCTGGCCATCAAGGAAAAGGCCGCGCTGTATGCCGCCTACATCCCGCTGTTCTCGGACGGCGGCGTGTTCATCCCGACCACGCGCGACTACAAGCTGGGCGACGACGTCTACGTGCTGCTGTCGCTGCCGGACGACCCGCAGCGCTACCCGGTCGCCGGCAAGGTGGCCTGGGTGACTCCGGCCCGCGCCGCCGCCAATCGCACCCAGGGCGTCGGCGTGCGCTTTCCCTCGGACGACAAGTCGAAGCTGCTGAAGGTGAAGATCGAGGAGATCCTCGGCGGCCACCTGGCTTCCGAGCGTCCGACCCAGACCATCTGATTCCCTAGAATCCCTGTTTGCCCGCGGCCCGCGCGCCGCGGCGCGGACGCATTGCCATGTTTGTCGACTCCCACTGCCACCTCAGCTTCCCCGAGCTCGCCGCCCAGCTGCCGCAGATCCGCCAGGCCATGGCGGAAGCGCAGGTGGACCGCGCCCTGTGCATCTGCACGACGCTGGAGGAGTTCGAGGACGTGCACGCCCTGGCCATGGGCTACGACAACTTCTGGGCCACCGTGGGCGTGCACCCGGACAACGAGGGCATCGCCGAGCCGACGGTCGACAAGCTGCTGGAACTGGCCGCCCGGCCCCGCGTCCTGGCGATCGGCGAGACCGGCCTGGACTACTACCAGATGGAAGAGCGCAAGGGCGGCCGCAGCGTGGCCGACCTGGAGTGGCAGCGCGACCGCTTCCGCACGCACATCCGGGCGGCGCGCGCCTGCGGCAAGCCGCTGGTGATCCACACGCGCGCCTCCTCGGCGGACACCATCGCCATCCTGAAGGAAGAGGGCGAGGACGGCTCGCCCGGCGCCGCCGGCGGCGTGTTCCACTGCTTCACCGAGACCGCGGAGGTGGCCCGGGCCGCGCTGGACCTGGGTTTCTCCATCTCCTTCTCCGGCATCCTGACCTTCCGCAACGCCGCCGACCTGCGCGAGGTGGCGAAGTTCGTGCCGGAGGACCGGCTGCTGATCGAGACCGACAGCCCCTACCTGGCCCCCGTGCCCTACCGCGGCAAGACCAACAACCCCTCCTACGTGCCCTATGTGGCGAAGCAGGTGGCGGAGCTGCGCGGCATGACGACGGAAGCCGTCGGCGAGCTCACCAGCCGCAACTTCGACCGCCTGTTCCGGCCGGCCTGATCATGAGAACCTGCCTCAAGTTCGCGTTCTATCTCGTTCTGGCACTTGCGCTTTCCGTCGCGCGCGCCGGCTCCTACGACGACTGGTTCACCGCCATCAAGCGCGACGACGCGGCCGCCGTGCGGGACCTTCTGCGGCGCGGCTTCGATGCCAACACCATCGATCCCTCGGGGCGGCAGGGCCTGTTCATGGCCTTGCAGGACGGCTCGCTGAAGGTCGCCGAGGTGCTGGTCGCCTGGCCCAGGACGCAGGTCGAGTGGCGCAGCCCCCGGGACGAAAGCCCGCTGATGATCGCGGCCCTGAAGGGCCACCTGGACCTGGTCCGGAAGCTGGTCGCGCGCGACGCGGACGTGAACAAGACCGGCTGGACGCCGTTGCACTACGCGGCGACCGGCGCCCACCTGGAGATCATGCAGTTCCTGCTGGACGAGAACGCCTACATCGACGCCGAATCGCCCAACAAGACGACCCCGCTGATGATGGCCGCCCATTACGGCTCGCCGGCGGCCGTGAAGCTGCTGCTGGAGGCCGGCGCCGACCCGACGCTGCGCAACGAGCTGGGCCTGTCCGCGGTGGACTTCGCGCAGCGCGGCAACCGGCGCGACGCGGCCGACCTGATCGCCGCGGCGATCCGGGAGCGCAAGCCGAAAGGCAAGTGGTGACAACCACTTGCCCGGCGAACTTCGCGTGAGCGCGGCTACTGCGCCGTGCAGGCGTTGATCAGCTCGACGCCCGGCGACATCACGCTGGTGTCGGCGCGGCAGCGCGCCATGTCGGCGTAGTGGCCCTGGACCAGCACGCCCGGCGGGTTGTAGCGCAGCGTCGCGCGGGCCTGCATGCCGGTGGCCGATTCCGCCTGGCAACGGGCGCCGCGGCCGGCCATGGCCTCGACGCGGCGGCAGAAGGCGTCGTCCGGATAGTCGAACTGGCGGATCACCTGGCCGCTGCTGTCGCGGTACACGAGGTGCTTGCCCGGCGGTCCAGCCGGCACGGTGGTCTGCGAGGCGCAGCCGGCGAGGACCGCGAAGGCTGCGACGGTGGAAAGTCGCGTGAGCAACGGCATGGAATCTCCCAAGTTTCTTGGCCGGCGGTCTGGCGCCGGAAAGGACTCCGCTTTGTAGCAAGGCCGTCGGGCGCTGGTGTGCCACTGCAAGCATTTGTTGCAGGGGCCGGCCAGGCATGAGCGCGGCAGTGGCCGTCCGGATGTATCGATCCGTATGAATCCGTGGCGGCCGCGCCCCGCGCGCGCCGCCCAGTCCGGACAATGGCGCGATGGGCACGTCCCGGCTCTGGATCCGCCTGCGCGCCAGCTTCTGGTTCACCCCGGCCGTGATCGTGGTGGGTTCCCTCGTGCTCGCCGTGCTGCTCGTCGAATGCGAGGCGCGGCAAGACATGGACCTGGCCAGCGTGTCGCCCCGCCTGTTCGGCGCCAGTGCCGAGGGCTCCCGCGGCATGCTGTCGGCCATCGCCACGTCGATGGTGACGGTGGCCGGCGTCGTGTTCTCGATCACGATCGTGACGCTGTCGCTGACCTCCACGCAGTACTCGCCGCGCGTCCTGCGCAACTTCATGCGCGATCAGCCGACTCAGGTGGTGCTGGGCGTCTTCGTCGGCATCTTCGCCTACTGCCTCGTCGTCCTGCGCACGATCCGCGGCGGCGACGAGGGCGCCTTCATCCCGTCGCTCGCCGTGATCGCGGCCATGGCCTATGCGCTGGTGGGCATCGCGGTGCTGATCTACTTCATCCACCACGTGGCGCTGTCCATCCAGGCGGCCTCCATCCTCGACCGCATCTCCTCGGACACCGCGGCCGCCATCGACCGACTGTTCCCGCAGGAGCTGGGCCACCAGGCGCCGGCCGAGGAAAGGGCGGCCGTGGACCTGCCCATCACCTGGACCCCGGTCGCGGCGCTGCGCAGCGGCTACGTGCAGTCCGTGGATGCGGCGAACCTGCTGGCCCTGGCGACGCAGGCCGACCGCGTCGTGCGCCTGTGCGTGAGCATCGGCGCCTACGTTTCCGAAGGGGACAGCCTGCTCGAGGCAGGCGGCGGCCCGCTGCGCGAAGGGGAGGAGGGCGCGCTGCGCCAGTGCGTCGCCCTCGGTCGCCAGCGGACCGTGGACCAGGACGCCGCCTTCGGGCTGGAGCAGCTCGTCGACGTGGCGCTGCGGGCGCTTTCGCCGGGCGTGAACGACCCGAGCACGGCCCGGATGTGCCTCCACGCCATCGGCACCCTCCTCGGGCGGCTGGCGAGCCGGGCGATGCCGCTGCCGCTGCGCTTCGCGGAGGGGAAGCTTCGGGTCATCGCCCCGACGGTCGACTTCGGTGAGCTCGCGGCCGCGGCGCTGCGGCCGATCGTGCGCCACGGCGGCGCGGACCCGCAGGTGATGGAAAGCGTGATCGGCGCGCTGCACACCGCCGCGGCGCGGGCCCGCCAGGCGCAGCGGCGCGGCGTGCTGCTGGCGCTCGCCCGCGAGTTGCAGCGGCCCGTGCAGCGCCTGCGACCGCGGCGCGACGCCCTGGCCCTGCGGCGCCGGCTGCGCCGCCTGCAGGAAAGCCTGGGGGAGCAGGGCTCCCGGGAAGGCACCGGATACTTGTCAAAGGAGTCGTCATGAGCACCAGGGCCCCGATCCAACCGGAGCGCCGGCACGCCCGGACCGCGGAGCACGGCAGCAGCCAGCGCGAGCACGGAATGCACATGGGCTGGGGCCGCTTCGCGGCCATGATCCTCACCTCGGTGGCCATCATGTTCTTCCTGATGTACCAGCTGGTGTACAGCTTCGATCACGTGCTTTTCAGCGTCAACCGCCTGGTCGCATCGCTCGTGATGGGATGCGTGATGACCGTCGTCATGCTGGGATTCATGTGGTCGATGTACCGCGGCCCGAAGGTGGCGGTGGTGATCGCCGCCGCGGTGGCAGCGGTGGCGCTGCTCGCGGCCAACCGGGGCCAGTGGCTCATCGACGATGTCCGCTTCATGCAGGCGATGATTCCTCACCATTCCATCGCCATCAACAACGCCCGCAAGGCGGGCATCACGGACCCGCGCGTGCGCAAGCTCGCCGACGGCATCATCGAATCGCAGGTGCGCGAGATCGCCGAGATGAAGCTCCTCATCGACGACATCGGCCGCAACGGTTCCCGGGGCAAGACGGAACTGCCGGCGCGGTCGGCGGAGCTGACGCCCGAAATGGAGCAGCGCGCGCGCGAGGAGACGCGCTGACAGCGCCCGCCGGCTGGATCGTTCATTTGATACGATGCGTATTATGTAAAATCAATGAGACACGCAGACAGGCAGGCAGCCGGATGGGCCGGCACCCGGCCCGCCCGGCGTCGTCAGGCCGCCTGTGCTTCACTGCGCCACGCCCTGGCGCTTCCCCGGACGAAGTCCTCCCAGGTCCGCAGGGGGCGTCCCAGCAAATCTTGCAGGCGCTGGTCCGGTTCGCTGCAGAAGCCCGCGCGGATCAACCGGTAGAACGTCAGCACCCGTTCGACGTGCCGCGGCGCGAAGCCACGGGCCAGCATCAACTGGCGTGCCGCATCCTCATCGAGTTCGATGTAGCGGACGTCCGCGCCGACCGCTTCCGAGATCGACGCCGCGATCTCCGCGTGCGTCAGCGCCCGCGGCCCGCTGACGGTCAGGCCCTGGCCGGCCAAGGACGGATCGACCAGCGCCCGATGCAGCACCGCGGCCACGTCGTCGGCGTCCACGTACGCGATCGCCGCGTTCGCGAGCGGCAGGCTCAGCGTGCCCCGGGCCGCGATCTCGGTGGACAGCGGCGGCAGCGCCAGCATCTGCATGAAGAAGTTGGGCCGGACGTGCGTCCAGGACAGGCCGGACTGCTCCACCAGGACTTCGACCTTGCGCAGCGAGAACTCGGGGCGCTGCTCGGCGCCCAGCGCGGACAGCGTGACCACCCGCCGTACCCCGGCCGCCACCATGGCCTGGACGAGCGGCCCCGCATGCAGGTGCGCGTCCTCGTCGCCGGGCCGCGACATCAGCATCACCGTGGTGATCCCGTCCAGCGCCGGCGGAAAGCTTCCGGGGTCCAGCAGGTCCAGTTTCCTTTGCTCCGGACCGCGCGGCTCGCGGCTCGCGCCCGTGACGTCGCGGCCTTCGCGCGCCAGCAGGTCCACCACCCGGCTGCCCACCAGGCCGCTGGCACCCAGGACCAGGACCTTCTCGTCTTGCTTCATCGTCAATCGCATCTCCTGTTGATCGGGGAGCGAAGCTTAGGCAGCGCGGCCGCGATGCACTTGAACGAAAGGGCTGCGATGTCGGCCCCTTCGTTCAAGTGGAAAACGGCCCGGTCTCGAAGAATCAGGGCATCCCCAACGCAACCACCGGAGCCCTTCCATGACGACCTTTTCCCGCCGCATCCGTCCCGCCGTGCAGGAGGAACTCGATGCCGCCGCCCGCGCCGAATCGCTCGGCCACTTCACCACCGCCTTCGGGCACCTGGAGCGCGCGCACGTGCTCGGCCAGCCCGTGACCCGGGAGCACGTGCGGGTGCACTGGCACATGCTGCGCTTCGCGCTGCGCAACGGCCTGCGCCGAGAGGCGGCCGGGCAGGCCTGGCGCATCGTCGCCGCCTCGCTCTTCACCGCCTTCGGCCTGGTGCCGGAGGGCAATACGGGCGGCAGCGACGTGAGCGGCTTCCGCCGCATGCGCATCCCGGCCGACCTGCGCACGGTGATCGCGCTGGCCTCCACCCGTTCCTGATCGACCCGCCAAGGAGCCCTTCCATGATCCGCAGATTCCTGGGCGCCACCGCCCTCCTCGCCACCGCCCTGCTCTCCGCCGGCTGCAGCACGCCGGCCGACCTGGACCTCGCGTTCGACAAGCCCTCGGCCGCCGGCCTCTATCGCGTCACGCTGGTGCCGCCCGCGCAGGCGCCGGCCATCAACCAGATGCACAGCTGGAAGGTGAAGCTGGCCACGCCGGCCGGCGCGCCGGTGCACGGTGCGCACTTCGACGTCGGCGGCGGCATGCCGCAGCACGGCCACGGCTTCCCGACGCACCCGCGCGTGACGCGCGAGCTCGCCGACGGCACCTACCTGCTCGAAGGCATGAAGTTCAGCATGACCGGATGGTGGGAGGTGAAGCTGGACATCGAGGGGCCGCAGGGCGCCGACCGGGTCACCTTCAACACGGTCGTGGCGAGCCCGAAGGCCAGGCTGTGAGCGCTGCCCTGGTCCGGCGCGGCCTCGCCGCCGCGCTCTCCGCCGCAACATTGGCGAGCCTGGCCTGGGCCGGCCCGGACGCCCCGCGCCAGCCCTTGCGCGACACGTGGACCGTCCAGGAGGTCGCCACGCTCGGCGCCATGCGGCTGAAGGAAGCGGGCGAGCGGCCGGCGGATCCGTCCAACGCCTACGAGCAGCGCACGGACGCCGCGGCGCTGGGCAAGGCCTTGTTCAACGACACGCGCCTGAGCCGCAACGGCCAGGTGTCCTGCGCCAGCTGCCACGCGAGCGGCCAGCAGTTCCAGGACGGACGCCCGGTGGGCCAGGGCATCGGCACGGGAAAGCGCCGGACGATGCCCGTGATGGGCGCCGCGCATGCGCCCTTCCTCTTCTGGGACGGCCGCAAGGACAGCCTCTGGTCGCAGGCGCTCGGGCCGCTGGAGGACCCGGCCGAACACGGCGCCAACCGCGTGCAGCTGGCGCGGCTGGTGCAGGCGCACTACAAGGTGCCCTACGAGCGGATCTTCGGGCCCTTCCCGGCGCTGGGTGCCCTGCCCGTCTCCGCCTCGCCGGGCGGAACGCCGGCGGAGCGCGCGGCCTGGCAGGCCATGCCCGAGGCGAGCCGGGAAGCCGTCAACCGCGTCTTCGCCAACATGGGCAAGGCCATCGCCGCCTACGAGCGCGGCATCTCCTATGGCGAGTCGCGCTTCGACCGCTACGCGCAGGCGACCGTCGCCGGCGACGCCCGCGGCCAGGAGGTGCTGACGGCGCAGGAGGTGCGCGGCCTGCGCGTGTTCCTCAACCGCGGCCAGTGCGTCACCTGCCACAACGGCCCGATGCTGACGGACCAGGCCTTCCACAACACGGGCGTGCCGCCGTCGCGGCCGGAAGCGCCGGATCGCGGCCGGGCCGACGGCGTGCTGAAGCTGCTGCGGGACGAGTTCAACTGCCTGGGCCGCTACAGCGACGCGAAGCCCGAGCAGTGCGGCGAGCTGCAGTTCCTCGCGAGCGACGACGCCTCGCAGCTGGCCGCCTTCCGCACGCCCAGCCTGCGCAACGTCGCCGACCGCGCGCCCTACATGCACGCCGGCCAGGTCGCCACGCTGGAAGACGTGCTGCAGCACTACGCGCGTTCGCCGAAGGCGGCCCTGGGCCACAGCGAACTGGCCCGGCCGGGCGAGAAGGGCCACGACCGGCAGGCGATCCGCCTGTCCGCGGCCGACATCCAGGACGTCGCGGCCTTCCTGCGGACCCTGAGCGGGCCGGTGCTTCAGCCCAGGTAGTGCTGCGGCGTGCGCAGGCGCGTGCTGAGCGGCCCGTTCATCTGCAGCACCGAAGGCGGCAGGCCGAACATGGTCTTCGCCGTGCGCGACAGGTGGGCCGAATCGGAGAAGCCCGCCGCGTGCGCCGCCATCGACAAGGTCTCGCCCTGCATCACCCGCTCCCAGACGTGGAGCATGCGGCGCCACAGCACGTAGGTGCGCAGCGGCATGCCGGTCTCCTGCACGAACAGGTGGCGGAAGCGGCCGGGCGACAGGTGCGCCGCTTCGGCGACGGTCGCGAGCGGCACGTTCTCGTCCACCCGCTCCCGCAGGTACGCGATGGCCGCCAGGATGCGCGGGTCGGAGGGCGTCTGCGGGGCGGCCTGCGACAGGTCCCGCAGCAGTTGCTGGCAGACCGCCCGCACCGCGTCCGGGCTCTTCTCGGTGCGCCAGGCCCGCTCGAGCCGCCGGGCCGTCACGGCCATGGTGTCCGCGTCGAGGATCTCCAGCCTGCCCTGCAGCCGCGCGCCGAGGGCCCGCCCCTCCGGCGTCTCCGGTTCGACGAACAGGACGGCCGTCCACTCGGAGCCGGCGACGTCGATGGTGTGGGTGGCCCGCGAGGGAAAGAGCGCGGCCTGGCAGGCTTGCCAGGGTCCGTTGCGGCCGAATTGCACGCGCAGCCCGTCCGGCGCGGCCAGTGCCAGCTGGATCGCATAGTGCGAATGCGGGGCGATGGACCCGGCCTGCGTGCCGGTCAGCCCGATCAGCAGGCAGCCGCCATTCCACGCGACGAAGTCGCCTTGGTAGGGGCGTGGCTTGGGCTGGTCCATGGTTGCGTTTGGCGGGCTGGACGCGAAGTCTAATCAGGCGCGGCCGGGCCGGCGAAAATACGGGTTCGAATGACGACGTCCCGATCCCCCTTCCCCGCCCCGCGGGCCCGGCAGGCAGTGCGATGCGCATCGCGGACCTGAGGCAGCGGCTGCGCGCCGCCGGCGCCGGCCCCACCCACGAACGCCGCGTGCTGCGCCTGTGGTCGCAGGCGCTGCCGCAGGGCAGCGGCCGGCGCGACCCGCAGCACTTCCTGCCGCTCGCGCTGCGCGCGGCGCTGCCCGCGATCGAGCAGGAGCTGGAGGCACTGGCGCGCGTCGTCTCCGTCCATCCGGGCGGCGACGGTGCCGAGCGCATGCTGGTGCGTCTGGCCGACGGCCAGACGGTGGAGAGCGTCCTGCTGCCGCGCGACGGCCTGTGCATTTCGTCCCAGGTGGGCTGCGCCGTCGGCTGTCGCTTCTGCATGACGGGCCGCGACGGCCTGCTGCGCCAGCTCGGGAGCGCCGAGATGGTGGCGCAGGTGGTGCTGGCGCGCGCCCGCCGGCCCGTGAAGAAGGTGGTGTTCATGGGCATGGGCGAGCCCGCCCACAACCTCGACAACGTGCTGGAGGCGATCGAGCTGCTCGGCACGGCCGGCAACGTCGGCCACAAGAACCTGGTGTTCTCCACCGTGGGCGACTCGCGCGTCTTCGAGCGGCTGCCGCGGGCCGGCGTGAAGCCGGCGCTGGCGCTGTCGCTGCACACCACGAAACCGGAGCTGCGTGCGCAGCTGCTGCCGCGCGCGCCCCGCATGACGCCCGAGGAGCTCGTCGCCGCCGGCGAGCGCTACGCCCGCGCGACCGGCTATCCGATCCAGTACCAGTGGACCCTCATGGAAGGCGTGAACGACGGCGCCGACGAGATCGAGGGCATCGTGCGGCTGCTGGCGGGCAAGTACGGCGTGCTGAACATGATCCCTTTCAACAAGGTGGACGGCGTGGACTTCCGCCGGCCCTCGTGGGAGCGCTGCGCCGAGATCGCCCGCACGCTGCACCGGCGCGGCGTGCTGACGAAGCTGCGGCAGTCGGCGGCGCAGGACGTGGACGGCGGCTGCGGCCAGTTGCGCGCGCGCAGCGCGGCTGGCTGGCAGCCGGTGACGCTGCGCTAGCGAAAACGGCGGCAAGGCGGCAGATGCTTGCCGCAGATCAAAGCGCGATCGCGAGCGCGGCCCAGAATGGTTCGCGAAGCCCAACCCACCCGATCGCCGCCATGACCACCGCCCTCGTCGCCCGCCCCGTCGTCCGCGAACTCGCAGCCGTGCTGCGCTGGCGTGCCTCCGAATTGCGCGCGCTGCTGCAGGCCGCCGCGGCCGCGGCCGAAAGCCCGCCCGAGCTCGGCGACTTCAAGGATGTCGCCGCCGAGGAGACGCGGGCCGTCGTCGACGAGGTCGCCCTGTCCATCGCCGCCGAGGAGCTGGCGCAGGTGGTCGCGGCGCTGCGTCGCGTGGACGACGGGACTTACGGCGAGTGCCAGGACTGCGGCGAGCCCATCGACGAGCGCCGCCTGCGCGCCCTGCCCGCCACGCCCGTCTGCACCGCCTGCCAGGCGCTGCGGGAGCGGCGGGCGGCGCGGCGCTAGGAAGCGGCGCGCTGGCGGCGCACTTCCTCGCGCTTCATGCGGAGGTAGGCGTCGCGCTCCACCTCGTGCAGCTGCCGCGGGTATCTCTCGGTGGCCGCGAACCACGCCTGCAAGCGGCGTTCGAGCTGCTGCGCCGGCGGCGCCGCCAGCGAGTCGAGGTAGGCGTCGAGGGCGAGGTAGTAGCGCATGGTGTTGCGCTCCACGACGCCGCGCATGCCGCCGACGAAGCCCTCTTCGTCGCCGCCGCCCGGCGCGACGCGCGTGAAGCCCACCTTGTCGCGCCCCATGGTGGAGAGGTACAGGCGCATCGCGAAGTCGCTCGCGCCGCCATACGCCAGCCCGTAACCCAGGTGCAGGAAGCTGCGGCCGCCTTCCAGGGGCACGGCCTCCGCGATTAGCCGGTAGTCGCGCGTGTCGTAGGGCCCGTCGGCCGCGTCCATCTGCACCCACAGGTAGTCGGGGCGCGCGACCGGCGGGCGCCAGCCGAAGGCCAGCAGGGACGCGGCACTCGCCGATTGCGGCTCCTTGCGGCCCACCCGCACTTCCAGCCGCGTGCCGTCCCGTCCTTCGAGCGCGCGGCACTGCTTGGTGTTCAGGTGCAGGATCAGGATCTCGCACCACTGCCGCGGGTCGGCGAGCGCCGCCGCGACCTGCGGGTACGGGTGATCCAGCACGGCGTAGACGTCGCCTTCGATGCGCCGCGCCGCCTGCTCCGACTCCAGCACGAGCGGACCGCCGAAGGCATTGCTGGCGAGCCGGGGAGCCAGCGTGGCGCGGCGCGCATGCAGGGCGGCCGCGCCGATCGCATCGGCTGCCTGCCCCGTGGCGGCGAGCAGGACCAGCGCGAGGCCGGCGGCGAGGGCGCGGAACATGTTCATCCGGAGGATGGAGCGTCGCGGCGGCGGAAGGTTCAGCGGCGCAACAGGGCCACGACTTCCTCGTCCTCCAGCTGCGGGAAGGAACGATAGAACTGGCCGACGGAGCGGAAGCGCGGCGGCGCGGCCAGGCACACGACTTCGTCGGCATGCGCGGCAACGAGCGTGAGGCTTTCGGGCGAGGCGACGGGCACGGCACACACCAGCTGCGCCGGGCCGCGCTGGCGCACCGCCTCCAGCGCCGCCACCATGGTCGCGCCGGTCGCGAGGCCGTCGTCGACCACGATCACCACGCGGTCCTGGGCGGGGACGGGACGGCGTCCGGGCGTGTAGCGCTGGCGGCGGCGCGCGAGCTCCTCCAGCTGCAGCTGCTTCTGCTCCGCTATGTAGCCCGGCGTCGCGCCGACGGCGCCGGCATGCGGCGCCAGGTACACGCGGCCGGCCTCGTCCACCGCGCCGATGGCGAACTCAGGCGCCCCGGGCGCCGCGAGCTTGCGCACCAGCACCAGGTCGAGCTCACCGCCGAGCTGCTTCGCGATGACGTCGGCCATGGGCACGGCGCCCCGGGGGATCGCGAGCACGAGCGGATGCTGCCCGCGATGGTGCGCGAGCGCCTGCGCGAGCTGCCCGGCGGCAGCGAGGCGGTCCTCGAACATGGTGCCCTGCCAAGCCGGAACGTACACCTTCGCGCCGCCGGCGCCAAGATCGGCGTACGCTCCGCGGGATGAACCTGATCATCCTCGCGCTACCCGGTGCCGAGGCCCTGGCCGAGGTGCTGGCCCGGCAGTTGCACTGCGCCGCCAGCACGGTCGAGGCGCACCGCTTCCCCGATGGCGAAGTGGTGGTGCGCCAGCGCGCCGACGTCGCCGGCCAGCGCGTGCTGCTGGTGGCCCACATGGACCATCCCGACGACAAGACGCTGTCCCTGCTGTTCGCCGCCGATGCCGCGCGCGAACTCGGCGCCACCGAGGTCGGCCTGGTCGTGCCCTACCTGCCCTACATGCGCCAGGACGACCGCTTCCGTCCCGGCGAGGCCGTCACCTCGCGCACCTACGCGCGGCTGCTGTCCTCCACGCTCGACTGGCTGGTGACCGTGGATCCGCACCTGCACCGCTGGCCCAGCCTCGACAAGATCTACACGATCCCCACGCGCGTCGTCGCCGCGGCGCCGGCGATCGCCGAATGGGTCGCGCGCGAGGTGCCGCAGCCCATCCTGGTCGGGCCCGACAGCGAGAGCGAGCAATGGGTCGCCGACGTGGCGGCGCGCCTGCAGGCGCCCTGGGTGGTGATGCGCAAGGTGCGGCGCGGCGACCGCGACGTGACGGTGGAGCTGCCGGCGGGCGCCGACAGCCAGGGCCGCACCCCGGTGCTGGTGGACGACATCATCTCCAGCGGCCACACGATGGCCGCGGCGGCCGAGGTGCTGCGCGCCGCCGGCTGGGGCCGGCCCTGGTGCATCGGCGTGCACGCGCTGCTGGATCCCGCCGGGCAGGACCTGCTGCAGCGCGCCGGCGTCGCCCGCATCGTGACCTGCGACACCGTCGCCCACGCAAGCAATGCGATCGCGCTCGCCGGGCTGCTGGCGCAGGCGGTCCGCGCGTTCACCGCGCCCTGAACGCGCTCAGGCGTGCGGCTCGCGCCAGGACGCGGGCCCTTCGCGGGGCAGCTGGGGCGGATGCGCCAGGTGCGGCTGCAGGGCGCGCAGGTGCTGCCCGAGGTGCGCGATGCCCAGCAGGTAGCCCAGCAGCAGGGCTTCGCGCTGGTCGCCGCCGAGGTGCCACAGGCTGGCCAGTTCGGCCTCGCCGGCGTGGCGCAGCGCGCAGTCCCAGGACGGGCAGGCAGCTTCCGTGGCCATGGTGGCCTCCTTGGCCGGCGGATGCGGGGCGGATCCCGCCAGCCGGCACGCAGAGCTTACGCCGCCGGCGCCCCGCATTGGGGGCCCGCCGGCGGGCTTTCACTGCACGCGCAGTTCGAACGCCTGGCGCAGGCCTTCGAGGTCGACGATGCGCACGTGCTTCTTGTCCACTTCCAGCAGGCGCTGCTGCGCGAAGGCGGAGAAGGTGCGGCTGACGGTCTCCAGCTTCATGCCCAGGTAGCTGCCGATCTCGGCGCGCGACATGCGCAGGTGGAACTCGCTCGCGGACCAGCCGCGGGCCTTCATGCGCTGGGAGATGTTCAGCAGGAAGGCGGCCAGGCGCTCCTCCGCGTTCATGCTCCCCAGCAGCATCATCAGGCTGTGCTCGCGCACGATCTCGCGGCTCATGAGGCGCGAGATCACGTGCTGCAGGTCGCTGCTGGTGGCCGCGAGTTCGCTCAGGTGGGCGTAGGGGATGGCGCAGATCTCGGCATCCTCCAGCGCGATCGCGCTGCTCGCGTGCTTGCCCGCGGCCAGGCCGTCGAGGCCCAGGAGCTCGCCCGCCATCTGGAAGCCCGTCACCTGCTCGCGGCCGTCCTTCAGCGTCAGGGTGGACTTGAAAGTGCCGCTGCGCACGGCGTAGATGAACTGGAACCTGTCACCCTCGCGGTACAGCGCCTGGCCTTCCTTGACCCTGCGGCGCGCGAACTTCAGGCCGTCGAGCCGCTCCACGTCGTTGCCGGTCAGGCCGCAGGGCAGGCACAGGTCCTTCAGGTGGCAGGTGGAGCACAGCGTCTTCAGCGGCGCGGGATCGGCGATGCGCTGCTGGCGCGGCACGATGTGCACGGCGACGGCGGGACGGGTGGCGAGCGGGGCGGTCTGCATTTTTCTTCCCTCGGATCAATGGACGGAGCGGCGGCCGGCGGTGGCCACGGCCTGGGCGAGCTGGTCGAATTCGCTGCTCTTGTCGAGGAAGCGCACGGCGCCCTCGCCCAGGTAGCGCTTGCGGTAGGCAGGCGCGGAGTTGTTGCTGAAGACGACGAAGGCGACTTCCGGGTCGGCCGAGCGCACGGCCTTGAGCACCTGCAGGCCCGTGCCGCCTTCGAGCTGCACGTCGAGGACCACCACGTCGGGGTGCGACTGCAGGATCCCGGAGATGCACGACTCGGGCGTGGCCGCTTCGCCCACCACGGCGATCTCGGCGGTGGACAGCAGCGCGTTGACGCGCTGGCGGATCTGCAGCGAGTCGTCCGCGAGGAACACCTTGATGGAAGCGGTCGAAATCATGGGCGTAACTATCGCGAAAGCCCGCTTCTCGCGACATCGGCGCCGGCTGAATCGAAGGCTCGGAGGACTCCGAGATGCGGCGCTCAGGGCGCCGAGGCGGCCTAGGAATCGTCCTAGGCCCGCATCGTTGGAAAAAGCCCGGAACTGCTCATCCGTGCCGACGGACGGTAGCCGCGGCCCGTCGCCGGGCGGGCCGCACGTGTTTTCAATTGCGAGGAGCGTGAACTCCTTCACGGACGAGGCTTGTCAAGATTTTTCTTTGCGCATAAGTTCTAGTCGGACCTTTCCATAAAACGATCGTTGGTGACAAGGATGGCTATGAACTGGTTTTCCGGCACCCTCCGAAACAGCATTTACGGCCTGCTCGGGAATCCCCCGGCGCCCAGTGAATCGATTCTCGAATCCGGCGTCGAGGACATCCGCGAGGCCATGCTGGCCCTGCTGGCCGAAGCCGGCGGGAAGCAGTTCGCCAACGTGACGCGCCGCGTGCGCTACGCGAACGACATCGAGGCGCTGTGGTACCTGCGCGGCGACGTGCTCGCCTCGCTGGCGGCGGCGCAGGGCGAAGCGGCCGCCCGCGAGAAGGTGCAGCGCGTGACGCAGATGTTCCGCGGCCTGCTGCCCGGAAGCCTCAATTCGCGCCCCAGCCCGCTCATGGGCTGAGCGCCGGGCGCAGTACGGCCCCCCCAAAAAAAAGCGCGGGATCCCCGCGCTTTTTTCTTGCCCGCGCCCTAGTGCCGGTGGCCCCAGAGCAGGAAGGCGTCGCGCCCTTCCGCCGCCAGCGTGACCCTGGCGCCCACCGGCAGGCACACCTTGGTCGGGACGTGGCCGAAGGGCAGGCCCGTGAGCACCGGCGCGTCGACCTGCCCGCGCAGCCAGTCGATCACCGTCTTCAGCTTGTAGCCCTTGTCGTGCGGCACCGGCAGCCAGTTCGTGAAGTGACCGAGCAGGATCGCCTTCTGCTTCTGCAGCACGCCCGCATAGAGCAGTTGCGTGAGCATGCGTTCGATGCGGTAGGGATGCTCGCTCACGTCCTCCAGGAACAGGATGCCGCCCTTCACCTTGGGCAGCCAGGGCGTGCCGGCCAGCGCCGCGACCATGGCCAGGTTGCCGCCCCACAGCACGCCGCTCTGCTGCAGCGGCTGCTCGATCCGCTCCGCGGCCGGCAGCTGCCAGCCGGTGCCCTCGCCCTGCCCGCTGGCGAGGTCCTCGAAGCAGGCCTGCATGATCTCGTCCGGCTCGCCTTCCACGCCGAAGTCCTCGCCGACGGCGGGGCCGGACCAGGTGACGCGCCCTGTCTCGGCCAGCACCGCGCTCTGGAAGGCGGTGAAGTCGCTCAGGCCCACGAACTGCGTGCCGCGGTCGATCGCCTTCGCGATGGCCTTGTAGGGCAGCGCCGGCAGCAGCCGCGTGAGGCCGTAGCCGCCGCGAGTGATGATCGCGATGTCGGCGCCGCTCGCCGCGGCACGCTCGATCGAGGCGAGCCGCACCTCGTCCTCGCCGGCGAAGCGCATGTGGGTGGCGAAGGCCGCCGGGTCCAGTTCGACCTCGTAGCCCAGCTTCTTCAGCCGCGCGACGCCGCGCCGGACGGCGGCCTTGTTGCGCACGGCGCTGGAGGGGGAAAAGATGTAGATGCGTTGCGTCACGGGCGGAAGTATCCCACCGCCCTGCGCGCGATCGCCTCGCCGTGCTCCTGGACGAAGTGCCCGGCCTGCGGCAGCACCATCGGTTCGGGGCAGCCGCGGATCTGCGCGCGCAGCGCCTCCATCACCGGCACGCCGAGCACCGGGTCCTGCGCGCCGACGGCCATCAGCGTCTGCCCTTCCCACTGCTGCGAGAGGAAGGTGCGGGCCTGGCGCGACACGGCCGCGCCGTTCGCGTCCGGGTGGTCGGGGACCATGGCGGGAAACGCCCGCAGCGCCGCGCGATGGCCGGCGTCGGGAAAAGGCGCGTTGTAGGCCGCGCATTCCTCCGGCCGCAGGTGCGGGTTGCCGCGCGCGAACAGGCGGGCGACGTCGAAGCCGGGGTTCTTCGCGCACATGTCGCGCCAGGCGAGGAAGCCGGGGCTGAGGGGCGCGTCGCCCGTGCCCAGCGTCGTGTTCATCACCAGCAGGCCGCGGTAGCGTTGCGGGTCTTCCATGGGCAGCGTCAGCCCGAGGAGGCCGCCCCAGTCCTGCACCGCCAGCACGATGTCGCGCAGCTCCAGGCGCTCGACGAACTCGAGCAGCACCTGGCGATGCCACTCGAACGTGTGGGCCGTGTCGCGCTTGGGCTTGTCGCTCTTGCCGAAGCCGACCAGGTCGGGCGCGACGACGCGCGCCCCCGCGGCCAGGAACACCGGGATCATCCGGCGCCAGAGGTAGCTCCACGAGGGGTTGCCGTGCAGGCACAGCCAGGTGAGCGGCGCATCGCGCGGGCCCTCGTCCAGGTAGTGCATGCGCAGGCCCGCCAGGGACGGCAGGTCGCTCACGTAGTGCGGGGCCCAGGGGTAGTCCGGGAGGTCGCGGAAGCGCTCCTCCGGCGGGCGCAGCGCGTCCTCGCGCAGCGGTTGTGCGTTCATGCGGGCCTCCTGGCGGCGGCTGCGGAAGAAGCCGGTGAGCAGGGCCGCGGCTTCGTCGGCCAGCACGCCGCCCAGCACCGCGGTCTGGTGATTGAGTTGCGCCTGCGCGAACAGGTCCAGCACGGACCCGGCCGCGCCGGTCCTGGGATCCGCGGCGCCGAAGACCACGCGGGCCAGCCGCGCGTGCAGCATCGCGCCGCTGCACATCGCGCAGGGCTCCAGCGTCACGAACAGTTCGCAGCCGTCGAGGCGGTAGTTGCCCAGGGCCTGCGCGGCTTCGCGCAGCGCGCGGATCTCGGCGTGGGCGGTGGGGTCGTGGCCGGAGACGGGTGCGTTGTGGCCGCGGCCGACGATGGAGTCGCCGTGGACGACGACGGCGCCGACGGGGACCTCGCCGGCGGCGAGGGCGAGGCGGGCCTGCGCGAGCGCTTCGCGCATGAAGCGGGCGTCGCGGTCGGTGGGGTTCGCTGCGCTCACCGCCACCCTACGGGGGAAGAAGCGCGGGCGCAGAAATCACTTGGCGTCATCGGGCATCGGGCGTGCCTGCTGCATGGCCTTTTCCACCGCCTGGTTGAACTGCTGCACCTGCTGCTGCGGCGTCGCCGGCGCGGCGGCGCCCGCTTCGACACCCGGCATCGCCGGTGCGACGCCCGCGTTCAGCTGCTTTTTCGCCAGCACGCCGACGATCGCCAGCACCACCAGCAAGCCCACCACCGTGAAGATCGCCCTCATCCCCTGCCCTCCATTCCGAGCCGCTGCATCCAGGCGGCCAGTTGCTGTTCGTCGGCGTTGCCCGCCGCATAGCCCGCGTGCATGCGCGCATGCGCCTCCGGCCGGTGCTGGTTCAGCTTCAGCTTGCACGACCACTCCAGCACGTCCAGCTCGAAGCCCACGATGCCGGCGAGCATCTTCTGCGCGAACTCCTCGCCCAGGCTGCGCCACTGCTCGGCGTAGGCCGGCTCGTGGTCGGCGATCAGTGCTTTCAGCAACGTGTCCTTGCCCGCGGCATCTTCCACCAGGCGCGCTTGCACCTTGCAGTGCACGGCCAGGTAGTTCCAGGTCGGCACCCGCTGCTTGTCCGGATAGACCGAGGGCGACATGTAGGCGTGCGGGCCGAGGAAGGTGGCCAGCGCCTGCGGGCGCACCTGCAGGAAGCGCCAGTGCGGATTGGGCTTCGCGCAGTGCCCCAGGAGCACGAAGCGGCCGTCCCGCTCCTCGAGGTGGAGCGGCAGGTGCGTGACGAAGGGAAAGCCCGTGTCGTCGTTCGACACCAGGCTCGCGAAGGGGTGCGACCGCATCAGCTCCGCCGCGATCGCGGCATCCTCGGTCTTGAACTGCGGCGGCTGGTACATGGCCGCCATTGTGCATCGCCGGCCCGACCGGGCCCAAGCCCGCCTCAGCGCGGCGCAGGACGCGAGGCCACCCGGAACAGCACGGCCTCGATCGCCAGGAAGGCCGCCACCATGCCGGCGGCGCCAGGTGCGCCGGCGACTTCGTGCCCGAAGCGGCCCGCCACGTACAGCAGCACGAGCAGCGTCATCGCCATGCCGGGCGCCCCCAGGCCGCGGCGGGCGGCGCTGTGGTGATACCCGAGCCAGAAGGCGAAGCGCGCGACGATCCAGGTGACGGTGGTCGCCACCACCGCGCGCATCTCCGCGCCGCCGGGCGAGTACGCCGCCAGCCCGAAGAGCGCGGGGACGAACAGTACCGTCTGCTCCAGCGTGTTCTGCAGGTAGCGCAGGTTGACGCGCAACCGGCGCGTCTCGAAACCCTTCAGGGGGTCGAAGGCCGGCGAGAACAGGCGTTCGTGCGCCACTGCTTCGACACCGGTGGCCAGGCAGAACAGCACGGCGACGCAGGCGCACTTGAGCGTGAACACCATGCGGTCGCCCAGGCTGTCCATGCCCGCGAGCGGCGGCAGCAGCCGGTCCAAGGCCAGCCACAAGGCGATGGCCACGGGCGCGGCGATGGCGATCCAGCGCCGACCGGCGCTGCGCTCGCGCAGGAACTCCTCGTCGGGCTGCCTGTCCGGATGCATCCGCGCCCCCTCACTCCCACTCGATGGTCGCGGGCGGCTTGCTGCTCACGTCGTAGGTCACGCGGTTGATGCCGCGCACCTCGTTGATGATGCGGCTGGAGACCTTCTTCAGCAGCGCATAGGGCAGCTCCGCCCAGTCCGCCGTCATGAAGTCGCTGGTCTGCACGGCGCGCAGCGCCACGACGTAGTCGTAGGTGCGGCCGTCGCCCATGACGCCGACGCTCTTGACCGGCAGGAACACGGTGAAGGCCTGGCTGGTGAGCTCGTACCACGTCCTGCCGCTCGCCTCGTCGCGGGTGTTGCGCAGTTCCTCGATGAAGATCGCGTCGGCGCGGCGCAGCAGGTCGGCGTACTCGCGCTTCACCTCGCCCAGGATGCGCACGCCGAGGCCCGGCCCCGGGAAGGGATGGCGGTACACCATCTCCGGCGGCAGGCCCAGCGCCACGCCCAGCTCGCGCACTTCGTCCTTGAACAGGTCGCGCAGCGGCTCCAGCAGCTTCAGGCCCAGCTGCTCCGGCAGGCCGCCGACGTTGTGGTGGCTCTTGATCGTGACGGCCTTCTTGTTGGTGCCGCCGGACTCGATCACGTCCGGGTAGATGGTCCCCTGCGCCAGCCAGGCGACGTGCCGCGCATGCGTCTGCTTGATCTTCGCGGCCTCGGCCTTGAACACCTCGACGAACTCGCGGCCGATGATCTTGCGCTTGGCCTCGGGGTCGGCCACGCCGGCCAGCTTGCCCAGGAACTGCTCGCTGGCATCGACGCGCACGACGTTGGCGTGCAGGCGGCCGGCGAACATGTCCATCACCATGTCGCCCTCGTTCTGCCGCAGCAGGCCGTGGTCCACGAACACGCAGGTCAGCTGGTCGCCGATCGCGCGGTGGATCAGCGCCGCCGCGACGGAGGAATCGACGCCACCGGACAGGCCCAGGATCACTTCCTCCTCGCCGACCTGCTGGCGGATCGCCTCCACCGCCTCGGCGACGTGGTCGCGCATCACCCAGTCGGGCCGCGCCTTGCAGATCCCCAGCACGAAGCGCTCCAGCATCGCGCGGCCTTGCACGGTGTGCGTCACCTCGGGGTGGAACTGCACGCCGTAGAAGCGGCGCGCCTCGTCGGCCATGCCGGCGATCGGGCAGCTCTCCGTGGAGGCCATCAGCTTGAAGCCGGGCGGCATCTCCACGACCTTGTCGCCGTGCGACATCCACACGTTCAGCATGCCGTGGCCTTCGGCCGTCGTGAAGTCGGCGATGTCGCGCAGCAGCTCCGTGTGGCCGCGCGCCCGCACCGCGGCGAAGCCGAACTCGCGCAGGTGGCCGCTTTCGACCTTGCCCCCGAGCTGCTGCGCCATGGTCTGCATGCCGTAGCAGATGCCCAGCACCGGCACGCCCAGCTCGAAGACGGCCTGCGGCGCCCGGTCGGTGCTCTCCTCGTACACGCTGGCGTGGCTGCCCGAGAGGATCACCCCCTTCAGGCGGCCGTCGGCCGCGTACTCGCGGACCCACTGGTCCGTCACGTCGCACGGATGGACTTCGGAGAACACGTGCGCCTCGCGCACGCGCCGGGCGATCAGCTGCGTGACCTGCGAGCCGAAGTCGAGGATGAGGATCTTGTCGTGTTGCATGTCAGGCCAGGTCGGTGATCAGGGGGTGTTCGAGGCGGAGGCAGGCGCGCTGCAGCGCACGGTCCATCGTGACCAGCGGCGCCTTGAGGTCCACCGCCACCTTCAGGTAGGCGGCGTCGTAGGGGGTGAGCTCCAGGGACTGCGACCAGTTCCAGAACTCCAGCGGGGAGACGCGCAGCGGCGCCAGGGACACGGGCAGGCGGCTGAGCAGCCGCAGGACGTGCTGGTGCACGCCCGGCGAAAAGCGGCCGCGGGCGAGCGCCCGGCCGGTCGCGTGCAGCGCCTCGAGAGGAAAGATCGCGGCGCTGGTGGCGCTCTCTTCCTCGGTCATGATGCGGATCAGCGCCTGCGACACCTTGTCGCCGCCCTCGTCGGGGAAGGCCCAGCTCGCGAAGGCGGAGGCGTCAACGACCAGCACGGGGAGCCTTCGGGTCCTGGACCCATGCGTCGCCGCGGGCGTCGCGTTCGCGCTTGTGTTCGCCCCACAGCTCCTGGAAGGCGGGCTGGCCGGTGCCGACCTTGGCCCGCAGGGCCGCCAGTTCGGCCAGGATGGCCTGGCGGCGCGCCTCGATGCTGGGCTGCTCCGTCTCCGGCTCCTTGATCAGGCGGATGACGCGCTTGCCGTGGCGCGTGAGCACGACCTCCTCGCCCTGCTCCACCGCGCGGATCAGTTCGGAGAGCTGGCTCTTGGCCTGGTGGATGGGAACGGTCTGCATTCTGGCTCGACTGTGGATCAATCTGACCAGATTTTAGCGTGAGCCAGCAAAAAGGGCCAGAAAATTCTGGCCCTTTTTGCTTCGAGCGGATTCAGTCCGCCCGGTAGTTCGGCGCTTCCTTGGTGATCTGGACGTCGTGCACGTGGCTCTCGCGGATGCCCGCGGCCGTGATCTCCACGAATTCCGCGCGGTTGCGCATCTCCTCGATGTCGGCGCAGCCGCAATAGCCCATGGCGGCGCGCACGCCGCCGGCGAGCTGGTAGACGATCGCCACCAGCGAGCCCTTGTACGGCACGCGGCCCTCGATGCCCTCGGGGACCAGCTTGTCCGCGTTGGGGTTGGTGCTGGTCGCTTCCTGGAAGTAGCGGTCGGCGCTGCCCTGCTGCATGGCGCCGATCGAGCCCATGCCGCGGTAGCTCTTGTAGCTGCGGCCCTGGTACAGCACGATCTCGCCGGGCGCCTCCTCGGTGCCGGCGAACATGCCGCCCATCATCACGGTGCTGGCGCCGGCCGCGATGGCCTTGGCGATGTCGCCGGAGTAGCGGATGCCGCCGTCGGCGATCAGCGGCACGCCGCTGCCGGCCAGCGCGCTGGCCACGTTGTCGATGGCGGTGATCTGCGGCACGCCGACGCCCGCGACGATGCGGGTCGTGCAGATCGAGCCCGGGCCGATGCCGACCTTCACCGCATCGGCCCCGGCTTCCACCAGCGCCCGCGCGGCGGCGCCGGTGGCGATGTTGCCGCCGATCACGTCGACCTGCGGATAGTTCTGCTTGACCCAGCGCACGCGCTCGATCACGCCCTTGCTGTGGCCGTGCGCCGTGTCGACGACGATCGCGTCCACGCCGGCCTTCACCAGCGCCTCCACGCGCTCCTCGGTGCCCTCGCCGACGCCGACCGCCGCGCCGACGCGCAGGCGGCCGCTGGCATCGCGCGCGGCGTTCGGGAAGGTGGTCTGCTTGGTGATGTCCTTGACGGTGATCAGGCCCTTGAGCTCGAAGGCGTCGTTGACCACCAGCAGGCGTTCCAGCCGGTGCTTGTTCAGCAGCGCCTTGGCTTCCGCGGCGCTGGTGCCCTCGCGCACGGTGATCAGCTTCTCGCGCGGGGTCATGATCTGCGCCACCGGCACGTCGTAGCGCGTCTCGAAGCGCAGGTCGCGGCCGGTGACGATGCCGACCACGCGGCCCGCGTCGATCACGGGGAAGCCGGAGATCCCCAGCTGCTCCTGCAGGGCCATCACCTGGCGCACCGTGTGCTGCGGCGTGATGACGACCGGGTCGCGCAGGACGCCGGACTCGTAGCGCTTCACGCGCGCCACGTGGGCCGCCTGCTCCTGCGGCGTCAGGTTCTTGTGCACGATGCCCATGCCGCCTTCCTGCGCGATCGCGATCGCCAGGCGCGCCTCCGTCACCGTGTCCATGGCGGCGGACACCAGCGGCAGGTTCAGCTGGATGTTGCGGGAAAGGGGGGTCGCGAGGGAGGTGTCCTTGGGCAGGACCTGGGAGAACGCCGGCACCAGCAACACATCGTCGAAGGTGAGCGCTTTTCCGAGAAGGCGCATTCTGAGGGCTCCAAAAAAAGGATTGTACCCGCGTGCAATTTCGCACGGCGCCGCTGGGGCAGGCACGCCACGCGGAAGCATTTCACGCAAGGCGCGGCGCTGCGGCCGGGCTAAACTGGCGCGATGAAGACCGCCCGCATCGCCCTGCTCGCCCTGGCCTGCTGCCTGCCGCTCGCCGCTTCGGCGCAGTGGCTCTGGCTGGACAAGGACGGCCGCAAGGTGTTCAGCGACAAGGCGCCGCCGCCGGACATCGCGCCCGACCGCATCCTCAAGCACCCCGGCGGCCGCTTCACGCCACCCGCCGCCGAAACCCAGGCCGTCCCGGCGCCCGCTGCGGCCGCCGCGCTGCCCGTGCCCAAGCCGAGCGGCACGGACAAGGCCCTGGCCGAACGCAAGAAGCAGCTGGAAGCCGCCGAGGCCGAGAAGAAGAAGGAACAGGAAATGAAGGTGGCGGCCATGCGGGCCGACAACTGCGCCCGCGCGAAGAACGCCAAGGCCACCTTCGACTCGGGCGTGCGCGTCTCGCGCACCAACGAGAAGGGCGAGCGCGAGATCATGGACGACGCCCAGCGGGCCGCCGAGGTCAAGCACCTCAACGAGATCATCGCCCGCGACTGCGTGCAGTGACGCGGCCGCCCTAGTAGCCCGGCTTCGCTCCCGGCCGCCGCCCCGCGAACAGGCCTGCCGCCCGCGCGCCCTGCCGGCGGAAGCGCTCGCGGCGCGCTACCTTCGGGTCCACCTGAAGCGGCCGGTAGACCTCGACCCGGTCACCCTCGCGCAGCACCTGGCCTGGCTCGCAGCGCTTGCCCCAGATGCCGACCTCCGCGGGCTCCCCTTGCGGGCAGGCCTCGCGCCAGCCGCTGGCCTGCAAGGCATCGGCGACGGTGGCGCCTTCGGGCAGCAGCAGCGGCCATTCCAGCACCCGCCGCGGCGCCGGCGAACAGGTGACGGTCACGCGCGGCATGCGGTCAGCCGTACACCTGTTCGGCGCGCTTGACGAACGCGTCGACCAGGTTGCCGGCGATGCGGTCGAACACGGGCCCCACGAGGGTCGCCAGCGTCGTGCTCTTGAAGGCGTAGTGCAGCTCCAGCGAGACCTTGCAGGCGCGCTGGCCCTGTCCCAGCGGCTGGAATTTCCAGCAGCCGTCGAGGTTGGAGAACGGGCCTTCCACCAGCTTCATGCGCACCTCGCGGCCCGGCACGTGGGTGTTGCGCGTGGTGAAGGTCTGGTGGATGCCGGAGAAATGGATGCCGATCTCGGCCTTCATGCCGTCGGGCTCCAGCGCGATGACGGTGGAGCGGTCGCACCAGGGCAGGAACTCGCAGTACCTCGCCACGTCGGTCACCAGCGCGAACATCTCTTCGGCGCTGTACCAGATGAGGACGGACTTGTGGACTGTTTTCATGGAGAATTGCGGGCCACCGCGGGATTGTAGAGAGCCGCCGAAGGCCTCAACTGTCAGGATTCTCCGCAAAAAGTCGCGAGCGACTTTTTGCGGAGGCTTAGCATGTGTGAGAAGGCCCGGCAAAGCCGGATCCTTCTCACAAGGGGAACCGCGCTGCATGTTATTCCGCGCGGTTCACGCCCGGCGGGCAGCTTGCAGCTGCCCGCCTCCCAGACTGCGTGGAATAACATGCAACGCAGTCTCCCCTGCGGACAGGATCCGGCTTTGCCGGTCCTGTCCGCACTGATCAGACAACCTGAGAAATCCGCGAAGCGGATTTCTCAGGTTAAGCCCATGACGACAAAGAAAGAAACGCCCTCCCGCATCGCCGACAACAAGAAGGCCGCCTTCAACTACTTCTTCGAGGAGCGGTTCGAGGCCGGCGTGGTGCTGCAAGGCTGGGAAGTCAAGGCGGCGCGCGCGGGCAAGGTCCAGCTCACGGACGGCTACGTGGTGATCCGCGACGGCGAGCTGTTCCTGATCGGCTGCCAGATCAACCCGCTGAAGACCGCGTCGACCCACGTCAACCCGGATGCCGTGCGGACCAAGAAGCTGCTGATGAAGAAGGACCAGATCCGCCGCCTGATCGGCAAGGTGGAGCAGAAGGGCCACACCCTGGTGCCGTTGCAGCTGTACTGGAAGAACGGGCGGGTCAAGGCGGAGATCGCGCTGGCCAAGGGCAAGGCGGAGCACGACAAGCGCGAGACCATCAAGGAGCGCGAAGGCAAGCGCGAGGTCGAGCGCGCCATGAAGGAACGGCACCGCTGATCCGCGGCCGCCGGGCGGGCGGGAATAAACCGGTTCCGGGGTGCGTTCATGCAGGCAGAACGATTCACTCCAGGAGAAAGCCATGCGCCTGACCGCCCCCCTCGCCGCCCTTGCCCTTGCCGGCCTGCTCGCCGGCTGCGCCTCGATGTACGGAAGCCGCGCGCCGGCCACCGTCGCCGACGGCGTGTTGGTGGGCCCGAACGGCATGACGCTCTACACCTTCGACCGCGATCCCATGGGCGCGGGCAAGTCGGTCTGCAACGGTCCCTGCGCCACCAACTGGCCGCCGCTGATGGCCAGCGCCGGCGCCAGCGCCTCGGGCGACTGGACGATCGTGGTGCGCGACGACGGCTCCCGCCAGTGGGCCTACCGCGGCAAGCCGGTGTACTACTGGGTGAAGGACGCCCGCCCCGGCGATCGCACCGGCGACGGCGTCAACAACGTCTGGCACCTGGCGCGCCCCTGAGATGCGCAGGCCTTCGCTGTCGCTCCCCTGGTCCGGCTGGTTCCGCCTGCTGGATCCGGGTCCCGCGCCCCGACCCGCGTCGGCCGACGTCGAGGTCGTGCGGCGCGCGATGCGCGAACTGGCGCAGCAGGCGCCCGGCGCGGCGGGCGTGCGCCTCCTCGGCTCGATCGAGCGCGCGCACGACCTGCAGTCGCTGTGGTTCCTGCGTTCCTCGCTGATGCAGGCGCTGGCCGCCGCGCAGGGGGAACGTGGCGCGCACGCAGCGATGGCGGGCATCGACCCGCTGTTCCGGCGCGGCTGGCCGGGTGCGCCGGTGTCCTCGCCGGGCCGCTTCGTCTAGGCTGCGGGGATGCCGGGAACCCACCCTCCCAACAGCCTCGCGGGCCACATCCCCGACCTGCGCCGCTACGCCCGTTCGCTCACCGGCGACGCCTGGGCGGCCGACGACCTGGTGCAGGACACGCTGGAACGCGCCTGCGAGCGCTGGCGGCTGTGGGCCGCGGGCAGCGACCTGCGCGCCTGGCTGTTCACGCTGATGCACAACCTGTTCGTCGACGGCGCGCGGCGCGCGGTGCGGCAGCAGGTGGCGAACCGCGTGGACGTGGACGACGTGGCGAACGAACTGGTCGCGCCGGGCGGCATGCCCGACCAGGCGATGGACCTGCAGCGCTGCCTGCTGCGGCTGCCGCCGGAGCAGCGCGAGGTGCTCCTGCTGGTGAGCCTGCAGGACCTGGGCTACGAGGAAGCCGCGCGCATCACCGGCGTGCCGATCGGCACGGTGATGTCGCGCCTGTCGCGGGCGCGGGCGCGCCTGCGCGACCTGATGGATGGCCGGCCCGTGCCGGCGACCGCCGCCGCACCTTCGCTGCGGCGCTTGAAGTGATGAACGGCATGAAGGAAGACAACGCACTGTTGCCCGGCGAAGCGGACCTGCACGCCTACGTGGACGGGCGGCTCGACGCCGAGCGCCGCGGCGCCGTCGAGGCCAGGCTGGCCGCCGACGCCGACGCGGCCGAGCGCGTGCGCGCGTGGGCGCAGCAGCGCGACGCCCTGCGCGGCCTGCACGCCGAGGTGCTGGACGAAGCGATTCCCGCGCACCTGCTGCATGCCGCGCAGCAGCTGCACCAGCGCAGCACGCGGCAGGCGCAGTGGCAGCGCTGGGGCGGCATGGCCGCGTCGGTGCTGGTGGCCTTCACGCTCGGCTGGGCCGGCCACGTGCAATGGCAGGCGAGCAGCTACGCGGGCCCCGGTCCGCGCACCGTGATGTCCTTCGCGCACCAGGCGGCGGTGGCGCATGCGGTCTACATGCCGGAGGTGCGGCACCCGGTGGAAGTGGACGCGGGGCAGCAGCAGCACCTGGTGCAGTGGCTGTCCAAGCGCCTGAACCGCCCGCTGAAGGTGCCCAATCTCGCCGGGACCGGCTACGAGCTCGTGGGCGGCCGGCTGCTGCCCGGCGACGGCGGCGCCCGCGCGCAGTTCATGTACCAGAACGCCGCCGGCGAACGCATCACGCTGTACGTGGGCGCCGTCGACGGCGCCAAGGCCCGCGGCATGGAGCAGACGGCCTTCCGGTATGCCAGCGAAGGCGGCATCGCCACGTTCTACTGGGTGGACCAGGGGTTCGGGTACGCGATCTCGGGGAAGCTGCCGCGGCAGGGGTTGTTGCAGCTCGCGGAGGTGGTCTACAAGCAGTTGTAGACGCTGGGGTTCGCTGCGCTCACCGCCAGCCTACATGCGGTGGCCGGCGGGCTTCGTAGGCTGGCGGTGAGCGCAGCGAACCCCAGCGATCACGCAAGCCCGCGCAGCGGGTGAGCGTGCGTCGGCCAAGGACTGGCGAAAAAGGCCTGCACCATCTCCGGCGTGACGTCCTCGATCCGCGCCGGGTTCCACCTCGGCGCGTGGTCCTTGTCGATCGCCAGCGCGCGGATGCCCTCGAAGGTCTCGCTGGCCGCGCCCGGCCGCAGGTGGAAGCAGTGCCGCACCATGTCGCGCTCCATCCGCAGGTCGGCCGCCAGCGTCATGTGGCGCGCGCGGCGCAGGTGCTCCAGGGTCACGTTCAGCATCAGCGGCGAACGCTTGCGCAGCAGCGCCGCCGTCTCCCGGGCCCACGCCGATGCATCGGCCTCGAGCGCGTGCACGATGGCCGCGACGCTGGGCAGCCCGAAGAAGCGGTCGATGTCGGCCCGCTGGGCGGCGAGCGTGCTCGCGGGCGCGGGCAGCTGGCGGATCCGCTCGCGCAGCTGCTCGAACTGTTCGCCGTCGGCGAGGCTTTCCCAGACGGTGGGCAACTGCGCCGAGGGAAGGATGCCGTCGGCCAGGCGGGCCGCCACCGCGTCGGCGCCCGTGATCAGGTTGCCCGTCAGGGCCAGGTACTCGCCGATGCGCCCGGGGCAGCGCGCGAGGAACCAGCCGCCGCCCACGTCCGGGAACAGGCCGATGTTGGTCTCCGGCATGGCCATCTTCGTGCGCTCGGTGGCGAGGCGCAGGCCGTGGTCGCTGCCGTGGGCCGAGATGCCCATGCCGCCGCCCATGACGATGCCGTCCATGAAGACGACATAGGGCTTCGGGTAGCCGTGGATCAGGTGGTTGAGCGTGTATTCCTCGGTGAAGAAGTCCTCCAGCCGCGGGTCGCCGGCCAGCACGGCGGCGTGGAAGAAGCGGATGTCGCCGCCGGCGCAGAAGGCGCCGAAAGGCCCTTCCCTGCCCATGCCGCGCACGCCCACGCGCTCGATGCGCGGGTCGTCGCGCCAGGCGAGCAGCGCCGCGGTGAGGTCGCGGATCATGTCCAGCGACAGCGCGTTGAGGGCCTTGGGCCGGTCCAGCGTGACCAGGCCCGCCGAGCCGCGGACTTCCGTGGCGATGTTGCTCATGTCCTCTGCCTCCATCCGACCAGTTCGTTCAGCAGCAGCGCCCCGATCACGAAGACGCCGCCCGTGAGCACCGCGGGCCGCGGCGCCTCGCCGGCGCCCAGCCACGCGAGCAGGATCCCGAAGACCACCTCCAGCAAGGCCAGCAGCGCGACCTCCGGCGCCTTCAGCACCCGGGCGCAGACCACGGCCAGCGTGCTGGGGATCGCGAGCTGCACGGTTCCCAGCAGCGCGAGCCAGCCGACGTCGCGCACCGAGGCCTGCAGCGGGAACGAGAGCGGCAAGGTCGCCAGCGTGGAGATCACCGCGCCGACCAGCACGGCGGGGACCAGGTCGATGCGGTGCCCCTGGGCGTGGGCGCGCTGCTGGATCGTCCAGTTGACGCCCGCCGCGAGCGGCACGCACAGGGCGACGGCGGTGCCGGCGAAGCGCCCCGCCTCGATCTGCGTGCCGTACATGTAGGCGATGCCGCAGCCGGCCACGACGATGGCCAGCCAGGTGCGGACGGGAATGCGGTGGCCGAGGAAGGCGCGCGCGATCAGGGCCGTGAGGAAGGGGCCGATGGCCATCGTCACGAGCACGTTGGCCACGCCGGTCATGGTGAGGGCCACCATGAAGGCCGTGAACATGACGCTCCAGCAGGCGCCGGACGCCCACAGCGGCCAGGGCGCGCGCAGGATGCGGCGGAAGACCTCGCGACCCTGGAAGAAGGGCAGGATCACCAGCAGCGACAGCACGGTGAAGAAGCTGCGCCAGAAGGTGACCTCGAAGCTGCGCGCGTGTTCCAGCTGGCGGGTGACCACGCCGGCGATGGACCACATGAGGGTGACCGCGACCATCAGGAAGACGGCGCGGGTGTGGGTGAGGGTCATTGTTGTTGTGGGCCCGGCTTCGCCGGGCGGAAGCCCTGGGTCCCCGCCTCCGCGGGGATGACGGCAATCTTAAGCCGCTTCGCGCAGCGCGCGCTTGCGCTCGTGCTCCTTCAGGAAGCGCTTGCGCAGGCGGATGGTCTTGGGCGTGATCTCCACCAGCTCGTCGTCCTCGATGAACTCGACGCCGTATTCCAGCGTGAGCTCGATCGGCGGCGTGATCTTGATCGCGTCTTCCTTACCCGAGACGCGGAAGTTGGTGAGCTGCTTGGTGCGCGTGGCGTTCACCACGAGGTCGTTGTCGCGGCTGTGCACGCCGACGATCATGCCCTCGTAGACCTGGTCGTTCGGCTTCACGAACATGCGGCCGCGGTCGTCCAGCTTGCCCAGGGCGTAGGTGAAGATCTCGCCGTCGTCCATGGAGATCAGCACGCCGTTCTTGCGGCTGGCGATCTCGCCCTTGTAGGGCTCGTAGCCGTCGAAGATGTTGGAGATCAGGCCCGAGCCGCGGGTCAGGTTCAGGAACTCGTTGGAGAAGCCGATCAGGCCGCGCGCCGGGATGCGGTACTCCAGGCGCACGCGGCCGCGGCCGTCCGGCTCCATGTTCACCAGCTCGCCCTTGCGCTCGCCCAGCGCCTGCATCACGCCGCCCTGGTGCTGCTCCTCGACGTCGGCCGTCACCAGCTCGATCGGCTCGTGGCGCACGCCGCCGATGTCCTTGAACACCACGCGCGGCTTGGAGACCGCCAGCTCGTAGCCTTCGCGGCGCATGTTCTCGATCAGGATGGTCAGGTGCAGCTCGCCCCGGCCCATCACCTCGAACACGCCTTCCTCGTCGGTGTCGCGCACGCGCAGGGCCACGTTCGACTGCAGTTCCTTCTGCAGGCGGTCCCAGATCTGGCGGCTCGTCACGTACTTGCCTTCCCGGCCCGCCAGCGGCGAGGTGTTGACGCAGAAGTTCATCGTCAGCGTCGGCTCGTCCACCTTCAGCATGGGCAGCGGCTTCGGGTCGGCCGGGTCGGTGACGGTCACGCCAATGCCGATGTCCTCGATGCCGTTGATCAGCACGATGTCGCCGGGACCCGCTTCCTTGACCTGCACGCGGTCCAGGCCCTCGAAGGTGAGGACCTGGTTGATTCGGCCCTTGACCTGCTTGCCGTCCGGCCCTTCCATCACCAGGACGTCCATCGCCGGACGGATCGTCCCCTGGTTCACGCGGCCCACGCCGATGCGGCCCACGAAGCTGGAGTAGTCGAGCGCGGAGACCTGCAGCTGCAGGGGCGCGTTCGCATCGCCCTCGTGCTGCGGCACGTGCTTCAGGATGGTGTCGAACAGCGCGGACATGTCGGGGCCCCACTGCTGCCCTGCCTCGCCCTCTTCCATCGAGGACCAGCCGTTGATGCCGGAGGCATAGACCACCGGGAAGTCCAGCTGGTCGTCGGTGGCGCCGAGCTTGTCGAAGAGGTCGAAGGCGGCGTTGATCACCTTGTCGGGGTTGGCGCCGGGCTTGTCGACCTTGTTCACCACCACGATCGGCCGCAGGCCCAGGGCCAGCGCCTTCTTGGTGACGAAGCGCGTCTGCGGCATGGGGCCTTCCTGCGCGTCGATCAGCAGCAGCACGCCGTCCACCATGGACAGCGCCCGCTCCACCTCGCCGCCGAAGTCGGCGTGGCCGGGGGTGTCGACGATGTTGATGTGCGTGCCCTTCCAGCTGACCGCGCAGTTCTTGGCCAGGATGGTGATGCCGCGCTCGCGCTCGATGGCGTTGTTGTCCATCACGGTGTCGACCACCTTCTCGTGTTCGGCGAAGGTGCCCGACTGCCGCAGCAGCTGGTCGACCATGGTGGTCTTCCCGTGGTCGACGTGGGCGATGATGGCGATGTTCCGGATTTGCGTCATGCGTTTTGGGGCTCGGCCGCGCCGAGCATCTGTTGGATTTCGATGGGACTCAGGAGGCGGGAAGGAATCAGCTCGCCGGCTTTCACGTGGGCCGTGCCCAGCAAGCAGCCCTCACCCCGGCCCTCTCCCGCAGGCGGGAGAGGGAGAGAGGCGGATTCGCTCCCTCTCCCGCTGGCGGGAGAGGGCTGGGGTGAGGGCCCGAAGACCACCACCCGTTCGGCATCCGGCCAGGGACCCCGCCGCCGCAGCCCGCTCAGGAACCGGCCTGCCTCCGCCGGTTCGAGCGCGATGCGCGCGTGGCCCGGCAGCAGCGCCTCCACGGGCAGCAGCCGGGCCTCTCTTTCAGACTCGGGCAGCGCCTCGAGTTCCGCCAATGTGATGCATTGGTTCGCATCGAAGGGCCCGGTGGCAATTCTTCGCAGCGAAACCAGGTGCGCGCCGCAGCCGAGCGCCGCGCCGAGGTCTTCGCCGAGCGTGCGGATGTAGGTGCCCTTGCTGACCTTTGCGACGATCCTCAGCAGGCCGGGCTCCGGCAGGCTCAGCTGCAGGGAGAACACGGTCACCTGCCGGGACGCGCGCTCCACCTCCACGCCCGCCCGGGCGTATTCGTAGAGCGCCTTGCCGTCCTTCTTGAGCGCGCTGTGCATGGGCGGGACCTGCACGATCGGCCCGGTGAACCGCGCCTGCACTTCGGCCAGACGCTCCGCGGAGATCGCGGGCACTTCGCGCGTCTCGACCACCTCGCCCTCGGCATCGCCGGAGGCCGTGCGCACGCCCAGCCGGGCGAGCGCCTCGTAGGTCTTGTCGGCGTCCAGGTGCAGCTGGCTGAACTTTGTGGCCGCGCCGAAGCACAGCGGCAGCACGCCGGTGGCCATGGGGTCCAGCGTGCCGGTGTGGCCGGCCTTCTCCGCCCGCAGCAGCCACTTGGCTTTCTGCAGCGCGTCGTTGCTGGACAGACCCAGCGGCTTGTCGAGCAGCAACACCCCATGCACAGGGCGCCGCTGCACCCTGGTGCGTGGCGCGTTCACGTCCTAGTCTTCCTTGGAACGGGAGGAAACGGCCTTGGCGATCAGGGCGTTCATGTCCGCCGCGCGCTCGGTGGTGCGGTCGAACTGGAAATGGAGCGTCGGCACGGTGTGGATGTGCAGGCGCTTGAACAGGTGGTTGCGCAGGAACCCGGCCGCCTGGTTCAGGGCGTCCTCGGTCTCCTGCGGGTCGCCCACCAGGATGCTGAAGAACACCTTGGCGTGCGCGTAGTCGGGCGTGACTTCCACCGCGTTGATCGTGACCATCCCCACCCGCGGATCCTTCAGTTCGCGCGCGACCAGCTCCGTCAGGTCCCTCTGGATCTGGTCGGCGACGCGGAACCCGCGGTTGGGGGTGGACGACTTCTTCTTCACAGCGTCCGGGCGATTTCCTTGACTTCGAAGAATTCGAGCTGGTCGCCTTCCTTGATGTCGTTGTAGTTCTTCAGCTTGATGCCGCACTCGAAGCCTTCCTTGACCTCGCGCACGTCGTCCTTCATCCGCTTGAGCGACTCGAGTTCGCCCGTGTAGATGACGACGTTGTTGCGCAGCAGGCGGAAGTGCGCGTTGCGGGTGACCATGCCGGAGGTGACCATGCAGCCGGCCACCGTGCCGATCTTGGACGCCACGAAGACGGTGCGGATCTCGGCGGAGCCGATGACCTCTTCCTTCTTCTCGGGCGCCAGCATGCCGGACATCGCCGCCTTCAGTTCATCCACGGCGTCGTAGATGATGTTGTAGTAGCGCAGCTCCACGCCATTGCCCTCGGCCAGCTTGCGCGCGCCGGCGTCGGCGCGCACGTTGAAGCCGATGATCAGCGCCTTGGAGGCGATCGCCAGGTTGACGTCCGACTCGCTGATGCCGCCGACCGCCGCGTAGACCATCTGCACCTTCACTTCGTCGGTGGACAGCTTCAGCAGCGACTGCGCCAGCGCTTCCTGCGAGCCCTGCACGTCGGCCTTCACGATGATCGGCAGGGTCTTCACCTCGCCGGCCGTCATGTCGGAGAACATGTTCTCCAGCTTGGCGGCCTGCTGCTTGGCCAGCTTCGTGTTGCGGAACTTGCCGGCGCGGTAGGTCGCGATCTCGCGCGCCCGGCGCTCGTCGGACAGCACCATGAACTCGTCGCCGGCCTGCGGCACGTCCGAAAGGCCCTGGATCTCCACCGGGATGGACGGGCCCGCCGACTTGATGGTCTTGCCGTTCTCGTCCAGCATGGCGCGCACGCGGCCGTAGGTCTGGCCGGCCAGCACCACGTCGCCGGTCTTGAGCGTGCCGGACTGCACCAGCACCGTCGCGACCGGGCCGCGGCCCTTGTCCAGCTGTGCCTCGATCACCAGGCCCTTGGCCATGGCGTCCACCGGCGCCTTCAGTTCCAGCACCTCGGCCTGCAGCAGCACCTGCTCCAGCAGTTCGTCGATGCCCTGGCCCGTCTTGGCGGACACCGGCACGAACGGCGATTCGCCGCCGTACTCTTCCGGCACGACTTCCTCGGCCACCAGTTCCTGCTTCACGCGGTCCGGGTTGGCATCGGGCTTGTCGATCTTGTTGATCGCCACGACGATGGGGACGCCGGCCGCCTTCGCGTGCTTCACGGCTTCCTTCGTCTGCGGCATGACGCCGTCGTCGGCCGCCACCACCAGGATCACGATGTCCGTCGCCTGCGCGCCGCGGGCGCGCATGGCGGTGAACGCCTCGTGGCCCGGGGTGTCCAGGAAGGAGATCACGCCGCGCGGGGTCTCCACGTGGTACGCGCCGATGTGCTGCGTGATGCCGCCGGCCTCGCCCGCCGCCACCTTGGCGCGGCGGATGTAGTCCAGCAGCGAGGTCTTGCCGTGGTCGACGTGGCCCATGACCGTGACGACCGGGGCGCGCGGGAGCGCCTCGGCGTTCTGGTTGGACACCTCTTCCTCGGTGAAGGCCTCCGGATCGTCCAGGGCGGCCGTGACCGCCTTGTGGCCCATTTCCTCGACCACGATCATGGCCGTGTCCTGGTCCAGCGACTGGTTGATCGTGACCAGCTGGCCCATCTTCATGAGGGCCTTGATCACTTCCGAGGCCTTGATGGCCATCTTGTGCGCCAGCTCGGCGACCGTGATGGTTTCCGGCACGTGCACTTCGATCACGCGCTGTTCCACCGGCGCGGACTGCACGTGGTCGTCGCGGTCGCGGTGGTCCCGGCGGCCGCCGCGCGGCCCGCCGCGCCAGCTGTTGCGGCCGACGCCGCCGGAGGTGTCGCCGCGGGTCTTGATTTCCTTCTTCTTGGCCGGATCGTTCGCCCAGCTGGAGGACAGCTTGGCGGACTTCACTTCCTTGCCGGCGCCCGGGCCGGCGGGAGCGGCCGTGCCGGGCGCGCCCGGGCGGCCCGGCTGCGCCGGCGGCTTGTGCAGCGTGCCCTTGGTGGGCTTGCCGGGTTCCGGCGCCTTGGCGGCGGGCTTCTCCGGCGCCTTGGCGACCAGCACCTTCTTGGGCGCGCTCATCATCGAGCGGATGGCCGCGGCCTCCGCCTCGGCCTTGCGCCGGCGTTCCTGCAGGTCGCGGGCGCGGGCGGCTTCCTCGTCGGCACGCGCCTTGGATTCGGCGGCGGCCTTCTCGCGGGCTTCCTGCGCCGCCTTCTCGCGGGCCTCGGCCTGCGCCTTCGCGACGGCCTGCGCCGCCTCGTCGGCGGCGGCCTTCGCCGCGGTGGCGCCGGCCTGCGCGGCGGAATACGCTTCCGCGCGCTCCGCGGCCTCGCGCTCCTTGCGTTCGGCGGCAGCGCGGGCTTCTTCCTCGGCGCGCTGGCGCGCCTCGGCTTCCTCGCGCTCGCGGCGCTTGGCGGCCAGTTCTTCCTCCTGGCGGCGGATCAGCTCCGCCTGGCGGCGCGCCTCTTCCTCGCGGCGGGCGAGTTCGGCCTCGTCCGGGCCGGAGGGCTGCGGCGGCTGCGCCGTCTCGGGCGCTTCGACCACGGCGGTGTCGGCGCCTTCGTCGCGCTTGATGAAGGTGCGCTTCTTGCGCACTTCCACCTGGATCGTGCGCGCCTTGCCGGTGGCGTCGGCCTGCTTGATCTCGCTGGTGGACTTCTTCACCAGGGTGATCTTCTTGCGCTCGGGCGTGGCGGTGCCGTGGCTCGCCTGGAGGTAGCCCAGCAGCTTCTGCTTGTCGGCATCGGTCAGCGAGTCCGTCGGGGCGGACTTCGTCACGCCGGCGCTCTTCAGCTGCTCCAGCAGGGTTTCGGTCGATTTCTTGAGTTCGTTCGCGAACTCGGCGACGGTGGTACTAGACATGTGTTCTCAGTTCCTCCCATCACTCATGGGCGGCCGCAGCCGCAGCGCCGGTGAACCAGTGTTCGCGCGCCTTCATGATCAGGGTCTTGGCCTCTTCCGCGGACTGGCCAGTGATGTCCGTGAGCTCGTCGACCGCCAGGTCGGCCAGGTCGTCCCGGGTGTGCACGCCGTTCTCGGCGAGCTTGGCGATCAGGGGCGGGCTCAGCCCCTCGAGGTCGCGCAGGTCCTGCGAGACCTCCTCGACGCTCTCCTCGCGCGCGATCTCCATCGTCAGCAGCGCGTCCTTGGCGCGGGTGCGCAGCTCGTTGACCGTGTCCTCGTCGAAGGACTCGATCTCCAGCATCTCCTGCAGCGGCACGTACGCCACTTCCTCCAGGCTGGTGAAGCCCTCGGAGATCAGGATGTCGGCGATCTCCTCGTCGACGTCCAGGCGCTCCATGAACAGCGCGCGGATCGCGGACTGCTCCTCGGCCTGCTTCTGGGCCGACTCGTTGGCGTCCATGATGTTGATCTTCCAGCCCGTGAGCTCGCTCGCGAGGCGCACGTTCTGGCCGCCGCGGCCGATGGCGATGGCGAGGTTCTCCTCGTCGACCACCACGTCCATGGCGTGCTTCTCCTCGTCGACGACGATGGAGGTCACGTTGGCCGGCGCCAGCGCGCCGATCACGAACTGCGCCGGGTCCTCCGACCACAGCACGATGTCCACGCGCTCGCCGGCGAGCTCGTTGGTGACGGCGTTGACGCGCGAGCCGCGCACGCCCACGCAGGTGCCGATCGGGTCGACGCGCTTGTCGTGGGAGATCACGGCGATCTTGGCGCGGCTGCCCGGGTCGCGGGCACAGCTCTTGATCTCCAGCAGGCCCTGCTCGATCTCGGGCACTTCCTGGCGGAACAGCTCGATCATGAACTCGGGGGCGGCGCGCGACAGGATGATGGGGGCGCCGCGCAGCGTCAGGTCCACTTCCATGATCATGGCGCGGACGCGGTCGCCGTTGCGCAGGTTCTCCTTGGGGATCATCTCGCTGCGTCGCAGGCGGCCTTCGACGCGGCCGCTCTCGACGATGATGTCGCCCTTGTCCATGCGCTTGACGGTGCCCACGAAGATCTTGTCGCCGCGCGACATGAAGTCGTTCAGCAGCATCTCGCGCTCGGCGTCGCGGATCTTCTGCAGGATCACCTGCTTGGCGGCCATGGCGCCGATGCGGCCGATCGGCAGCGACTCGACGCCTTCCTCGATGTACTCGCCTTCCTCCACGTCCGGCACCCGCTCGCGGGCGTCCATCAGCAGCTCCTCGGCGTCGGGGTTCTGCAGGCCGGCGTTGTCCGGCACCACCAGCCAGCGGCGGAAGGTCTCGTAGTCGCCGCTGTCGCGGTCGATCGCCACGCGAATGTCCACCTCGCCCTGGTACAGCTTCTTGGTGGCCTGCGCCAGCGCGGCTTCCACGGCGCCGAAGACCACGTCGCGCTCGACGTTCTTCTCGCGCGAGATGGCGTCCACCAGCATCAACAGTTCGCGATTCATTTTTCCTGCTCCTGAACCCCGGCGCGCTTGCGCCCCTTGAAATCTACGATCGGCGCGAGACGAGCATCCTTGATCTCGTCCAGCGTGAACCCCAGGACCTGCACCGGCGCAGGTTCCTTCCTCTTCCTCGACACCTTCTGCCCCGGCGCCGGCGGCGGCTCGTCGCTCCAGCTCAGCTGCCAGCCCGGACCCTCGGCAGCCCGCTCCAGCGTGCCGCGGAACTTGCGGCGGTTGGCGGCCACCTGGCCCGCGGCGGCCGCGCCCATCGGCGCCTTCAGCGTGATGTCCACCACCTCGCCGGCGAAGCGCTCGAAGTCGCGCTCGTTGCGCAACGGCCGGTCGATGCCGGGCGACGACACCTCCAGGCGCTTGTAGTCGACCTGTTCCACCTCCAGCGTGTACTGCAGCTGGCGGGTGACCCGCTCGCAGTCCTCCACGTTGACCGCCTTCTCTTCCCCCGGCTGCCAGGGGAAGTCGATCGTCGCGCGCAGCGTGCCGCCGGCGGAGCGCTCCAGCTCCACCAGCTCGTAGCCGAGGCCGGCGACGGTTTGGGCGACGATGTCGAGCAGTGCCAAGTTGGTGAATGGACCGAGCAAAAAAAACGGGCGGTTGGTACCCGCCCGTTTGGTCGTGAAGCCAGTATTGTAGCCCGCAAAGCCTTGACTCGCAAGGCTCCAGGGGGTATTCGCGCACCGGTTCAGCCAGCCGCCGCGACCAGTGCCTGGGTGTACGGGTTGCGCGGGCGCGCCAGCACCTCGTCGACCGTCCCGGACTCCAGGATCTCGCCTTCCTTCATGACCAGCACCTCGTGCGCCATGGCGCGGATGACGTCCACGTCGTGGGTGATCAGGAGGTAGCTGAGGCCCCTCTCACGTTGCAGCCGCTGGAGCAATTTCAAGACCTGCTGCTGGATGGTCACGTCCAGCGCGCTGGTCGGCTCGTCCAGCACCAGCACCTGGGGCTGGACGATCAGGGCGCGGGCGATGGCCAGGCGTTGCCGCTGCCCGCCCGAGAACTCGTGCGGATAGCGGCCCAGCAGGCCCGGGAACTGTTCGTCGGCCAGCCCGACTTCCTGCAGGGCCTGGATGACGCGCTCGCGCCGCTGGGGCAGCGGCAGCGCCGGCTCGTGCACCAGCAGGCCTTCGCCCACGATCTCTTCCACCGTCATGCGCGGCGACAGCGAGGAGAACGGGTCCTGGAACACGACCTGGACGAGGCGGCGCATGGCGCGGTTCTGGCCGGCATCGGGGCCCCAGCGGCGCTTCACGACGTCGAGGTCGCCCTCGTGCGGGATCAGGCCGAGGGCCGCCAGGGCCAGGGTCGACTTGCCCGAGCCGGACTCGCCGACCACGCCGACGGTCCGGCCGGGTGCGACCTGGAAATCCGCGCCCTGGACAGCGACGAACGCGCCCTTGCGGAACCAGCCCTTGAAGCCGGCGAGGGGCACCGGGTACTTCACGCGCAGGCCGCGGGCCTGCATCACCGGCTCGCCCGCGGCCGGGCCTTCGACGACCTCGCGCTGCGGCCGGCTGTGGATCAGCTTGCGGGTGTACGCGTGCCGCGGTGCGCGGAACACCGACTCCACGGTGCCCTGCTCCACCAGGTGGCCGTTCTCCATCACGGCGACGCGGTCGGCGAAGCGCCGCACCAGGTTCAGGTCGTGCGTGATCAGCAGGATGGCCATGCCGGCGGCGCGCTGCAGGTCGGACAGCAGTTCCAGGATCTGCTGGCGCAGGGTGACGTCCAGCGCGGTGGTCGGCTCGTCGGCCAGCAGCAGGCGCGGCTTGCAGGCCAGGGCCATGGCGATCATGGCCCGCTGCCGCTGCCCGCCCGAGAGCTGGTGCGGGAACGCGCCGGCGCGCCGCTGGGGCTCCGGGATGCCGGTCGCCGCCAGCGCCTCGATCGCCGCCTGCCAGGCCTGGCGGGCACTCAGGCCTTCGTGGAGCTGCAGCACCTCGGCGATCTGCTCGCCGACCGGGAACAGCGGGTTCAGCGCCGTCATCGGCTCCTGGAAGATCATGGCGATGTCGCTGCCGCGGATGCCGCGCAGCGTGCGCTCGGGGGCCGTGAGCAGGTCGATGGGCGCGGCGCCGGGCTCGCGGCCCTGGAAGCGCGCCGCGCCGGAGAGCTCCGCGTTCTGCACCAGGCGCAGCAGCGACAGCGCCGTGACCGTCTTGCCCGAACCGGATTCGCCGACCAGCGCCAGCTTCTCGCCGGGAGCGATGGAGAAATCGACGCCGTGCACGACCTCCTTGCCGCCGAAGGAGACGCGCAGGTCGGTGACGTCCAGGAGGGTCATGCGCTTGCGCCCTCACCCCGGCCCTCTCCCGCGGGCGGGAGAGGGAGCACAACGTAAGTCATGCGTCGGCCTTTCGTGGATCCAGGGCGTCGCGCAGGGCGTCGCCCATGAAGGTCAGCAGCAGAAGCGTGACCACCAGCACGGCGAAGGTGGAGAGGGAGATCCACCAGGCGTCGATGTTGTTCTTGCCCTGGGACAGCAGTTCGCCCAGCGAGGGCGTGCCCGGCGGCACGCCCAGCCCGAGGAAGTCCAGGGAGGTCAGGGCCAGGATCGCCGCGCTCATGCGGAAGGGCAGGAAGGTCACGACCGGGGTCATGCTGTTCGGCAGGATGTGCTTCCACATGATGCGGCCATTGCCCACCCCCAGCGCCCGCGCGGCGCGCACGTAGTCCATCTGGCGATTGCGCAGGAACTCGGCGCGCACGTAGTCGGCCAGCGACATCCAGCCGAACAGGCTCAGCAGCACCAGCAGCAGGGCGACGCTGGGGGCCAGCACGGCGCTGAAGATGATCAGCAGGTACAGCTCGGGCATGGAGCTCCAGATCTCGATGAAGCGCTGCATCGCGAGGTCCGTCTTGCCGGCGAAGTAGCCCTGCACGGCCCCCGCGAGGATGCCCAGGACCGTGCCGATGGCCATCAAGGCCAGTCCGAACAGCACGCTCACGCGGAAGCCGTAGATCAGCTGCGCCAGCAGGTCGCGCCCGCGGTCGTCGGTCCCCAGCCAGTTGTCCGCGGAGGGCGGCGCCGGGCTGGGCGATTTGGCGAAGTAGTTGATCGTCTTGTGGCCGTAGGGGTTGGGCGCGTAGATGGCCCAGTTGCCATGGGTGGTGATGCGCTCGCGGATGAAGGGGTCCAGGTAGTCGGCGGGCGTGGGGAAGTCGCCACCGAAGGTCTTCTCCGGATAGTCCTGGAACACGGGGAAGTAGAACTGGCCTTCGTAGCGAACCAGCAGCGGCCGGTCGTTGGAGAGCACCTCCGCGAGCAGGCTCAGCACCACCATCACGCAGAACAGCACCAGGCTGACGTAGCCCAGGCGGTTGCGGCGGAAGCGCAGCCAGGCTCGGCGCCCCGGGGAGAGGCTGCCGCGACCCGCCAGCGGCTTCGGCGGCGGTTCGTCCGGGCGCAGCGGCGCGCCTTCCAGGGGCGCGGCGACCTCAATCGAACTTGACACGCGGGTCCACCCAGACGTAGCTCAGGTCGCTGATCAGCTTGGTGACCAGCCCGATCAGCGTGAACAGGTAGAGCGTGCCCAGCACCACCGGATAGTCGCGGCGGATCACGCTCTCGTAGCTCAGCAGGCCCAGGCCGTCGAGCGAGAACAGCGTCTCGATCAGCAGCGAGCCCGTGAAGAAGGCGCCCACGAAGGCGGCGGGAAAGCCGGTGACGATGGGGATCAGCGCGTTGCGGAACACGTGCTTCCACAGCACCTGCCGGTCGCCCAGGCCCTTGGCCCGCGCCGTCAGGACGTACTGCTTGCGGATCTCCTCCAGGAAGGAGTTCTTGGTCAGCATGGCCGTCACGGCGAAGCTGCCCAGCACCAGCGCCGTGACCGGCAGCGTGATGTGCCAGAAGTAGTCGACGATGCGCGCCGGCCAGCTCAGGTCCTCCCAGTTCGCCGAGGTCAGGCCGCGCAGCGGGAACCATTGCAGCTGCCCGCCGAAGATCACCAGCAGGGCCACGCCCAGCACGAAGCCCGGGATGGCATAGCCGACCAGCACGATCAGCGTGGTCACGAAGTCGAAGCGCGTGCCGGCCCGGACCGCCTTGGCCACGCCCAGGGGGACGGCGACGCCATAACTGATCAGGAAGGTCCACAGCCCGAGGCTGATGGACACGGGCAGCTTCTCCACGATCAGTTCCCACACGTCCTTGTTCTGGAAGAAGCTCCGGCCCAGGTCGAAGCGGGCGAACTGCCCGAGCATCTGCAGCAGCCGCTCGTGCGCCGGCTTGTCGAAGCCGTAGAGCGCCTTGATCTCCTCCAGCCGCTTGGGATCCACGCCCAGGTTGCCGCGGTAGGAGGAGCCGCCCGACTCGAAGCTGCCGCGGCCCGCCGCCGCCTTGGCTTCGGACAGGTACTGCTCCACCGGCCCGCCGGGGACGAACTGGATGACCACGAAGGTGACCAGCAGGACCCCGAGCAGCGTCGGGATCATCAGCAGCAGGCGCTTGAGGATGTACGCGAACATGGCCTAGCGGGGGTCTCCCTGGTTGCCCTTGGCCCACCAGTAGAACATCACCCACTCCTCGGCGGGGGCGTACGGCGGCATCGGCTCCTTGAAGGCGAGCCGCCACGCGTTGTACGCCATGCGGTGGGCCGACAGGCTCCACTGCGGCACGAGGTAGTGGCTGTGCATGATGACGCGGTCGAGCGCCCGGCAGGCCGGGAGCAGCTCCGCCTTGCTCCTGGCGCCGGCCGCGGCGGCCACCAGGGCGTCCACCGCCGGGTTCTTCACGCCCATGAAGTTGCCCGAGGCCTCGGTGTCGGCCGCCTTGCTGCCGAAGATGTCGGCCAGCTGCTGCCCCGGGTTGAAGGTGCCGGGAAAGTTGATCGTGGTGATGTCGAACTCGAACTTGTCCAGCCGCTGCTGGTACAGGGCGAAGTCCACCGAGACGAAGCGCAGCTCGATCCCCAGCTTCTCCAGGTTGCGCTGCCAGGGGGCGATCGTGCGGATGCCGCCTTCGCGGCTGTCCAGGTACTCCAGCACCATCGGCTCGCCCTTGGCGTTGCGCAGCGCCCCGTCGCGGTATTCCCAGCCCGCCTGCTTCAGCAGGGCCTGGGCCTTGCGCAGGTTGTCCCGCAGCGAATGGCCCGGGCCCTCGGTGGTCGGCGGCGTGTACATGGGGCCGAACACGGCATCCGGGATCTTGCCGCGCCAGGGCGTGAGCAGCGCGAGCTCCTCCGGCGACGGCGTCCCGGTGGCCGCGCAGTCGGTGTTGCCGAACAGGTCCTTCACGCGCGGATAGCCGTTGTAGAACATCTGCCGGTTCATCCACTCGTAGTCCAGCGCGAGGTCCAGTGCCTCGCGCACCCGGGGGTCGGACAGCTGCGGCCGGCGCGTGTTGAGCACGTAGCTCTGGAAGCCGGCGGGCTGCCGGTGCTCGAAGGCGCGCTTGACCAGTTCGCCGGTCTTGAACTTGCGGCCGTTCACCCGCCGGGCCCAGTCGCCGGCGGAGTAGAAGGTCATCATGTCGAACTCGCCGGCCTTGAGCGCCTCCAGCCGCGCCGTGTTGTCCTTGTAGATCTTCACGGTGATGCTGTCGAAATTGGCGCTGCCGCGGCGCACCGGCAGGTCGCGCGCCCAGTAGCCGGGGTCGCGCACGTAGGTGATGTCCTTGCCGAAGCGCACCGGGCCGATCTTGTAGGGCCCGCTGCCGATGGGCGTGTCCATCACCACCTCGTCGAAGCGCTTGCCCTTGCCCCACTCGCGGCTGAACACCGGCAGGCCGCCCACCGTCAGCGGCAGTTCACGGTTCGGCTTGGTGAAGCGGAAGCGCACCGTCCGGTCGTCCAGGACGTCGCAGCCGGCCACGTCGGCCAGCAGCGTCTTGTAGCCGGGCGAGACGTAGGGACCGATCAGCGTGTCGTAGCTGTACTTCACGTCCTGCGCCAGGACGGGCTTGCCGTCGTGGAAGCGCGCCTCCTTGCGCAGGCGGAAGGTGACGCTCAACCGGTCGGGGGCGACGCTCACGTCCTCGGCCAGCAGGCCATAGCCGGAGGCGGTCTCGTCCATGGAACCCGTCAATAGCGAGTCGAACATCAGGGTCGCCAGGTAGGCCGGCGGCGCGCCCTTGATGGTGAACGGGTTGTACTTGTCGAAGGTGGAGTAGCGCTGGTTGCTCACCAGGCGCAGCTCGCCCCCCTTGGGCGCGGCCGGGTTGGCGTAGTCGAAGGCCGTGAAGCCGGCGGGGTACTTGAGGTCGTCCCACAACGCATAGCCATGGGCGGCCCAGGCAGCCGGCGCGGCCAGGACCCAGGCCAGCAGTAGCGGCAGAGCTCGCATGCGACAATTCTGCCGAGAAATTTTCAGTGGGAGCGCCATGGGATTCCTGACCGGGAAGAAATTGTTGATCACGGGCGTGTTGTCCAACCGCTCGATCGCCTACGGCATCGCGCGGGCTTGCCACCAGCAGGGCGCGGAGCTGGCTTTCAGCTATGTCGGTGACCGGTTCAAGGATCGGATCACCGAATTCGCCGCCGAGTTCAACTCGAACCTGGTGTTCGACTGCGACGTGGGCGACGACGCGCAGATCGAAAAGCTGTTCCGGGACCTCTCGGCCACCTGGCCGAAGTTCGACGGCTTCGTCCACAGCATCGGCTTCGCGCCGCGCGAGGCGATCGCCGGCGACTTCCTGGAAGGCCTCTCGCGCGAAGCCTTCAAGGTGGCCCACGACATCAGCGCCTACAGCTTCCCGGCGATGGCCAAGGCGGCCCTGCCCTACCTGAATGAGAAGTCGGCGCTGCTGACGCTCTCGTACCTGGGCGCGGTGCGGGTCGTCCCGAACTACAACACCATGGGGCTGGCCAAGGCGTCGCTGGAAGCCTCGGTGCGCTACCTGGCGGGCGCGGTGGGCCCCAAGGGCATCCGCGTGAACGGCATCAGCGCCGGCCCGATCAAGACGCTGGCGGCCAGCGGCATCAAGGACTTCGGCAAGCTGCTGAACATCGTGGCGAGCGCCGCGCCCCTGCGCCGCAACGTGACGATCGAGGACGTCGGCAACGTCGCCGCCTTCCTGCTCTCCGACCTGGCTTCGGGAGTGACGGCGGAGATCACCTACGTGGACGGCGGGTTCAGCCAGACGGCGATCGCGGTGGAGGAATAAGCCTCTCCGTCATCCCGGCGAAGGCGTCTTCACGCAGTCCGCGTAGTAGCGCAGCTTCCCGTCCGGGCCCTCCTCGGCCACCAGGCCGTGGATGTCGGTTTCGAAGCCGGGGCATTCCTCGTTGAAGGCGCGGGCGAACTTCAGGTAGTCGACGATGCGCTTATTGAACACCTCGCCCGGGATCAGCAGCGGGATGCCGGGCGGGTAAGGCGTGATCAGGGCCGTGGTGATGCGGCCTTCCAGCTGGTCGATCTCCACCCGCTCGGTCTTGCGGTGGGCGATGTGCGCGAAGGCGTCGCTCGGGTTCATCGCCGGCTGCAGGTCGCTCAGGTAGATGTCGGTGGAGAGCTTGGCGATGTCGTACTTCGCGTACAGCTCGTGGACGTACTGGCACAGGTCGGCCAGCCCCATGCGCTCGTAGCGCGGGAACTGCTGGCAGAACTCCGGCAGGATGCGCCACATCGGCTGGTTCTTGGCGTAGTCGTCCTTGAACTGCTGCAGCGCCGACAGCAGCGTGTTCCAGCGGCCCTTGGTGATGCCGATGGTGAACAGGATGAAGAAGCTGTACAGGCCCGTCTTCTCCACGATCACCCCGTGCTCCGCCAGGAACTTGGTGACGATCGAGGCCGGGATGCCGGTCTTGGCGAACTTGCCGTTCAGGTCCAGGCCCGGCGTGACGATGGTGGACTTGATCGGGTCCAGCATGTTGAAGCCCTCGGCCAGGTTGCCGAAGCCGTGCCACTTGGCCGAGCGCGCCTCGCCCTTGATGATCCAGTCGTCGGCCCGGCCGATGCCCTGTTCCACCAGCTTGTCAGGGCCCCAGACCTTGAACCACCAGTCCTTGCCGTACTCCTGTTCCACCTTGCGCATGGCGCGGCGGAAGTCCAGGGCCTCGACGATCGACTCCTCCACCAGCGCCGTGCCGCCGGGCGGCTCCATCATGGCCGCCGCCACGTCGCAGCTCGCGATGATCGCGTACTGCGGGCTGGTGGACGTGTGCATCAGGAAGGCCTCGTTGAAGAGGTGCCGGTCCAGCTTGCTTTCCTTCGCGTCCTGCACCAGCACGTGGCTGGCCTGGCTGATGCCGGCCAGCAGCTTGTGGATGGACTGCGTGGAGTACACCAGCGACTTCTCCGGCCGCGGCCGCTTCTTGCCCATGGCGTGGAAGTTGCCGTAGAAGGGGTGGAAGGCCGCGTGCGGCAGCCACGCCTCGTCGAAGTGCAGCGCGTCCACGTAGCCATCGAGCATGCCCTTGATGGTCTCGGTGTTGTACAGGACGCCGTCGTAGGTGGACTGGGTCAGGGTCAGGATGCGCGGCTTGACCTTCTCCGGGTCCACCCCCACCAGCAGCGGGTGCGCCTTGATCTTGGCCTTGATCGCCTCCTGGGTGAACTCGCTCTGCGGGATCGGTCCGATGATGCCGAAGTGGTTGCGCGTCGGCTTCAGGAACACCGGGATCGCCCCGGTCATGATGATCGAGTGCAGGATGGACTTGTGGCAGTTGCGGTCCACCACCACCACGTCGCCGGGCGCGACCTGGTGGTGCCAGACCATCTTGTTCGAGGTGCTGGTGCCGTTGGTGACGAAGAAGCAGTGGTCGGCGTTGAAGATGCGGGCGGCGTTGCGCTCGCTGGCCGCCACCGGCCCGGTGTGGTCCAGCAGCTGGCCGAGTTCGTCCACCGCGTTGCAGACGTCCGCGCGCAGCATGTTCTCGCCGAAGAACTGGTGGAACATCTGGCCCACCGGGCTCTTCAGGAAGGCGACGCCGCCCGAGTGGCCCGGGCAGTGCCAGGAATAGGAGCCGTCCTCCGCGTAATCGAGCAGCGCCTTGAAGAACGGCGGCTGGATGCCCTCCAGGTAGGCGCGCGCCTCCCGGATGATGTGGCGGGCCATGAACTCCGGCGTGTCCTCGTACATGTGGATGAAGCCGTGCAGCTCCCGCAGGATGTCGTTGGGCAGGTGCTGCGAGGTCTTGGTCTCGCCGTAGACGTAGATCGGCACGTCGGCGTTCTTGCGCCGGACCTGGTCGATGAAGCTGCGCAGGTTCACCACCGCCGGGTCGATGTCCGGGCCGGACGTGAACTCCTCGTCGTCGATCGACAGGATGAAGGCGCTCGCGCGGCTTTGCTGCTGCGCGAACTGCGACAGGTCGCCGTAGCTCGTGACGCCCAGCACCTCGAAGCCCTCGGCCACGATCGCCTCGGCCAGCGCGCGGATGCCCAGCCCGGAGGTGTTCTCCGAACGGAAGTCTTCGTCGATGATGACGATGGGGAAACGGAACTTCATGCAGGGGGGCCCAGGGCCGGAAAAGGCGAAGAAGGGGCGAAGTGTATGAAATCCGCAGTGACCCTTCGGGCCACGGCCGCGCTTTTCGCCCACAATGCGCCCAAAGGGGACTTATGGCCGACTCGACTCTGTGGTGGCTGCTCGCCGGCGCGGCCGTGGCCGTCGAACTGCTGACGGGCACTTTCTACCTGCTGATGCTCGGCATCGGCCTGGCGGCGGGCGCGCTCGCCGCCCATGCGGGCTTCGCCATCCCGGCGCAGATCGTCGTCGCCGCGCTGGTGGGCGGCGGCGCGGTGGCGGCCTGGCACGTCGTGCGGCGGCGCCGCTTCGCCGGCGCGCCGGGAACCAGCACCAACCTGGACTTCGATGCCGGCGAGGCCGTCCACGTGGCGGCCTGGACGGCCGAGAACACGGCGCAGGTGCGCTACCGCGGCAGCGTCTGGACGGCGGTGCCGGCCGGCGGCACGCCCGAAGGCCCGGGGCCGCACCGCGTGCGCGCGGTGGACGGCAGCCGGCTGGTCGTCGAAAAGATCTGAGGAGAAAGAAGAATGGAAATCGCCGTCGTCCTGTTCGTCATCGCCGTGATCTTCGTGGTCCGCGCGGTCAAGGTGGTCCCGCAGCAGAACGCCTGGGTGGTGGAGCGGCTCGGGAAGTACCACGCCACCCTCACCCCGGGCCTGAACTTCCTGGTGCCCTTCGTCGACACCGTGGCCTACAAGCACAGCCTGAAGGAGATCCCGCTGGACGTGCCCAGCCAGGTGTGCATCACGAGGGACAACACGCAACTCCAGGTCGACGGAATCATCTATTTCCAGGTGACCGACCCCATGCGGGCCAGCTACGGCTCCTCCAACTACGTGATCGCCATCACCCAGCTCGCGCAGACCACGCTGCGCAGCGTGATCGGCAAGCTGGAACTGGACAAGACCTTCGAGGAGCGCGACATCATCAACGCGCAGGTGGTGCAGGCCATCGACGAGGCGGCCCTGAACTGGGGCGTGAAGGTGCTGCGCTACGAGATCAAGGACCTGACGCCGCCCAAGGAGATCCTGCACGCCATGCAGCAGCAGATCACCGCGGAGCGGGAGAAGCGCGCCCTGATCGCCGCCTCGGAAGGCCGGCGCCAGGAGCAGATCAACATCGCCACCGGCGAGCGCGAGGCCTTCATCGCCCGCTCCGAGGGTGAGAAGCAGGCCGAGATCAACAAGGCCCAGGGCGAGGCGGCGGCGATCATCGCGGTGGCCGACGCCACGGCGGACGCCATCCGCAAGGTGGCCGAGGCGATCCGGCAGCCGGGCGGCGAGCAGGCGGTGCAGCTGAAGGTGGCCGAGCGGGCGGTGGACGCCTTCGGCAAGGTGGCCGAGGATGCGACGACCACGCTGGTCATCCCGGCCAACATGAGCGAGGTCTCGGGCCTGATCGCCTCGGCGATGAAGATGATCACCGCCTCGCGGGGCCCCGGCGGGGCCGCGGCGCCGGCCCCGGCGCCTCAGGTCTCGTCCGAATGGGGGCGCGAAGTCCGGTAAGGCAGGTTGAGCGGGCTCGGGCGGGAGCGCAGCCCGCTGGGCAGCAGGTGGGTGAACATGACGCTGAGCTCGTCCACCTTCTCCCGCGCGGCCACTTCGCCGTGGTCGCGGGCGAGCAGCTGCATCAGCTCGCCGCGCATGAACCACAGGGCCTGCAGGTCGGTCGCGTAGCGGATGCGGCGCGCCAGGCCGGCGGCGCGTTCGCCGTGGTCCATCGCCGCCATCGCCAGCATCGCCTCGCGGATCTGGTCCATCGTGGCGGGGTCTTCGGCGCGCGGGGTGGCGGCCGTGCTGACGCTGAACATCGCGTAGATGCTGCTCCTCAGGTCTTTTGTCTTGAACCAGCGCATGGGGAATCCTTTCGCTTCAGCCTTCTTGGGGGCGAGGGTTGCTGTTCGGGGAATGCAAGTCGATGAGTTCGGCGGCCGCGAGGTCCGCCACCCGCGCCGGCACCGCCGAGGGGGCGGCGATGTCGGCGAGGCGGGCAAAGGTGAAAAGCAGCGGCGCCTCGCCCTGGCGGCCCTCGAGGCGGGGCACGCCGAACTTGAGGCGCTGGCGGTCGGCGGCGGGCAGCTTGCCCAGGAGGCTGCGGGTGACGAGGATCGCGCCCATGCGGCTGACGCGGGAAAGCTGCTCCGCGTGGTCGGCCGTATCGCCGACCACGCGGAGTGCTCCCTCCCCCGTCGCTCCCACGACGCCCATCCACTCCTGTCCCTCGTCGATGCCGATGTTCATGCACAGCTCGACGTCCCAGCCCTTGCGCACCTGCCAGCGGTGCGACACCTGGCGCATGGCGTCCCGCGTCTGGTGCGCGGCGGCCAGTGCGTTCCACAGGTGGCTGCCGTCCGCCTGCGGCAGGAAATAGCAGACCAGCACCTCGCCGCCCTGCGGTCCGGCCCGGCCGCGGTGGCGGCGGAAGATGCGATCGAGCTCGGCCCACACCTCGTTGAGCAGCTCGAAGTACTCCTGCGCGGTCAGCTTGACCCAGAGCCCGCCGGCGTCCTGCAGCGTGCTGACCAGCACGGCGACCGGCGTGACCATGGGCGGCGTCGCGACGCGCTGCGCCGGCACCGGCACGGCGACCGAGCCGCCGGAATCCTGCGGCGCATAGGCGAACAGCACGCCTTCGCGGAACTGCACCGCGTAGACGGTGCGGGCGCCCGTGCCGCCGGAGGCGGGGATGCTCGCCTGCATCAGCAGGCCGGTGTCGCCGCGCGGCGGCTCGTCGTAGAGGCGCTGCAGCCGGGCCGCTTCGTCCGGCGGGAGGCCGCCGAACAGGGCGCCGGCATGCACGCCATGGGCCCGGGCCACCTGCAGGTGGAAGCGCACGATCGCGTCGCGGCCCTGGGCTTCGTCCAGCGAGAGCAGCTGGCTGAACACGCTGCTGCCCTGGATGCCGGCGCGGTGCGCCAGCGGCGACAGGTTGCCCGCCTGGTTCTGCTCGTTGGCCCAGACGATGCGGAAGGCGTCGTTCACCAGGTAGGCCGGGTGCCCGACCTGGCTGGCGGACAGGCTGAGGGACGGCGCCTGCCCGGCCGGGGCCGTCGCGCCCGGGGCGCGGGCTCCGGGCATCGCGGCGGCGAGCGGCGTCATGGGCACGCCGGCCACGGCGCCCTCGCGCGGGGCCGGCGCCTGGCCGGGCGGATGGGCCGCCAGGTGCTCGGTGATGCGCGCGATGCTCCAGCCTTCGCGCTTCAGGCGCTGGATGGCCTCGACGCGCTCGACCGTGTCGTCCGGGAAGTAGCCGATGCGAGGCGCAGCGCCATGCTCCGGCCCCGGCGGCAGCACCTGGGGCCGCGGCACCAGGCCGCTGGCGATGTAGTTGTTGAGAGTGGCACGCGAGATGCCGGTCCTCTCGATGATCTCCTTGCTGGTGAGCAAGAGCGCCTCGTCTGTTGACTGTTTGGACAGACTGTAGGACTGTCGAGATGGACGGTCAAGTTTTAGGTCAGCAATTGTCTGGACAATGCAACACAGAGTACAGGAAATCTGCGCTAAGTCCCTGATCCGAAAGATCTAGGCTGTCCAATACAGATACGCACACTGTCCAAATCAGGCGCCACTCTGTCTATGTCTGTCTAACTTATTTGTCCAATTCAATTAGACAGTCAATCCCGGGAACGCCGTGCTCAGCCGTGACATCCATGGCCTCGTATCAACCTTCGTAGGAGTGGAGAGAACCATGGATGCGCAAACGATGCTTCGCACGGCCGTCGTGCTGCTCGCGATCACCGCCCTGGGCGGTCTGCTGATGGCCGGGATCCGCTTCAGCGGCCGGCCGCACCCGCCGAGTTCCATCGCCATGCTGCACGGCCTGCTCGCCGCCTCCGGCCTGACGCTCCTGCTCTACGCGGGCTTCACCGCCGGAATGTCCAGCGGCGGCTGGACCGGCGTGGTGCTGCTGCTGATCGCCGTCCTGGGCGGCCTGGCCCTCAACCTGATCTACCACTGGGAAAACCGGGCGCTGCCGATTCCGTTGGTTCTTGTCCACGCCGCGGTGGCGGCCGTCGGCCTGGTGATCCTGGCCATCTCGGTCTGGAACTAGGCGGGACCTACGGCTGAGTAGAATGCGTCCGCAATGGACGCTCTGCCCGGCCGCCTGATCGGCGTCATTCCCTCCGGCTCCGACCGGACGGCGTCGCTGCGCTACCGCGTCCTGCAGTTCCTGCCCTTCCTCGAACTGGAAGGGCTGGGGGCCAGGCTGCTGCGCGGCGTGCCCGACGCGACCCGCTTCCCGGTCTACTGGATCCAGAAGAAGCTGCTGCCCCGCAGGCAGGTGCGGGCCCTGGCCCGCAGCGGACACCTGGTGTTCGACTTCGACGACGCCATCTGGACCACCGAGAAGGGGCGCCGCTCCTTCTTCGCCCGCTGGCGCACGGAAGCCCGGCTGCGCAGCGTCCTGCGGCACAGCACGGCCGTGCTGGCCGGCAACGAATACCTCGCCGCCTATGCCCGCCGCCACAACCCGCGCGTCGCGGTAGTGCCGACGGTGCTGGACACAGACCGCTATCCGGCCCGCCAGCATGGCCCGCGCAACGTGCTCACCCTGGGCTGGATCGGGCACTCCGTCAATTTCCCCTACCTGGCCGCGCTCGGGCCGGTGCTGCGCGCCTTCGCGGCGCAGTGCCCTGCCCGCCTGCTGGTCGTCGCGGACCGCGACTTCGCGCTGGACGGCGTGGAAGTCGTGAACCGGCGCTGGTCGGAGTCCAGCGAGATCGCGGACCTGCTGGACATGGACGTCGGCCTCATGCCGCTGGCGGACGACGAGTGGGCCCGCGGCAAGTGCGGCTTCAAGGCCGTGCAGTACATGGCCGCCGGCGTGCCGCCCGTGGCCAGCCCGGTGGGCATGAACCGGGACCTCGTCAGCGATGGCCAGGACGGCTTCCTTCCCGAAGCCGAAGCAGAGTGGCTCGAGGCCTTGCGCCGGCTCCATGCGGATGCCGGCCTGCGCGAACGCATGGGCCGGGCCGCCCGCGAGAAAGTGCAGCAGCGTTATTCGCTGGCCGCCACCGGCCCGGCGATCGCCCGGATCTTCCAGGACCTGCTGGACGGCCGCGCCGCATGAGCAGTCTCGGCGGCATCGACTGGTCGCGGCTCTACGCGGCCCGCAACACCGTGAGCCGGGCCTTCCCCAGCATCTGGGGCATCCCCCTGGCGAAGAAGGAGATGGACCGGCTCGCCCGGCACCTGAAGCCCGGCGCCGCCTTCCTGGAAGTCGGCGCGGGCGACCGCCGCTTCGAAGCGCGGCTGAAGGCCCTGTGCCCGGACCTGCAGTACCGCTCCTTCGACATCGACCGCTCCACGCGGCAGGACTGGTACGACGTGGACGCCATCGAAGGCACCTACGACCTCGTCTATGCCTTCGAGGTCATCGAGCACCTTCGCCCCGAGGAAGGCCTGGAGCTGGTGCGCAAGCTGCGCGCGCACCTGAAGCGGGGCGGCACCCTGCTGCTCGGCACCCCCAACCTGTACCACCCGCACCGCTACTGGGGCGACCTGACCCACGTCACGCCCTACAAGTACGAGGAGCTGGGCGCGCTGCTGGTGCTGGGCGGCTACCGCGTGAGCGGGATCTGGCGCGTGTACAACGCGCCGTTCCTGGCGCGCACCTTCCGCCGCACGGTCGGCGCGTGGGTGCACCGCTGGCTGCAGATCGACTTCGCGCACACGGTGCTGGTGGAGGCGCAGGCGGATCCGGGCCAGGAATGAAAAAACCCGCCGAGGCGGGTTTCCTGGTCGAGCTGGCGGAGAGGGCGGGATTCGAACCCGCGGTGGGCTGTTAACCCACACACGCTTTCCAGGCGTGCGACTTAAACCGCTCATCCACCTCTCCAGCAAGCCCGCGATTGTAGCTCACGCGGTGACCACCGCCTTGCGCGCCTCCTCGGGATTCGCGAGCATGGTGAGCAGCAGGTTCACGTCGGCGGGCTTGACCATGTGGAAGTCGAAGCCGGCCTGGGCCGAGCGGGAGCGGCTTTCCGCCTCGCCGTAGCCGGTCAGCGCGATCAGCAGCGCGGCCCGGCATTCCGGCAGGCTGCGCAGGCCGTGCGCCACCTCGAAGCCGTTCATGCCCGGCAGGCCGATGTCCAGCAGCACCACGTCCGGCCGGAACTCGCGGGCGAGCGCCAGGGCCTGCGGGCCGTCGTGGGCCACGCGGACCTCGAAGCCCTCCATCTCCAGCAGCGTCATGAGCGTCTCGGCCGAGGCGGCGAGGTCGTCCACCACCAGGATGCGCGAGACACCCGACACGGCGCCCGTGCGGGGCTGGCCTCCGGCCGGCATGGCCGCCACCGGCTCGGTGCCGATGCGCGCCGGCAGCGCGATGGTGACCTCGGTGCCCTTCCCCAGCCCCTCGCTGCTCGCCCAGACCCGGCCGCCGTGCAGCTCCACGAGGTGCTTCACCAGCGTGAGGCCGATCCCGAGGCCGCCCTGCGAGCGGTCCAGCGACTGGTCGGCCTGCGCGAACAGCTCGAACATGTGGGGCAGGAATTCCGGCGCGACGCCGGCGCCCTCGTCCTGCACGGCCAGCTGCAGCTCGCCGTCGGCGAAGCGCGCCTCCAGCCGGATGCGGCTGCCCGGCGGCGAGAACTTGCAGGCGTTGTTGATCAGGTTGGACAGCACCTGCGACAGCCGCACCGCGTCGCCTTCCAGCTCGATGCACTCCTTGGGCAGCACCACGTCCAGCACCTGTTCGCGCGCGCCCAGGCGCGGCGAGCTGGCCTCCACCGAGCGCTCGATCAGCGTGGAGAGGTGCAGCCTCTCCGGCTTGACGGCGACCTTGCCCTGCACGATGCGCGAGACGTCCAGCAGGTCGTCGATCAGGCGCGCCATGTGGTCGGCCTGCCGCCCGATCACGTCGCGGGCCCAGGCCAGCTTGGGCGCCAGCGACTCCGCGCTGGCCAGGATGTGGACGGCGTTGCGGATCGGCGCGAGGGGATTGCGCAGCTCGTGAGCCAGCATGGCCAGGAACTCGTTCTTGCGCCGGTCGGCCTCCTGCACGGCGGAATAGAGGCGCGCGTTCTCCATGGCGATGGCGGCGCGGCTGGCGAATTCGCGGACCAGCGCGACGCGGTTCGCGTCGAATGCCCGCACGTCGCCCAGCACCACGATGGCGGCCCGGAGCTCGTCGCCGGCCATCAGCGGGCAGATCGCGGCGGCCCGGCCGTCCTTCTGCCACAGGCTGAATTCCTTGCCGCGGATCACCTCGTCGGCCGCGGCCCGCAGTTCGGGCGTGAACACCTCGGCGTCGTCGGCGCGGGGCGCCGGATGCATTTCCAGCCGGCGCACGCCGCCTTCCTTGTCGGGGATGCCCAGGATGGCCCGGTCGCCCAGCATGGGCACGCACAGGTCCAGCACGGCGGCGATCGTGTCGTCCAGGTTCAGGGAGCGCGAGAGCACCCGGCTCGCCTCGGCCAGGAAGTCGGCCCGCTGGATCGCCTCCTCGGCGGCGGCCCGGGCCGCTTCCGAGCGCGCCAGTTCCTCCCGCTGCGCCGCCTGCTTCTGCAGTTGCCGGTTCATGCGGAACAGCTCGACGAACACGCGCACCTTGGAGCGCAGCACCTCCGGCACCACGGGCGAAGGGATGTAGTCGACCGCGCCCAGCGCGTAGCCGCGCCGCGCCTGCAGTTCGTCGACGTAGGCGGTGATGAAGACGATGGGCGTCTGGGCGGACTTCTTGTACTGGCGGATCAGGCCGGCGGTCTCCAGCCCGTCGATGTCCGGCATGTTGACGTCCAGCAGGATGACCGCGAACTCCATCTCCAGGATGTACTTCAGCGCCTCCTGCCCGGACCGGGCGCTGACGATGTTCTGGCCGAGCTCGTCCAGGATCGTGCGGAAGACGACGTGCTTCTCCGGCAGGTCGTCCACCACCAGGATGTTGACCTTGTCTGCAGCTTCCTGCCCTGTCGCAGCGTTCGTCACCCGGGCTCCCGTAGAACCTACTGTTGCAGCCAGGCCCGCAGCACCGCCAGCAGGTCCGGCGTGTTGACCGGCTTGGCCAGGTAGTCCCAGGCGCCGGCCTCGATGCACTTCTCGCGGTCGCCCTTCATGGCCTTGGCCGTGACCGCGATCATAGGCAGGTTGCGGCCCTGCGGCAGCTTGCGGATTTCCTTCATCGTCGCCATGCCGTCCATCTCCGGCATCATGATGTCCATCAGGACGACCTGGATGCCGGGGTCGTTGGCCACGCGGTTGATCGCCTCGCGGCCGTTGTCGGCCCAGACGATGTCCATGCCGTGCTCCTCCAGCACCGTGGCCAGGGCGAAGATGTTGCGCATGTCGTCGTCGACGATCAGCACCCGCTTGCCGGCCAGCGGCTTGGCGGATTCGTAGACCCGGTCGATCACGTCGCGCTTGTCCTCCGGCAGCCGCGCGATGCTGCGGTGCAGGGCGATCAGGGTGGCGTCGAAGAGGCGCGCGCCGCCGTGCACTTCCTGCACGGCGATGCCCTCGTCCGAATGCCAGCCCTGGCGCGCGCCGCCCTCGCCGCCGTACAGCACCAGCGGCATCGGCCCGATGCCGGCCTGCGCGGCGATCGCCGGGCGCAGCTCGCGCGGGTCGAGGCCGGCGAAGCCGTCCTCGAGCACGATGGCGTCGAAGCGGCCCTCGTCCAGGGCCTGCTGCAGCTGCTCCGCGGAAGCGACCACGGTGACGTCCACCTGCTCGCCCTCGATCTGCGCCATCAGCTCGTTGCGCACGTCCTGGTCCTGCAGCGCGACCAGCAGGCTCTTCTCGCTGCGCGCCACGTAGTGGTGCAGCTTCTCGAGCATGGCGTCCAGCACCTCCTTGGACCGGATCGGCTTCTCCAGGAAGGCCAGCGCGCCGGACTTGAAGGCGCGGTCCTTGCTGTCGTCGGTGGAGATCACGCACACGGGCACGTGGCGCAGCGCCAGGTCGTGCTTGATGCGGTCCAGGACGCGCCAGCCGGCCATGTCCGGCAGGTGCATGTCCAGGGTGATGGCCGAGGGCTTGTGCTGGCTGGCCAGCGTCAGCGCGCCGGCGCCGGCGGTGCTCACCAGGCCCTTGAAGCCCTTGCTGCGCGCGGCGTCCAGCAGGAAGCGGGCGAAGGCGAGGTCGTTCTCCACGATCAGCAGCACCTGGTCGCTGGGCTGGATGTTGTCGCGGTCGTCGTTGGCGACGTTGTCCGGGGCGTAGGCGTCCTGCCCCTCCTGCGCCAGGTCCATCGCCTCCAGCTGCACCTCGATCAGCGGCGTGGCCGGCGCCGCTGGCGGCCGCTTGGGCAGGGGCGACAGCGTCGGGTCGGTGCGGAAGTCCGTGCTGATGCGGCGCGCCGTACGCGTGGCCATGTAGACCAGCGGCAGGTAGAGCGTGAAGGTCGAGCCCTGCCCCGGCGCCGAGGTCAGGCGGATCTCGCCGCCGAGCAGCTTGGACAGCTCGCGCGAGATCGCCAGGCCCAGGCCCGTGCCGCCGTACTTGCGGCTCGTCGAGCCGTCGGCCTGCTGGAAGGCCTCGAAGATGATCTGCTGCTTGTCCGGCGAGATGCCGATGCCGGTGTCCGAGACCGAGAAGGCCAGCACCTGCGGGGCGCGGTTGAGGTCCTCGTTGTCCGGGCTCCAGCCGGCGAAGGCCTCCTCGACCTTGAGCGTGACGTGGCCCTGGTGGGTGAACTTGAAGGCGTTGGACAGCAGGTTCTTCAGGATCTGCTGCAGGCGCTTGGCGTCCGTCACCATGGACGCCGGCAGGTTCAGGCCGGTGCGCACGGTGAACTCCACGTTCTTGGCCTCGGCCACGTGGCGGAAAGTGCGCTCCACGTACAGCTGGAGGTCCGACAGGCGCAGCTCGTTGACGTCCACCACCACGGTGCCCGACTCGATCTTCGACAGGTCCAGGATGTCGTTGATCAGCATCAGCAGGTCGTTGCCGGACGAGTGGATCGTCTTGGCGAACTCCACCTGCTTGGGCGTCAGGTTGCCTTCCGGGTTCTTGCACAGCTGGTCCGACAGGATCAGCAGCGAGTTCAGCGGCGTGCGCAGCTCGTGCGACATGTTGGCCAGGAACTCCGACTTGTACTTGGAGGTCAGCGCCAGCTGCTTGGCCTTCTCCTCCAGCGCCTGGCGGGCCTGCTCCACCTCGGCGTTCTTGCGCTCCACCTCCTGGTTCTGGTGCGCGAGCAGGCGGGCCTTCTCCTGGAGCTCCTCGTTGGTCTGCTGCAGTTCCTCCTGCCGGGACTGCAGTTCCTGGGCGAGGGACTGCGACTGCGCCAGCAGGTCCTCCGTCCGCATGTTGGCCTCGATCGTGTTGATCACGATGCCGATCGATTCCGTCAGCTGGTCCAGGAAGGCCTGGTGGGTCGGGTTGAAGCGCTCCACGCTCGCCAGCTCGATCACGCCGCGGACCTGGCCCTCGAAGATGATGGGCAGCACCAGCACGTTCAGCGGCGGCGTCTCGGTCAGCCCGGAGACGATCCTGAGCGTCTCGGGGAAGCTCGAGGTGAGCATGATCTTCTTCTTGTCGAAGGCGGCCTGGCCGACGAGGCCCTGCCCCAGGTCGACCTCCTTGCCGTAGGCGCCGTGGCCGTCCGAGGCGTACGACGCCATCAGGCGCAGCCGCGGCTGCTCCTGCGTGTAGCGCAGCACGTAGAACTCGGCCTGCTGGGCGCCTACCACCGGCGCCAGCTCCGACAGGATCAGGTGGCCCACCGCCACCAGGTCGCGCTGGCCCTGCAGCATCCGCGAGAACTTGGCCAGGTTGGTCTTCAGCCAGTCCTGCTCGGTGTTCACCTGCGTGGTGTCGCGCAGGTTGCGGATCATCTCGTTGATCGTGTCCTTCAGCGCGGCCACCTCGCCCTGCGCCTCCACCGTGATCGACCGGGTCAGGTCGCCCTGCGTCACGGCGGTCGCCACCTCGGCGATGGCCCGCACCTGGGTCGTCAGGTTGGCGGCCAGCTGGTTCACGTTCTCGGTCAGGCCCTTCCAGGTGCCCGCGGCGCCCGGCACCTTGGCCTGGCCGCCCAGCTTGCCCTCCACGCCCACCTCGCGCGCCACCGTCGTCACCTGGTCGGCGAAGGTCGCCAGCGTGTCGGTCATGGAGTTGATGGTGTCGGCCAGCGAGGCGATCTCGCCCTTGGCCTCCACCGTCAGCTTCTGCGCCAGGTCGCCGTTCGCGACGGCCGTCACCACCTTGGCGATGCCGCGCACCTGGGAGGTCAGGTTGCCGGCCATGAAGTTCACGTTGTCGGTCAGGTCCTTCCAGGTGCCGGCCACGCCTTGCACGTAGGCCTGGCCGCCCAGCTTGCCTTCGGTGCCCACTTCCCGGGCCACCCGCGTCACTTCGGCGGCGAAGGAGGACAGCTGGTCCACCATCGTGTTGATGGTGTTCTTCAGCTCCAGGATCTCGCCCTTCACGTCCACCGTGATCTTCTTGGACAGGTCCCCGGCCGCCACGGCCTTCGTCACGTCGGCGATGTTCCGCACCTGGGCCGTCAGGTTGCCGGCCATGAAGTTCACGTTGTCGGTGAGGTCCTTCCAGGTGCCGGCCACGCCCTGCACGTAGGCCTGGCCACCGAGCTTGCCTTCGGTACCCACCTCCCGCGCCACGCGGGTCACTTCCGAGGCGAAGGAACGGAGCTGGTCCACCATCGTGTTGATGGTGTTCTTCAGCTCCAGGATCTCGCCCTTCACGTCCACCGTGATCTTCTTGGACAGGTCGCCGGCCGCCACGGCGGTGGTCACTTCCGCGATGTTGCGCACCTGGGCCGTCAGGTTGCCGGCCATGGAGTTCACCGAGTCGGTGAGGTCCTTCCACGTGCCGGCCACGCCCTGCACGTCGGCCTGGCCCCCGAGCTTGCCTTCGGTACCCACCTCGCGGGCCACCCGCGTCACTTCCGAGGCGAAGGACCGCAGCTGGTCCACCATGGTGTTGATGGTGTTCTTCAGCTCCAGGATCTCGCCCTTCACGTCCACCGTGATCTTCTTGGAGAGGTCGCCGGTCGCCACCGCCTTCGTCACGTCCGCGATGTTGCGCACCTGCGAGGTCAGGTTGCCGGCCATGAAGTTCACGTTGTCCGTGAGGTCCTTCCAGGTTCCGGCCACGCCCTGCACGTCGGCCTGGCCCCCGAGCTTGCCTTCGGTACCCACCTCGCGGGCCACCCGCGTCACTTCCGAGGCGAAGGACCGCAGCTGGTCCACCATGGTGTTGATGGTGTTCTTCAGCTCCAGGATCTCGCCCTTCACATCCACCGTGATCTTCTTCGTGAGGTCGCCGGCGGCCACGGCGGTCGTCACCTCCGCGATGTTGCGCACCTGGGCCGTCAGGTTGCCGGCCATGGAGTTCACGTTGTCGGTGAGGTCCTTCCAGGTGCCGGCCACGCCCTGCACGTAGGCCTGGCCGCCGAGCTTGCCCTCGGTGCCCACCTCGCGCGCCACCCGCGTCACCTCCGACGCGAACGAGGAGAGCTGGTCCACCATCGTGTTGATCGTGTTCTTCAGCTCCAGGATCTCGCCCTTCACGTCCACCGTGATCTTCTTGGAGAGGTCGCCTGCCGCCACGGCCTTCGTCACGTCCGCGATGTTGCGCACCTGGGCCGTCAGGTTGCCGGCCATGGAGTTCACCGAATCGGTCAGGTCCTTCCAGGTGCCGGCCACGCCCTGCACGTCGGCCTGGCCGCCCAGCTTGCCCTCGGTACCCACCTCGCGGGCCACCCGCGTCACCTCGGACGCGAACGAGGAGAGCTGGTCCACCATCGTGTTGATCGTGTTCTTCAGCTCCAGGATCTCGCCCTTCACGTCCACCGTGATCTTCTTGGACAGGTCGCCGGCCGCCACGGCGGTCGTCACTTCCGCGATGTTGCGCACCTGGGCCGTCAGGTTGCCGGCCATGGAGTTCACCGAATCGGTCAGGTCCTTCCAGGTGCCGGCCACGCCCTGCACGTCGGCCTGGCCCCCGAGCTTGCCTTCGGTACCCACCTCCCGCGCGACGCGGGTCACTTCCGAGGCGAAGGAGCGCAGCTGGTCCACCATCGTGTTGATGGTGTTCTTCAGCTCCAGGATCTCGCCCTTCACGTCCACCGTGATCTTCTTGGACAGGTCCCCGGTCGCCACCGCCTTCGTCACGTCGGCGATGTTCCGCACCTGGGCGGTCAGGTTGCCCGCCATGGAGTTCACCGAGTCGGTGAGGTCCTTCCAGGTGCCGGCCACGCCGGGAACGTCGGCCTGGCCACCGAGCTTGCCTTCGGTACCCACTTCACGGGCCACCCGCGTCACTTCCGAGGCGAAGGAACGGAGCTGGTCCACCATCGTGTTGATGGTGTTCTTCAGCTCCAGGATCTCGCCCTTCACGTCCACCGTGATCTTCTTGGACAGGTCGCCCGCCGCCACGGCCTTCGTCACGTCCGCGATGTTCCGCACCTGCGAGGTCAGGTTGCCGGCCATGAAGTTCACCGACTCGGTCAGGTCCTTCCAGGTGCCGGCCACGCCCTGCACGTCGGCCTGGCCACCCAGCTTGCCTTCCGTACCCACCTCGCGGGCCACGCGCGTCACTTCCGAGGCGAAGGACCGCAGCTGGTCCACCATCGTGTTGATGGTGTTCTTCAGCTCCTGGATCTCGCCCTTCACGTCCACCGTGATCTTCTTGGAGAGGTCGCCGGCGGCCACCGCCTTCGTCACCTCCGCGATGTTGCGCACCTGGGCCGTCAGGTTGCCGGCCATGGAGTTCACCGAGTCGGTCAGGTCCTTCCACGTGCCGGCCACGCCCTGCACCTCCGCCTGGCCGCCCAGCTTGCCCTCGGTGCCCACCTCGCGCGCCACGCGCGTCACTTCGGCGGAGAAGGTGCCCAGCTGCTGCACCATCTTGTTGATGGTCATGGCCGTGCGCAGGAACTCGCCTTCCAGCGCGCGGCCGTCGGCCTCCAGGGCCATGGACTTGGACAGGTCGCCTTGAGCCACCGCGCCGATCACGCGTGCCACTTCCGAGGTCGGGTGCACCAGGTCGGAGATCAGCGAGTTGATCGATTCGGCCGAATCGCGCCAGAAGCCGCCGGCGCTGGGCATGGCCGCGCGCTCCTTCAGCTTGCCTTCCTTGCCGACGACGCGCGACAGGCGCGCCAGTTCCTGCGAGGTGCGCACGTTCTCGGCGACCACGTCGTTGAAGACGTCGGCCACCTTGCCGAACAGGCCGGTCCAGTCGTGCGGCAGCTGGGCGTTGACGTTGCCCTTCTTCAGGTCGGTGAGGCTCGCCAGCAGCGTGCGCGTGCGCTCGGCGCCGCCCTCCACTTCCTCCAGCAAGGTGTTGACGCTGGCCACGTTCTCCTGCCAGAAGCCCGTGAGCTTGTCGTCCGCGAGCCGGCGGCTCGCGCGCCCGCCGTTGTGGGACGCCGTCGCGACCGTCTTCAGCTTGTGGCTGGCACGCGCGGCCTGCGCGGAGAGCTCGTTGAATTCGGCGGCGATCTTGCCGTACAGGCCATCCCATTCGGTCGGCAGCGTCACTCCCTGCTCTCCGCGCCGGAACGCCGACAGCGCCTTCAACACCAGCTTCAGGTCACCATCGCGATGCTCGGCAGCAGGCAGTTTCGCCAGGACTTCCATGTGATCCCCCATTCGTAAGCAACTGTTGGCGCACCAACAGAAGCTTGGCAGAGTAACGGCTTCGCGAGAGGCCTTCAACACGACAGGAACCCTTGCTCCGTCGCAAACCCAATACGGACGCGGACTGTAGGAGCCTTCCGACAAGAAAAGCTCGCGCGCGCCTACAGGGCGACGACCTCCGCGCAACACGCGGTGCACCCCGCCCCGCCAATGAAAAAGGCCGCCCGGAGGCGGCCTTGTCGATACACGCGGTTACCGCGGACCAGCTGCCTACAGCGGCGTCTTCTTGCCGTCGATGTAGGTGTACAGCGTGGTGGCGGCGTTCTTCATCTCGCCGTTCTTCTCGAACTGGATGTTCGCGGTCACGCCCTTGTAGTTGGTCTTCTGCAGGAAGGGGATGTACTTCTTCGGGTCGATCGAGTTGGCGCGCTTCATGGCGTCGACCAGCACGAACGTCGCGTCGTACGTGTAGGGGCTGTAGACCTGGAACTGGTTGGGGTACTTCTGGTCGTAGCGCTCCTTCCAGGCCTTGCCGCCGGGCATCTTGGCGATGGACGAGCCCCCTTCGGCGCAGATCACGTTGCCCAGGGTCTTCGCGCCGGCGGACAGCTTGGCGATCTCGGAGGTGCAGATGCCGTCGCCGCCGAAGTACTTGACCTTGTCCATGCCCAGCTGCTCCATCTGGCGCAGCATCGGGCCGGCTTGCGGGTCCATGCCGCCGAAGAAGATGGCGTCGGGGTTCTTGGCCTTGATGGCGGTCAGGATCGCCATGAAGTCGGTGGCCTTGTCGTTGGTGAACTGCTGGTCCACCACCTGCATGCCCTTGGCCTTGGCGGTCTTGGCGAACACCTCGGCGACGCCTTGGCCGTAGGCCGTGCGGTCGTCGATGATCGCGACCTTCTTCAGGTGCAGCTTGTCGGCGGCGTACAGGGCCAGCGCGGCGCCCAGCGCGTTGTCGTTGGCGATGATCCGGTACGTGGTGTTGTAGCCCGGCTTGGTCAGGTTGGGGTTGGTGGCGGCGCCGGTGATGTGCGGGATGCCGCAGTCGTGGTAGACCTTGGAGGCGGGGATGGTCGTGCCGGAGTTCAGGTGGCCCACCACGCCGGCGACCTTGGCGTCGCACAGCTTCTGGGCGGCGGCCGTGCCCTGCTTCGGGTCGGCGGCGTCGTCCTCGGCCTGGATCTCCCACTTGATCGTCTTGCCGCCGATCTTGATCTTCTGCGCGTTGAGGTCCTCGATGGCCATGCGGACGCCGTTCTCGTTGTCCTTGCCATAGTGGGCCTGCGCACCCGACAGCGGCGCGACGTGACCGATCTTGACGACCTGCTCCTGCGCAGCGGCGACGCCGCAGGCCGCGGCGATCGCCAGCGCAGCCGTCAATTTCAGCTTGAATTGCATAAAACCTCCGAGTTGGGAAATGGGTTGAGATCCGTCTTTTGTACTCAACGGGCGCGACGGTATCGCATTTTCCGGACGCGATCCATAGGGAAAGAATCTAGGTCGCGGCACCGGTCGTGCCAAGCCGCAGCCAGGCCCGCAACGGACCTCCCGCCCTGCCTCAAACGCCCGTCGCGCCGCTGCGTTGACGCGCCGCGATCTCCTCGGCGACAGCTTCGGCGACGACCTCGCGCAGGACGGACTCGAGCCGCTCGCGCAGCAGCGGCACGAGCGCGCTGGTCTGCTCCAGCACGATGGTGGCGATCTCCTCGCGCAGGCGCCGGTCCAGGACCAGGTCCACGCGCTGCAGGACGCGGTGCGCGAGCTGGTCCTGCGACAGCGACAGCCCCGCCGCCGGCGACAGCGGCGCCGGTCCGGAATGCACCACCTCGGTGAGCGTGGGCACGAAGCGCGGTGGCGGACGGTTGCTGGCCATCAGGCGGTCTCCCTTGCGGCGAGGTCGTGCTGCTCGATCGCGTAGCCGCGGTCGGCGTAGTGCTTCCAGCGCGAGCGCGCCTCCTGGCGGTCGGCCGGCTCCCGGCTCACCAGCTCGATCAGGCGCTCGAAGCGCTCGAAGCCTTCCGGAACGCCGCCCCCCAGGTTCACCAGCACCTGCTGGTGCGGCGTGCCGCGCGGCGTGTCGGCCAGCACCACGGGCGAGGCGGCCAGCACCTGCGCGTCGGCCGAGGCCGCGTGGCAGTGGGGGATGAAGTCCAGCGCCGAGAAGGTCCACAGCTGCGTGTCGAGGGCGCGCAATACGTCGCCCGGGCCGGTGACCACCAGGCGCGAACCGGTGGCCGTGGCCTTGCGCAGCAGCCGGCAGGCGTAGGCCAGCTTGTCCGGCACGTTGAAGTGGAAGGCGATGCCGGTCACCGCGCCTTCGACTTCGCCTTGCGCGCCGGAGCGGCCTTCGCCGGGCGCTCGGTCGCCGCCGTGGCTTCCTGCGCCAGCAGGTACTCGAGCAGCAAGCCGACCGGCCGGCCGGTGGAGCCCTTGGCCGCGCCGCCCTTCCAGGCGGTGCCGGCGATGTCCAGGTGGGCCCAGGGATAGTTCTGCGTGAAGCGGTGCAGGAACTTCGCCGCCACCACGGCGCCGGCGGCCCGGCCCGCCACGTTCGCCACGTCGGCGAAGTGGGTCTTCAGGCCTTCGGCGTACTCGTCGTCCAGCGGCATGCGCCAGCACGGGTCGAGCGCGGCGTCGCCGGCGGCCATCAGATCCTGCGCCAGCCGGTCGTCGGTGGCAAACAGGCCGCTGCGCACGCCGCCGAGGGCGACGACACAGGCGCCCGTCAGCGTGGCGATGTCGATCACGGCCCGCGGCTTGAAGCGCTCGGCATAGGTCAGCGCGTCGCACAGGATCAGGCGGCCCTCCGCGTCGGTGTTCAGCACCTCGATGGTCTGGCCGCTCAGGCTGGTGAGGATGTCGCCCGGCTTGTACGAGGCGCCGTCCGGCATGTTCTCGCAGCTCGGGATCAGGCCCACGACATTGAGCTTCGGCTTCAGTTCGGCCAGCGCCCGGAAGGTGCCCAGCACGCTCGCGGCGCCGCCCATGTCGTACTTCATCTCGTCCATCTCGGCCGAGGGCTTGATCGAGATGCCGCCGGTGTCGAAGGTGATGCCCTTGCCCACCAGGACGACCGGCGCGACGCCGCGGCCGGCGCCTTCGTAGCGCAGGGTGATGAAGCGCAGCGGCTCGGCCGAGCCCTTGGCGACGCTCATGAAGGAACCCATGCCCAGGCGCGCGACCTCCTTGGGCCCGAACACCTCGACCTGCAGCCCGTACGACTTCGCGAGCTTCGCGGCCTCCTCGCCCAGGCGGGTCGGCGTGGCGTAGTTGGGCGGCAGGTTGCCCAGTTCCCGGGCGAACTCGATGCCGGCGGCGGCCGCGCGGGCGCGGGCGAAGGCCTGCTTCTGCGCCGCGGCGTCGGCGACGCCGACCACGACCTTGCGCAGCTCGCGCGCTTCCGGCTTGGACTTGGTGGCGACGTAGACGTAGCTGCTTTCCGCCGTCCCGCACACGGCGGCGCGGACGGCGTCGGCGCCGCTGCCGGCCGGCAGCAGGATGGTCAGCTTGCGGGCCGTCGAGGCACGCAGCACGCCGGCCGCGGCGGCAACCGCCTGCTGCACGCGCTTGCCCGAGCCGTCGCCGGCGCCGGCGAGGATCACGCGGGGCGCGGCGATGCCCTCGCTGCGATAGGCCTGCAGCAGCTTGCCCGGCTTGGGCTCCAGGTCGCGCGCCGCCAGCGCGGCGCTCACCAGGCGCGACAGCGGATCCTTGCCGGCCCGCAGGCCTTCGGTGACCACGACCAGCAGCACGTCGGTCTTCTCCTGGGCCGCGCCGGCGAGGTCGAGGGTCTTGAGTTCGAAGTCCATAATCCCGTTGTTCATGGGCGCGACGCGCCTGCAGCCGCCGATGTTATTCCATTCAACCGTCCGCAAGGAGCTGGCCCGCAGTTTCGGGGCCTCGCTCGTCGTGCTGGTCACCATCGTGATGACCATGACCCTGATCCGCACGCTCAGCCTCGCCAGCCGCGGCAGCGTGAACCCGGAGGAGGTGATGATGGTGATGGGCTACACGGTGCTCGGCTACCTGCCCACCATCCTGACGCTCTCGCTGTTCATCGCCATCGTGGGCACGCTGTCCCGCATGTACCGGGACAGCGAGATGGTGATCTGGTTCAGCGCCGGCCGCGGCCTCTCCGCGCTCGTGCGGCCGCTCTTCGGCTTCGCCTGGCCCGTGCTGCTGGTGACGGCGCTGCTGGCGCTGGTGGTCTGGCCCTGGGCCAACCAGCAGACCTACGAGCTGAAGGACCGCTACGGCCGCCGCGGCGACCTGGAACGCGTGGCGCCGGGCCAGTTCCAGGAATCGGCCAGCGGCCGGCGGGTGTTCTTCCTGGACAAGGACACGCCGGACAACAAGTCGGGCAAGAACATCTTCATCTCCACGATCGAGAAGGACCGCGAGACCGTGACCTCGGCGCGCAGCGGCCGCGTCGAGACCGTGGGCGACGACCAGTTCCTGCTGCTGTCCAACGGCCAGCGGCTGGAGAACTCCCTCACCGGCGAGGGCCTGCGCATCAGCGAGTTCGAGCTCCATGGCAGCCGCGTGCGCGACAACAGCCTGATGAGCGCGGACGACAGCCCGGCGAAGACCCGCTCCACCCTGACGCTGCTGCGCAACCCCACGCCGGCCAACCGGGCCGAGCTGTCCTGGCGCCTCGGGCTGGCGCTGGCCGGGATCAACTTCGTGCTGCTCGCCGTCACCGTCTCCAGCGTCAACCCGCGCGTGGGCCGCAGCGGCAACCTGGTGTTCGCCCTCTTCGCCTTCGTCGTGTACTACAACCTGCTGAACCTGGGCCAGAGCTGGATCTCGCGCGAGCGCGCGGGGCTGGTCACCTTCCTTCTCCTCGTGCACGGGGGCACCTTCGCCGCCGCTTCGCTGTGGCTCGCCAAGCAGCACAACAACTGGCGCGTGCTGCCGCTGGTGCAGCGCCTGCGGGGGCATGGCGCGTGAGGACGATCCGCCGGCTGATCTACGTCGAGGTCCTCTACGCCGTCGCCTTCGTGAGCGTCGGCTTCCTCGCGCTGTTCTTCTTCTTCGACTTCGTCGAGGAGCTCGGGAACGTCGGCAGCGGCATGCAGCCGTACCGGCTGACGCAGGCGCTGATCTACGTGGCCCTGCGCATGCCCAGCCACCTGTACGAGCTGCTGCCGATCGCCGTGCTGATCGGCACCATCTTCGTCATGGCGCGCTTCGCCCAGAGCTCCGAGTACACGATCCTGCGCACCAGCGGCCTGGGCCCGTGGCGGGCCCTGCGCACGCTGATGCTGCTCGGGCTCGCCTTCACCATCCTCACCTTCGCCACCGGCGACTACCTGGCGCCGCTCAGCGACCGCACCGCGCAGCTGCTGAAGGCGCGCATGAGCGGCGGCGTCTCCATCGGCACCACCGGCGCCTGGCTCAAGGAGCGGCAGCGCTACCTCTCGTACAACGTCAACGTCTACGCGCTGACGCCCGAAGGCGAGATGAACAAGGTGCGCATCTTCGAGGCGGACTCGCGCGGCTTCCTGGTGTCGATCACGCAGGCGCCGAGCGCCAGCTTCGGCGAGGGCGCCTGGGTGCTGCACGACGTGGACCGCACCGAATTCCACACCGAGGACGGCTCCGCCAAGGTGGAGCGCATGCACCTGCCCTCGATGCGCTGGCCCACCGAGATCACGCAGGAGATGGTGTCGGTGGCCCTGCTGCGGCCCGAGCGCATGAGCACCATCGCCCTCTTCCAGTACATCCGGCACCTCGCGGCCAACGCCCAGACCTCGCAACGCTACGAGATCGAGTTCTGGCGCAAGGTGTTCTACCCGCTCTCCTGCATGGTGATGGTGGTGCTGGCGCTGCCCTTCGCCTACCTGCACTTCCGCTCCGGCGGCATCACCAGCTACGTGTTCGGCGGGGTGCTGATCGGGATCAGCTTCTTCCTCCTGAACAACGTCTTCGGCTACATCGGCAACCTGCAGAACTGGCGGCCCTGGCTCGCGGCCGGGGCGCCCGGCCTGATCTACACCATGCTCTCGCTCGCCGCCTTCGGCTGGCTGGTGCTGCGACGCTAGCGCCATGGGCCGCGCCATCGTCCTCTTCGGCCACGGCTCGCGCGACCCGCTGTGGCGCCTGCCGATGGAAACCGTCGCCGCGCGCCTGCGGGCCCTGCGCCCCGGCACGCCGGTGCGCTGCGCCTACCTGGAACTCGACGCCCCCAGCTTGCCGGAAGCGGCGGCGGAACTGGTGGCGGGCGGCGCCGACGCGGTGACCGTCCTGCCCATGTTCCTGGGCGCCGGGCGGCACGCGCGCGAGGACCTGCCGCGGCTCGTCGACGCCTTGCGGGCGGCGCATCCCGGCGTGTCCTTCGACCTGCGCCAGGCCGTGGGCGAGGACGGGCGCGTCGTGGACCTCATCGCAAAGATTGCGCTGGAATAAAGACGGTTGGCATAATGAATTTCTTTCTTAGAAGAAATTCGGAATGAACCTGCATCAGTTTCGCTTCGTCCAGGAAGCGGTGCGGCGCAACCTGAACCTGACGGAAGCGGCCAAGGCGCTGCACACGTCGCAGCCCGGCGTGTCGAAGGCGATCATCGAGCTGGAGGACGAGCTCGGCGTCGAGATCTTCGCGCGCCACGGCAAGCGACTGAAGCGCGTGACGGAGCCCGGGCAGCACGTGCTGAAAAGCATCGAGCTGATCATGCGGGAGGTGGGCAACCTCAAGCGCATCGGCGAGCAGTTCAGCGCCCAGGACAGCGGCACGCTGTCGATCGCGACGACCCACACGCAGGCGCGCTACGTCCTGCCCCATGCGGTGGCGAAGCTGCGCGAGGCCTATCCCAAAGTCAGCGTGAGCCTGCACCAGGGCTCCCCGGACCAGGTCGCCCGCATGGTGCTGGACGAGGTGGCGGAGATCGGCGTGGCGACGGAATCGCTCTCCGAGTACCCCGACCTCGTGACCATGCCCTGCTACGAATGGCAGCACATGCTGGTGCTGCCGCAGGGCCATCCGCTGGCGAAGAAGGAGCGCATCACGCTGGAGGACCTCGCGGCGGAGCCGCTGGTGACCTACCACCCGTCCTTCACCGGCCGCACGAAGATCGACACGGCCTTCGCGCAGAAGAAGCTGCAACCGCGCATCGTCCTGGAGGCGATCGATTCCGACGTGATCAAGACCTACGTGAAGCTGGGGCTGGGCATCGGCGTGCTGGCGGAGATGGCGATGCGCGAGGACGCCGCCACGCAGCCCACCGACCTGGTCGCCCGGCCGCTCGGCCACCTGTTCGGGAGCAACCTGGCGCGGGTGGCGTTCAAGCGGGGCGCCTACCTGCGAAACTTCGTCTACCGCTTCGCCGAACTGCTTTCCGACCGCCTGGACCGCAACCTGATCGCCAAGGCCATGACCGGCCATGGCAGTGACTACGACCTTTGACCATCATGCCTTCCCAGACCGAACGCACCCCGCCCCTGCAGACCAAGTTCCCTTCCATGGGCACCACCATCTTCACGGTGATGTCCGCGCTGGCGACCGAGAAGTCCGCCGTGAACCTGGGCCAGGGCTTCCCCGACTTCGAATGCGACCCGCGCCTGGTCGACGCCGTCGACCAGGCCATGCGCCAGGGCCTCAACCAGTACCCGCCGATGGCGGGCGTGGCGCCCCTCCGTGAAGCGGTGGCCTCCAAGATCGAGGCGCTGTACGGCCGCAAGTACGACCCGGCCGCCGAGATCACCATCACGGCCGGCGCGACGCAGGCCATCATCACGGCGGTGCTGGCGATCGTGAAGCCGGGCGACGAGGTGATCGTGCTGGAGCCCTGCTACGACAGCTACGTCCCCAACATCGAGCTGGCCGGCGGCAAGGTGGTGCGCGTGCCGCTCGTGCCGGGCAGCTTCCGGCCCGACTTCGCGAAGATCGCCGCGGCCCTGTCGCCGCGCACCCGGGCCATCATGATCAATTCGCCGCACAACCCGAGCGGCACCGTCTGGACCCGCGAGGAGATGCTGCAGCTGCAGGACCTGCTCGCGCCCACCGACGTGTTCGTGATCAGCGACGAGGTCTACGAGCACATGGTCTACGACGGCCAGCTGCACCAGAGCGCCGCGCGCTTCCCCGGCCTGGCGGCCCGCTCGCTGATCGTCTCCAGCTTCGGCAAGACCTACCACGTGACCGGCTGGAAGGTCGGCTACGTCGCGGCGCCGGCCGTGCTGACGGCGGAGTTCCGGAAGGTGCACCAGTTCAACGTGTTCACGGTGAACACGCCCATGCAGTTCGGCCTGGCCAGCTACATGGCCTCGCCCGAGCCCTACCTGCAGCTGCCGGCCTTCTACCAGCGCAAGCGCGACCTGTTCCGCGAAGGCCTGGCGCGCACGCGGCTGAAGCTGCTGCCCAGCGAAGGCACCTACTTCCAGTGCGTGGACATCTCGCAGGTCAGCGACCTGAAGGAAGACGAGTTCTGCAAGTGGCTCACGAGCGAGATCGGCGTCGCGGCGATCCCGCTGTCGGCCTTCTACGGCGGCGGCTTCGACCAGCGCGTGGTGCGCTTCTGCTACGCCAAGAAGGACGAGACGCTGCGCGCGGCGCTGGAGCGGCTGGCGAAGCTCTGACGCACCGTCAGCACTGGATCGGGTTCTTGCAGAACTTCGCCAGCTCGCTGACGACCGTCCTGCCGGCGATCGCATTGCGCGCCTTCGGCCCGACGTCCAGGCTCAGTTTCATCTGGTACTTGCGGAAGAAGGCGTCGAACAGCTCGCCGCCCAGCGTCGCGTAGGCCGTGAGCGCGTCGGCCGCCGGGTCGTGCTCCAGCAGCACGGCGCACAGCGGCTGGCGCGCCGGGCCCGACAGGACTTCGGCGCCGCGGGCGGGGTCATACTGGCTGTGCTCCGCGCAGCAGTGGATCAGCCCGTCCTGCACGCCGCGCTGCGCGCGCGTCTTGCGGAAGCTGATGAAGCTCACGTCGGGCGTCGGGTACACCAGCTGGTGCGCGCAGATCGCCGAGAAGGCGACGATGCTGCGGTTGCGCCCCACCCCGCCCGGCCAGCGGTAGGCGTGGCGGTCCTCGGTGCTGAGGGCGTGCGGCTTCACCGGCTTGCCCAGGTCCAGCAGGAACACCGGGGTCGCCTCGTAGGGATAGTGGAAGACGTAGTTCACCTGCGGCTTCAGGGCCGAGGCCTTCAGCGGATCGCCGCGCTCGTCCACGAGCAGCGCGCGCGCGTACTCGCGCGGGCGGGCGTCGGCGGCCCAGGCGGGAAAGCTCGTGGCGGCGGCCGACAGGCCGGCCGCACCGGCGGTGCACGTCTCCAGGAAGCTGCGTCGATCCATGCGTCTGATTCCTTTGCTGCCCCACGGTAGCGGCCGGAGCGCCGCCGGGCATCCGGTTTTGTACCGCGAACCGAGGTTCTCGGGCGTGAAAACTCAGCTTTGCAACTGGCTCCAGGCCTTTTCGAGGCGCTTGATGCTGACCGGCTGGGGCGTGCGCAGTTCCTGGGCGAAGAAACTCACCCGCAGCTCCTCCAGCAGCCAGCGGAAGTCCTCCATGCGCTCGTCCACGGCCCCCTTGCGCTCGGCGACCAGGCGCCAGTAGCGCTGCTCCTGGGGCTTCAGCTCGGCCAGGCGGGAGGCGTCGCGAGCGGGGTCGGCGCGCAGCTTGTCCAGGCGCAGCACGATGGCCTTGAGGTAGCGGGGCAGGTGCTGCAGCCGCGGCCAGGGCGTGGCGGCCAGGAAGTTCCTGGGAACCAGCCGCTGCAGCTGCTGCGCGGCGTCGGCCGTCGCCTCGGGCTGGATCTTCGTGTCCTTGATCTTGCGCGCGGCCGCGGCGTAGTCGGCCAGGATGGTGGCCGCGAGCCGCGCCACCTCGTTGGCGATCAGCGTGAGCCGTCCCCGGCCCTCGTCCAGCCGGCGCTGGAAGGCCGCCGCGTCGGCGGGCAGCGGGTCCAGCAGGAAGGCGCGGTCCAGGGCGACGGCGATGACCTGCGCCCGCAACTCCTCGAGCGTGCCCAGCGGCATGTAGGCCACGGCCATCTTCTGCAGGTCCGGGATGTTCTTTTCCAGGTACTTCAGCGCGTCGCGCAGCTGCAGCGCGAACAGGCGGCGCAGGCCGACGCGGTGCTTCGCCGCCGCGAGCTCCGGCTCGTCGAAGACCTCGATCGTGACCGCGTCGCCGCGGTCCACCAGCGCCGGGAAGCCGACGAGGCTGGTGCCGCCCTTGCGGATCTCCATCAGTTCCGGCAGCTCGCCGAAGGTCCACGCGGTGTATTTCTGTTCTCCTCCCCCCGCTGGGGGGAGGCCGGCAGGGGGGCGCTGCGCGGCAGCCTTGTCGGCTTGCGGCGGAATGCCCTCACCCCGCCCTCCCCCAGGGGGGGAGGGAGAAAGACCCTTGAGGCCGGCCAGCGCCTGGAAGGCGCCCCGGGCCTTGGCGCCCAGTTCCGCCTTCAGCGCGCCGAGGTTGCGCCCCATCCCCAGCTGGCGGCCGTGTTCGTCCACCACGCGGAAGTTCATGAACAGGTGCGCCGGCAGCATGTCCAGCTTGAAGTCGGTGCGCTTCACGTCCAGGCTGGTGGCTTCGCGCACCAGCTTCAGCAGGGCGTCGGTCAGGCTGCCCTGCGCGAAGCGGTCCGGGTCCGAAAGCGTCTCGGCGAGGCGCGCCGCCGACTCCGGCAGCGGGACGAAGCGCGAGCGCGGCTTCTGCGGCAGGCTTTTCAGCAGGGCCTGGATCTTGTCCTTCAGCATGCCCGGCACCAGCCATTCGGCCCGGTCCTCGCCGACCTGGTTCAGCACGAACAGCGGGACGGTGACGGTGATCCCGTCGCGCGGATCGCCCGGTTCGTGCAGGTAGGCGGCGGCGCAGTCCACGCCGCCCAGCTTCACGGTCCGGGGGAAGGCGTCGGTGGTGATGCCGGCGGCCTCGTGCCGCATCAGCTCCTCGCGCGTGAGCTTCAGCAGGTCCGGGCGGCCGCGGCTCGCCTCGCGGTACCAGCGCTCGAAGGTGACGCCGCTGTAGACGTCCCTGGGCACCTGCTGGTCGTAGAAGGCGTAGATCAGCTCCTCGTCCACCAGCACGTCCTGGCGGCGCGCCTTGTGTTCCAGCTCCTGCACCTGCTTCACCAGCTTCTGGTTGGCCGCGAGGAAGGGCAGCCGCGTTTCCCACTGCCCTTCCACCAGGCCTTCGCGCAGGAAGATCTCGCGCGCGCCCTGCAGGTCCGCGCGCGCGAACGGCACGCGCCGGCCGCTGTAGATCACGATGCCGTACAGCGTCGCGCGCTCCAGGGCGACGACCTCGGCGGCCTTCTTCTCCCAGTGCGGGTCCAGCAGCTGCTTCTTCAGCAAATGCCCGGCGACCTCCTCGACCCACTGCGGCTCGATGTTGGCGATGCCGCGGCCGAACAGGCGCGTGGTCTCCACCAGCTCGGCGCACACCACCCAGCGGCCGGGCCGCTTCTTCAGGTGCGCGCCGGGATGGCGGTAGAACTTGATGCCGCGCGCGCCGAGATAGGCTTCATCGTCTTCCAGCTTGAAGCCGATGTTCCCGAGCAGGCCGGACAGCATCGCCTTGTGCAGCTGCTCGTAGCTGGCCGGCTGCGCGTTCAGCCGCCACTTGTGCTCGGTGACCACCGTCAGCAGCTGGCTGTGCACGTCGCGCCACTCGCGCACGCGCCGCACGTTCACGAAGTTCTGGCGCAGGAGCTGTTCGTACTGGCGGTTGGAGAGCTTGTGGTGCGCGCCCTCACCCCGGCCCTCTCCCGCAAGCGGGAGAGGGTGAGAAGTGCACCCTCTCCCGCTTGCGGGAGAGGGCGGGGGTGAGGGTCTCCCTCCCCTGGATTCCTCCAGCCACTGCCACAACCTCAGGTAGCCCGAGAACTCGCTCTTCTCGTCGTCGAACTTGGCGTGCTGCTGGTCCGCCTGCGCCTGCAGTTCCAGCGGGCGGTCGCGCACGTCCTGCAGCGACAGGGCCGAGGCGATCACCAGCACCTCCTGCAGCGCACCGCGCTCGCGCGCTTCCAGGATCATGCGGCCGACGCGCGGGTCGAGCGGCAGGCGCGCCAGCTCGGCGCCCATGGGCGTGAGCACGTTCGCATCGTCCACGGCGCCCAGTTCGTTGAGCAGCTGGTAGCCGTCGGCGATCGCCCGGCGCGAGGGCGCGTCGATGAAGGGGAAGTCCTCCACCGCGCCCAGGTGCAGCGACTTCATGCGCAGGATCACGCCGGCGAGCGAGGAGCGCAGGATCTCCGGATCGGTGAAGCGCGAGCGGCCGGCGAAGTCCTGCTCGTCGTACAGGCGGATGCAGATGCCGTTGGCGACCCGCCCGCAGCGGCCGGCGCGCTGGTTCGCGGCGGCCTGGCTCACCGGCTCCACCAGCAGCTGCTCCACCTTGCTGCGGAAACTGTAGCGCTTCACCCGCGCCGTGCCGGTGTCGATCACGTAGCGGATGCCCGGCACGGTGAGCGAGGTCTCGGCCACGTTGGTGGCCAGCACGATCCGCCGGCCGCCGTGGCTGTCGAAAACCCGGTCCTGCTCCGCCTGCGACAGGCGCGCGAACAGCGGCAGCACCTCGGCGTTGCGCGTCAGCGGATCGTGCGCGAGATGCTTGCGCAGGTGGTCCGCGGCCTCGCGGATCTCGCGCTCGCCGGGCAGGAAGACGAGGATGTCGCCCGGCGCGTTGCCGCGCCAGAGTTCGTCCACGGCGTCGGCGATCGCGTCGTTCAGGTCGAACTCGCGCGACTCCTCGAACGGCCGCCAGCGCTGCTCCACCGGGAACATCCGGCCCGACACGTAGATCACCGGCGCCGGCCCCTGCGCCGAGGCGAAGTGCTGCGCGAAGCGCTCGGCGTCGATGGTCGCCGAGGTCACCACCACCTTCAGGTCCGGCCGGCGCGGCAGCAGCTGGCGCAGGTAGCCGAGCAGGAAGTCGATGTTGAGGCTGCGCTCGTGCGCCTCGTCGATGATGATCGTGTCGTAGGCCGACAGCAGCGGGTCCGACTGCGTTTCCGCCAGCAGGATGCCATCGGTCATCAGCTTGACCGAGGCGTCGCGCGCCAGCCGGTCCTGGAAGCGGACCTTGTAGCCCACCACCTCGCCCAGGGGCGTCTGCAGCTCCTGCGCGATGCGCTTGGCGACGCTGGATGCCGCGATGCGCCGCGGCTGCGTGTGCCCGATCAGCCGCCCCTTCCCCGCCGGCGCGTTCAGCTTGCCGCGTCCCATCGCCAGCGCGATCTTGGGCAGCTGGGTCGTCTTGCCCGAGCCCGTCTCGCCGCAGACGATCACCACCTGGTGGGCGGCCATCGCGGCCATGATCTCCTCGCGCCGCGCGGAGACGGGCAGGTTCTCGGGAAACGTGATGTTCAGGGGAGCAGGCAAGGCGGCACGGGGAAAGCCCGTGATTATCCGATGCCGCCGGTCCTCAGGCGGCGACCGCGCGCGCGCCGGCGCGGCTGGCGCCGGCCGGCAGCTCGGCGATCTGGCCCACCTGCTGGTCGAAGAAGGCCATGCGGCTGGCGTAGCTCCAGGCCGTGCGCGCCATGGCGCGCGCCGTCGACACGGCCTGCGAGGGCCGCACCTGGGTGTTGGTCCCGAGCACGCCGATGCCGAGGTCGGCCACCCACGCGGTGCCGGCCGCCTCCAGCCCCGCCGGGTCGCGGCTCGTGCTGAGCGACACCGGCCGCGCCAGCCGGTCGCGGATCTGCACCGCGAGCTGCGCGAGCCGGTCCACGTCGGGCGCATTGGGCACCAGCAGCAGGAAGCCGTCCTCGCCCAGCCGCCCCATCTCGACGTTCTGCGGCACGCAGCGCCGCAGCCGGCCCGCGCAGACGAACAGCGCGTGGTTGAAGGCGGCGCGCCCGTGCAGGTTCTCCAGCGCGTACAGGTTGGCGATGCAGATCGCCAGCACGCCGATCGGCCGCGCCTCGGCGTTGCGCTGGAAGAAGACGTCGCCCACCATCTGCCCGGTCTCGGAGTGCGAGCGCATGCGGGTCACGGGGTCGTAGCTCGGGCCGTGCGCCAGCACCTCCGAGAGTTCCAGCAGGTAGGAATAGCGCGCCCACAGCACGGCGGCAATCACGCACAGGTAGGCGACGCCCGCGACCGCGCTGATCGCGTGCACCGGCCAGGCATGGGTGCGGCTGAGGGCGATCCAGCTCAGGCCGGCGAGCGCCACCAGCATGAAGACGATGCCGGCGACGGCCGTCCAGCCCGCGCGGTCGCCGCGCAGGGCGCCCCGGGTGGCGACGACCAGCATCGCGCTGCCCACGGAGAAGGCCGCCACGGAGCTGAGGGCCAGCGCCTCCGTCGCCGGGAGCATCCAGCCGGCGGCGAGGACCACGACCCCGGCCCCCACCAGCCAGGCGATCGCCTTCCGGCCGACGGCGGTCTGCCGCAGCATGCCCAGCGTCGACATCAGCATCAGCGCGAGCGCGACGGCGGTGAGCACCGCGACGTGCGCCAGCACGCGCGCCTCCGCGCTGCCTTCCAGCGGCAGCCAGCCCAGGTAGGCGACCACGAAGGTGGCGGAGAACAGGGAGGTGAGGCCGGCCATCAGGGCCACCCGCCGCTGCGAGCGCCGGAAGGCGGCCAGCGACACCACCAGCATCAGCGTGGCGGTGCAGAAGAAGGCGCCCCAGAAGCCGGCTGCGATGGTGTCCATGGGCTCGGGCGCGGGGCGGGCCTAGGCCACGCGCAGCGGCGCCGCCTCCCCCGGCAGCTCCGCGATCTGGCCCGCCTCCGGGTCGAAGAAGGCCACGCGTGTCGCGTAGGTCCAGGCCGTGCGGGCCATCGCGCGCACCGTGGCGACGGCCTGCGCCGGCCGCACCTGCGTGCTGGTGGCGAGGAGGCCGACGCCGACGTCGGCGGCCCAGGTCGTGCCCCGGCCCGCGATGCGCCCTGGCTCGCGGCTGATGCTCAACGCCACGGGCCGCGTGAGCCGCTCGCGGATTTCGCGCGCCAGCTTCTCCATGCCGCGGATGTCGTCCATGCTGCGCGTGAGCAGCAGGAAGCCGTCCTCGCCCAGCCGCCCCATCTCCACCGTCTGCGGCACGCAGCGGCGCAGGCGCCCGGCGCAGATGAACAGGGCGTGGTTGAAGGCGGCGCGCCCGTGCAGGTTCTCCAGCGCGTACAGGTTGGCGATGCAGACCGCCAGCACGCCCACCGGGCGGGCCTCGGCCTCGCGGTGGAAGAACACGTCGCCCACCAGCTGGCCGGTCTCGCTGTGCGAGCGCATGCGGGTCACCGGGTCGTAGCTGGGACCGTGCGCCATCACCTCCGACAGCTCCAGCAGGTAGGAGTAGCGCCGCCACAGCGCCGCCGCCATCACCGACAGGTAGGCCATGCCGGCGACGGCGCTGGCCGCGTGCACCGGCCACGGCAGCGTGCGGTCGAGGGCGATCCAGCTCAGGCCGGCCACGGCCAGCAGCACGAAGCCCATGCCGATCACGGTGAGCCAGGCCTGCCGGTCGCCGCGGCGGGCGCTGCGGACCACCACCAGCAGCATCACGAGGCCCAGGGCGATGATCAGCAGCGAGGCCAGCGCCAGGCTGAGCGTCGCCGGCAGCGCCCAGCCGGCGGCCAGCACCGCGGCGTCGACCGCGACGAGCACCGCCACGCCGCGGCGCGCGCCACCGGCATCGCGCAGCAGGCCCAGCCAGGTCAGGAGCAGGAGCGCCAGCAGGGTCGCCACCATCACGCCCACGTGCGCCAGCACGCGGGCCTCCTCCTCGCCCTCCACCGGCAGCCAGCCGAGGTAGGCGACGACGAACAGGGCCGAGAGGATGGCCGAAAGCGCCGCCATGAGCGCGACGCGGCGCTGCAGGCGCGCGAAAGCGGCGAGCGACACGCCGAGCATCAGGGCGGCGGTGCCGAAGAAGGCGCCCCAGAAACCGGCGGCGAGAGGATCCATGGAGCGCAACGATAGCGCAAACGGCACGCGCTCCCGCAGGGGAGTCCCTTACACTGTCGCGCTCGTACCTCACTCGCGCCGCCCCCGCCGCCGCCGATGTCCGCGATCTTCAATTTCACCTTCGTTCCCTGGTTCCGCTCGGTCGCGCCGTACATCCACATGCACCGCGGGAAGACCTTCGTGGTGGGCATGGCCGGCGAGGCGGTCGCCGCGGGCAAGCTGCCGAACATCGCCCAGGACCTCGCGCTGATCCAGAGCATGGGCGTCAAGGTGGTGCTCGTGCACGGCTTCCGGCCGCAGGCGAACGAGCAGCTGAAGGCCAAGGGCCACGCCTCGCGCTATTCGCACGGCATGCGCATCACTGACAGCGTGTCGCTGGACTGCGCCCAGGAAGCGGCCGGCCAGCTGCGCTACGAGATCGAGGCGGCGTTCAGCCAGGGCCTGCCCAACACGCCGATGGCCGGTTCCACGGTGCGCGTGATCTCGGGCAACTTCATCACCGCGCGCCCGGTGGGCATCGTGGACGGCGTGGACTTCCAGCACTCCGGCCTGGTGCGCAAGGTCGACGTGGCGGGCATCAAGCGCACGCTCGATTTCGGCGCCATGGTGCTGATCTCGCCCTTCGGCTTCTCGCCCACCGGCGAGGCCTTCAACCTGACCATGGAGGAAGTCGCGACCAGCGTCGCGACCGCCCTGCAGGCGGACAAGCTGATCTTCCTCACGGAAGTGCCCGGCGTGCGGGTGCGGCCGCTGGACCCGGCGGGCGAGGACAACCCCGTCGACACCGAACTGCCGCTGGCCGCGGCCGAACAGCTGCTTGCGAGCCTGCCGCCGGCGCAGAACCCCAGCGACACCGCCTTCTACCTGCAGCACTGCGTCAAGGCCTGCAAGGCCGGCGTGGAGCGCAGCCACATCATCCCCTTCGCCACGGATGGCTCGCTGCTGCTGGAGGTGTACGTGCACGACGGCATCGGCACGATGGTGATCGACGAGAAGCTGGAGGAGCTGCGCGAGGCGACGGCCGACGACGTCGGCGGCATCCTGCAGCTGATCGAACCCTTCGAGAAGGACGGAACGCTGGTCAAGCGCGACCGCACCGAGATCGAGCGCGACATCGCCAACTACACGATCCTGGAGCACGACGGCGTGATCTTCGCCTGCGCCGCCCTCTACCCCTACCCCGAGGCGCGCACCGGCGAGATGGCGGCGCTGACGGTCTCGCCGCAGAGCCAGGGCCAGGGCGACGGCGAGAAGGTCCTGCGCCGCGTGGAACAGCGCGCCCGCGCCATGGGCCTGGAGAGCATCTTCGTGCTGACCACCCGCACCATGCACTGGTTCCTCAAGCGCGGCTTCGTGCAGGTCGACCCGGACTGGCTGCCGGAAGCGCGCAAGCGCAAGTACAACTGGGACCGGCGCAGCATGGTCTTCGTGAAGAAGCTCGACTGAGGCTTGCGCGGCTTCCGACCGGAAGCGCGCTGCCGTCCGACAGCCCCGGCCGCGCCCCGGGCCTAGCGTGAGGCCATGGGCCTCCTTTCTCCCTCCCTCGACGACACGCTCCTGCAGGGCCTGCGGCCGCACCTGCGACCCCTGCCCTCGGCCGCCGCCGACGACCCGCTGCTGGTGCAGCAGCTCGCCCGCGCCCGCCTCGCCCTGCTGGGCGAAGCGAGCCACGGCACCCACGAGTTCTATGCCGAGCGCGTCGCGCTCAGCCAGCGACTGATCCTCGAGCACGGCTTCAACGCGGTGGTGGTCGAGGCGGACTGGCCGGACGCCTGGCGCGTCAACCGCTACATCCGGCACCTTTCCGACGACGGCAGCGCCGAGGCGGCGCTGTCCGGGTTCGAGCGCTTCCCGACCTGGATGTGGCGCAACACGGTGGTGCGCGACTTCGTCGAATGGCTGCGCGAACACAACAAGGGACGGCCCCTGTCGCAGCAGGTCGGCTTCTACGGCATGGACCTGTACAGCCTGTTCACCTCGGTCCGCGCCGTGCTCGACTACCTGGACCGGGTGGACCCGGAAGCGGCACGGCGTGCCCGCAGCCGCTATGCCTGCTTCGACCACTTCGCCGAGGACAGCCAGGCCTACGGGTACGCCGCCAGCTTCGGCATGAAGCCCAGCTGCGAGGACGAGGTGATCCAGCAGCTGCGCGAGATGAACCGGCGGGCGGTGGACCTGCTCGCCGCCTCCAGCGAGGACCGCGGCGACCTGTTCTTCGCGCAGCAGAACGCGCGCCTGGTGCGCAACGCGGAGGAGTACTACCGGACCATGTTCCACGGCCGGGTGTCGTCCTGGAACCTGCGGGACAGCCACATGGTGGAGACGCTGCAGGCGCTGGAAAAGCACCTGGCGGCCACGGTCGGGCCGTCACGCATGATCGTCTGGGCGCACAACTCGCACCTGGGCGACGCGAGCGCCACGGAGATGGGCGACATGGGCGAATGGAACGTCGGCCAGCTGGCGCGCGACCGCTGGGCCGAGGGCGCGGTGCTGGTGGGCTTCAGCACGCACCACGGCACGGTCACGGCCGCATCCGAATGGGACGCCGTGGCGGAACGCAAGCGCGTGCGCCCCGGGCTGGCCGACAGCTACGAGGACCTCTTCCACCGGACCGGCGAGGAGCGCTTCTGGCTGCCGCTGCGCGGCAACGCCGCGCTGTCCGGGCTGCTGCGCGAGCGCCGCCTGCAGCGGGCGATCGGCGTGATCTACCTGCCCCGCAGCGAGCGCATGAGCCACTACTTCCACACCCACCTGCCGGCGCAGTTCGACGCGATCATCCACGTCGACGAGACGCGCGCGGTCGAACCGCTCGTGGCGGAGCCGACCTGGCATGCCGGCGAGCCGGCGGAGACCTATCCTTCGGGGCTGTAGGAAAGACGCGTCATCCCCGCGCAGGCGGGGACCCAGGCCGCGCGCGCAGCGCGCCCGCTCAGGCCGCCATGGGCGCGCTGGCCACGTGCTGCCGGCCCCGGCGCAGCTGCCGCACGAACAGCGTCGCGCCGACCGCCAGGAAGATCACGAACCACACGAACGACCAGTTGGCGATGGAGCCGCCCAGGAAGGTCCAGTCGACCTGGGTGCAGTCGCCGCTGCCGCGGAAGATCATGGGGATGGCGCGCTTGAGCGGGAAGGTCTCGATCATCCCGTAGAAGTCGCGGCCGCAGGACGCGATCTCGGGCGGGAACCACTGCAGCCAGCTCTGGCGGGCGGCGACGAAGGCGCCGAAGCCGGCCAGCAGCACCACGAGGCCGCTGCCGGCCAGGTGCGCGCCGCGCGCCTTGAACAGGGCCGCGATGCCGGCGACGATCGCCACCAGTACCAGCGCGTAGCGTTGCACGATGCACATCGGACAGGGCTCCAGCCCCACCACGTGCTGCAGGTACAGGCCGAACGCGAGCAGCGCCAGGCTGACGACGGCCACCGCCGCCAGGACGCGCCGCGGCGCGGCGTCGAACCACTTCAGGAACATCGGTTTCTTCCTCCAACGGCGCGAGAGCCGGTGGATCCGGCCTTCAGGTCGCGCTCTCCACGAACACGCGGGCGCGGCGCGGCGTCACCACCAGCACCTCGCCCTCGCGCAGGCCCATTTCCTGGAACTGCTGCGCGGGGATCTGCGCCTCGATCAGGCCGTCCGCAGTCGCATTCTGCGCCGGTTTGTGTCCGTCGGCCGGCACGAGTTCCAGCCGCGCCACCGGGCCGACGACGATCGCGCGGTCCAGGCGGGCGACGATGCCGCGCGGCCGCCCCTCCGCGTCCACGCCGGCGCCCGGCGTGTAGCGCTCGACGTCCAGGTCGTGCGGGCGGACGTAGGCGAAGGCCTTGGCATGCTGGGCGTCGGCGTGCTCGGGCGAGTCCAGCAGCACGTTGCCCAGCTTGACCTCGCCCTCGTGGGCGCGGCCCTGGAACAGGTTCACGTCGCCCAGGAAGCCGTAGACGAAGGGGCTGGCCGGATGGTCCCAGACCTCCTGCGGGGAGCCGACCTGCTCGATCTGGCCGGCGTTCATCAGCACCACGCGGTCGGCCACTTCCAGCGCCTCCTCCTGGTCGTGCGTGACGAAGATGCTGGTGACGTGCAGCTCGTCGTGCAGGCGGCGCAGCCAGCGGCGCAGTTCCTTGCGCACCTTGGCGTCCAGCGCGCCGAAGGGCTCGTCCAGCAGCAGCACCTTGGGCTCGACCGCCAGGGCGCGGGCCAGCGCGATGCGCTGGCGCTGGCCGCCGGACAGCTGCGAGGGGAAGCGGTCGGCCAGCCAGTCGAGCTGCACCAGCTTCAGCAGGTCCTTCACCTTCTGCCGGATCTGCGCCTCGCCCGGGCGCTGGCCGCGCGGCTTCACGCGCAGCCCGAAGGCGACGTTCTCGAACACGGTCATGTGCCGGAACAGCGCATAGTGCTGGAACACGAAGCCGACCTGGCGGTCGCGCACGTGCACGTCGGTGGTGTCCTCGCCGGCGAACAGGATGCTGCCGGTGTCGGCACTCTCCAGGCCCGCGATGATGCGCAGCAGCGTGGTCTTGCCGCAGCCGGAGGGCCCCAGCAGGGCGACCAGCTCGCCCGAATCGATGTCGAGCGACACATCCTTCAGCGCGCGGAAGTCGCCGAAGTTCTTGCTGACGTTGCGGATCTCGATGCTCATGGTGTGCTCGCGGCCAACTTCATTTCACGTTCCTGCTTCCATTCCGCCAGCGACTTGATCGCCAGCGTCGCCACGGCCAGCAGGGCCAGCAGCGAGGCCACGGCGAAGGCCGCGACCGACTGGTATTCGTTGTAGAGGATCTCCACGTGCAGCGGCATCGTGTTGGTCTGGCCGCGGATGTGGCCGGAGACCACCGACACCGCGCCGAACTCGCCCATCGCGCGCGCGTTGCACAGGATCACGCCGTAGATCAGGCCCCACTTGATGTTCGGCAGCGTCACGTGCCAGAAGGTCTGCCAGCCGCTCGCGCCCAGCACGATGGCGGCCTGCTCCTCGTCGTTGCCCTGCGCCTGCATCAGCGGGATCAGCTCGCGCGCGATGAAGGGGAAGGTGACGAAGACCGTGGCCAGGATGATGCCCGGCACCGCGAACACGACCTTGATGCCGTGGGCCTCCAGCCAGGGGCCGAACCAGCCCTGGGCGCCGAACACCAGCACGTAGATCAGGCCGGCCACCACCGGCGAGACCGAGAACGGAAGGTCCACCAGCGTGGTCAGGAAGGCCTTGCCGCGGAACTCGTACTTGGCGATCGCCCAGGCGGCCGCGACCCCGAACGCCAGGTTCAGCGGCACGGCGATGGCGGCGGTGAGCAGCGTGAGGCGGATCGCCGACCAGGCATCCGGCTCCTTCAGCGCCTCGAGGTAGGCGCCGACGCCCTTGCGCAGCGCCTCGGTGAAGACGGCGGCCAGCGGCAGCACCAGGAACAGCAGCACGAACAGCAGCGCCACGCCGATGAGCGTGCGGCGCACCCAGGGGGCTTCGGTAGTGGCGATGCGCTTGCGGGTCAGGTCGGTCATGTCAGGCGCCTCCCGCCCTCTTCCGCTGCCACCCCTGCAGCGCATTGATCACCAGCAGCAGCACGAAAGAGAACAGCAGCATCACGACGGCGACGGCGGTGGCGCCGGCGTAGTCGTACTGCTCCAGCTTGCCGATGATGATCAGTGGCGTGATCTCCGAGACCATGGGCATGTTGCCCGCGATGAAGATCACCGAGCCGTACTCGCCGATCGCGCGGGCGAAGGCCATGGCGAAGCCGGTCAGCAGCGCCGGCGCGATCGAAGGCAGGATCACCCGCGCGAAGGTCTGCCAGCGCGTCGCGCCCAGGCACATCGCGGCCTCCTCCAGTTCCTGCTCCGACTCCTCCAGCACCGGCTGCACCGTGCGCACCACGAAGGGCAGCCCGATGAAGATCAGCGCGATCACCACGCCCTTGGGGTTGAACGCGAGCTGGATGCCCAGCGGCTCCAGGAACTGCCCGATCCAGCCGTTGCCGGCCAGCAGCGCCGTGAGCGAGATGCCCGCGACGGCCGTCGGCAAGGCGAACGGCAGGTCCACCAGCGCGTCGACGATGCGCTTGCCGGGGAAGGAATAGCGCACCAGCACCCAGGCCACCAGGAGGCCGAACACCACGTTCACCAGCGCGGCGATCAGCGAGGCGCCGAAGGTGAGGCGGTAGGAGGCCAGCACGCGCGGCGAGCTGACGGCGGCCCAGAACTGGTCCCAGCTGAGGCCGAAGCTCTTGAGCACCAGCGCCGACAGCGGGATCAGCACGACCAGGCACAGGTAGAACAGGCTGTAGCCGAGGGTGAGCCGGAAGCCGGGCAGCACCTTGCGGCTGCCGCCGCGCGAGGAGGACGGGGAAGGCGCCGCCGCCGCGCCGGGCAGCGGCGCCGCGAGAGCGCCGGACATGAGAGCCTTATCGGACGGTGTAGATCTTGTCGAACTGGCCGCCGTCGTTGAAGTGGACCTTCTGCGCCTGCGACAGCGACCCGAACAGCTCCTGCACCGTGAACAGCTTGACCGGCTTGAAGGTGTCGGGGTGGCGCTTCAGCACCGCGGCGTTGCGCGGGCGGATGCTGTGCTTCGCCGCGATCTCCTGGCCCTCTTCCGAGTACAGGAAGTTCAGGTAGGCCTTGGCGAGTTCGCCCGTGCCCTTCCTGGCGACGGTGCGCTCGACCACCGCGACCGGGTTCTCCGCGACGATGCTGATGGAGGGATAGACCACGTCCACCTTGTTGGCGCCGAATTCGCGGTTGACCGACTCCACCTCGGACTCGAAGGTCACCAGCACGTCGCCGATGTTCCGCTGCAGGAAGGCGGTGGTCGCGTCGCGGCCGCCGCGCGCCAGCACGGGGACGTTCTTGTACATCTTCGCGACGAACTCCGCCGCCTCGGCGTCGGTGCCGCCCTTCTTCTTCACGTAGCCCCAGGCGGCCAGGTAGGCGTAGCGGCCGTTGCCGCCGGTCTTCGGGTTCACGACGACCACCTTCACGCCGGGCTTCGCCAGGTCGTCCCAGTCCTTGATGCCCTTGGGATTGCCGTTGCGCACCAGGAACAGCATGGTGGACGTGGTGGGCGCCGCGTTGTCGGGGAAGCGCTTCTGCCAGTCCTTGGCCACGACGCCGCGGTCGGCCAGGAACTCGATGTCGGTCGTGGTGTTCATGGTGACCACGTCGGCGTCCAGGCCGTCGGCGACGGCACGCGCCTGCGCGCTCGAGCCGGCGTGCGCCTGCTCGATCTTCACGTCCTTGCCCGTGGTCTTCTTGTACCAGGGCACGAAGGCGGCGTTGATGTCCTTGTAGAACTCGCGCGCGACGTCATAGGACGCGTTCAGCAGCGACTGCTGGGCGGAGGCGAGGCCGCTGGCGGCGAGGGCGAGGGAGGCGAGGAGAACCTTGAGAGACGTTTTCATGATCAGGAGGCAAAGCGAGCCCGCCGGCCCCGCGATGCGGGGTCGTGCGGCTCGTCTTCAGCGGGATCTATTTATTCGGTTGCGGGGTCATCCGCAGGTACGGACGCAGGGCCTTGAAGCCCTTGGGGAAGCGCTCGGCGAGTTCCTTCGGGTCCGTGATGCTGGGGACGATGACGACGTCGTCGCCCTGCTTCCAGTTGCCCGGCGTGGCCACCTTGTGGCTGTCGGTCAGCTGCAGCGAGTCGATCACGCGCAGGATCTCGTCGAAGTTGCGGCCGGTGGACGCCGGATAGGTCAGCGTCGCGCGGATGGTCTTCTTCGGGTCGATGATGAACACGCTGCGCACGGTGGCGTTGGCCAGCGAGTTCGGGTGGATCATGTCGTACAGCGTCGCGACCTTGCGGTCCGGGTCCGCGATGATCGGGAAGTTGACGTTGCACAGCTGCGTCTCGTTGATGTCCTTCACCCAGCCGTGGTGCGACTCCACCGGATCGACGCTCACGGCGATCGCCTTCACGCCGCGCTTCCTGAAGTCCTCGGCCAGCTTGGCCGTCAGGCCCAGCTCGGTGGTGCACACCGGCGTGAAGTCGGCGGGGTGGGAGAACAGCACCACCCAGGAATCGCCCGCCCATTCATGGAAGCGGATCGTCCCTTCGGTGGATTCCTGCACGAAATCGGGGGCCGTGTCGCCCAGGCGCAAGGTGCTCATGGTTGTCCCTTTCTACGGTGAAAGGGAATTGTGGGGACCGGTCCTTCTTCCTGCAACGAATATCTCGTTGTTTGTTTATGGCTGGGCAGGTCTAAGCTTGGGCTACAGCAGCGCGCGCAGCTCCCGCGCCGCCTCCAGGAGCAGCGGCAGCAGGTCGCTCTGCAGCGCCCGCACGTCCCGCCGCTGGGGCGACGTGACGACGTTGAGCGCGGCCACCGTGCGCCCGTCCATGTCCCGCAGCGGCACGGCCAGCGCATGCACGCCCAGCTCGTGCTCCTCGGCCGCGAAGCACCAGTCCTGCCGGCGCACTTCCTCGATCAGGCCGCGGAAGGCGCGCGCGTCCGCCACCGTGTGGCCGGTCAGCCGCTGCAGGTCGCGGCCCCGGAGCCAGGCGCCGAATTCGCGGCGGCCCTTCGCGGCCAGCAGCACGCGGCCGGTGGACGTCGCGTGCGCGGGCAGCCGCGCCCCCAGGTGCAGGCCGTAGGCCTGCAGCGCCGTGCCGCTGCGCGCGACGATCACCACGTGGTCGCCATCCAGGACGACGGCGGAGTACGACTCGCCGGTCAGGCCGGCAAGCCGGTTGAGCGTGGGCTGCACCGCCCGCGGCAGCCGGGCCGACGCCAGGTAGCTGCCGGAGAAGCGCAGCACCTTGGGCGCCAGCCAGAACCAGCTGCCGTCGGTCTCCAGGTAGCCCAGGTGGGCCAGCGTCAGCAGGTGCCGGCGGGCTGCGGCGCGCGTGAGGCCGGCACGCTCGGCCGCCAGCGTGGCGTTCAGGCGCTGGCGCGAGGTGTCGAAGCTTTCCAGCACGGCCAGTCCCTTGGCCATGCCGGCGATGTAGTCCGCGTGGGCGATGCTCATGGCGATCGTGCGCGATCATCGCGCAGCTTGCCCGATCATCGCACAGCGGCCGCCGCCCGCCCCTGTTCTCCGGGGGCCGCAGCGCCTAAGCTGGCGCGGACAGGAGATCCCCATGAAGCAACGCACCCAGGTCGCCATCATCGGCGCCGGCCCCTCCGGACTGCTGCTCGGCCAGCTGCTGCACCGCGCCGGCATCGCCAACGTGATCCTCGAGCGGCAATCGCCCGACTACGTGCTCGGCCGCATCCGCGCCGGCGTGCTGGAGCAGGTCACCGTGGACCTGATGGACGAATGCGGCGTCGGCGAGCGCATGCACAGGGAAGGCCTGGTGCACGAGGGCATCGAGCTGCTGTTCAAGGACGCGCGGCACCGCATCGACTTCCCCGGCCTCACCGGCGGCAAGACGGTCATGGTCTACGGCCAGACCGAGGTGACCCGCGACCTGATGGCCGCGCGCGCCGCGGCCGGCCTCGCCAGCGTCTACGAGGTCGGCGACAGCGTCACCCTGCACGACTTCGACGGCAGCCAGCCGGTGGTGCGCTACCGCCACGGCGGCGAGGAGCACGAGCTCGCCTGCGACTTCATCGCCGGCTGCGACGGCTACCACGGCGTCAGCCGCGCGAGCGTGCCGAAGGACGCGATCACCGAGTACGAGAAGGTCTATCCCTTCGGCTGGCTGGGCCTGCTGGCGGACGTGCCGCCGGTGTTCCATGAGCTGATCTACGCGAACACGGAGCGCGGCTTCGCCCTGTGCTCCATGCGCAGCCCCACGCGCAGCCGCTACTACGTGCAGGTGCCGCTGGAGGACAAGGTGGAGGCCTGGTCGGACGACGCCTTCTGGAACGAGCTGCGGCTGCGGCTGGATCCGGAAGCGCGCGAGAAGCTGGTGACCGGCCCCTCGCTGGAAAAGAGCATCGCGCCGCTGCGCAGCTTCGTCGCCGAGCCGATGCGCTTCGGCCGGCTGTTCCTGGCCGGGGACGCCGCGCACATCGTGCCGCCGACCGGCGCCAAGGGACTGAACCTCGCCGCCTCGGACGTGAAGTACCTGTCGTCCGCCTTCATCGAGCACTACCGCGAGCGCAGCGACGCCGGCCTGGACCACTACTCCGACCGCGCCCTGCGCCGCGTCTGGAAGGCGGAGCGCTTCTCCTGGTGGCTCACCTCGCTGATGCACAAGTTCCCGGACCAGGGCGCGATCGGGCAGAAGCTGCAGGAAGCGGAGCTGGACTACCTGGTCAACTCGCGGGCGGGGTCGACCTCGCTGGCGGAGAACTACGTCGGCTTGCCGTTGTAGCCATGACAATGCGGGGATGAGCTTCGAACCGCTGCGCGGCCTGCGCATCCTCAGCCTCGCCCTCAACCTCCCCGGGCCGGCGGCGCTGATGCGCTGCCGGCGCATGGGAGCCGCCTGCCGGAAGATCGAGCCGCCGACGGGGGACCCCATGGGGCACTACGACCCGGCGGCTTACGCCGAACTGCACGAAGGCGTGGAGGTGCTGCCCGCCGACCTGAAGACGGCTGCAGGCCAGGACGTGCTGCACGCGGAGCTCGGGAATTGCGACGTGCTGCTCACGTCGTTCCGCCCCTCCGCATTGCAGAAGCTCGGCCTGGGCTGGAACGAACTGCACGCCCGCTACCCTTCGCTCAGCCAGGTCGCGATCGTCGGCGCGCCGGGCGCGCGGGCGGAAGAGCCGGGACACGACCTGACCTACCTGGCGGACAACGGGCTGGTGCCCGCGCTGGAACTGCCCGCGACGCTCTATGCCGACATGGGCGGATCGCTGATGGCCTCGGAAGCGGTCCTGCAGGCGGCGCTGCGCCGGCCCGCCGAGGGCCTGTACCTGGAGGTGGCCTTGTCGGATGCGGCAGGCTACCTCGCCCTGCCCCGGCGCTGGGGCCTCACGCAGCCGGAGGGCTCCGTCGGCGGCGCGCATGCGGGCTACCGGATCTATCCGTGTCGCGACGGCCGCGCCGCCGTCGCGGCGCTGGAGCCGCACTTCGCGGCGGCCTTGTGCGCCGCGGCTGGCGTCGCCCATGCGGGGGCGAAGACGATGTTCGCGCCGGAGACCCATGCGGCGATCGCCGCATACTTCGCCTCGCGCACCCGCGCCGAACTGGACCGCCTCGCCGCCGAGCGCGACCTGCCGATCCACACGATGCCGTAATCGTCATCCCGCGCAGGCGGGGATGGCGGGAGGCCTACTTCGCCCGCCGCGGCGGCAGCCCCGTGTGCTGCGTGAGGATGCGGCCCTTCTTCGGCGCCGCGGTCGAGTTCTTGCGGCGCGGGCTCGCGTAGCTGCCGTCGGTGAGCGGCTGCCAGGTGGGCACCAGGTGGTGCTTGCCGTTCCCGATCAGGTCGGCGCGGCCCATGGACTTGAGGGCCTCGCGCAGCAGCGGCCAGTTGTTCGGGTCGTGGTAGCGCAGGAAGGCCTTGTGCAGGCGCCGGCGCCGCTCGCCGCGCACGATGTCCACGCCCTCGCTCGCGCGCGTGACCTTGCGCAGCGTGTTCTTGCCCGAGTGGTACATGGCCGTGGCCGTCGCCATCGGGCTGGGATAGAAGGTCTGCACCTGGTCGGCGCGGAAGCCGTTGCGCTTGAGCCAGACCGCCAGGTTCATCATGTCCTCGTCGCTCGTGCCCGGGTGGGCCGCGATGAAGTACGGGATCAGGTACTGCTCCTTGCCCGCCTCCGCCGAGAACTTCTCGAACATCTGCTTGAAGCGTTCGTAGTTGCCGATGCCGGGCTTCATCATCTTGGAGAGCGGGCCCTCCTCCGTGTGCTCGGGCGCGATCTTCAGGTAGCCGCCCACGTGGTGCTGCACCAGCTCCTTGACGTACTCGGGCGACTGGATCGCGAGGTCGTAGCGCACGCCGGAGCCGATCAGGATCTTCTTGACGCCCTTCAGGGCGCGGGCGCGGCGGTAGATCTTCACCAGCGGACCGTGGTCGGTCTTCAGGTTCTGGCAGATGCCCGGGAAGACGCAGCTGGGCTTGCGGCAGGCGGCCTCGATCTCGGGCGACTTGCAGCCGATGCGGTACATGTTGGCCGTGGGGCCGCCGAGGTCCGAGATCACGCCGGTGAAGCCTTCCACCTTGTCGCGGATCTCCTCGACCTCGCGGATGATGGAATCCTCGCTGCGGCTCTGGATCACGCGGCCCTCGTGCTCGGTGATCGAGCAGAAGGTGCAGCCGCCGAAGCAGCCGCGCATGATGTTGACCGAGAAGCGGATCATCTCCCAGGCGGGGATCTTCGCCTTCCCGTACGCCGGGTGCGGCGCGCGTGCGTACGGCAGGCCGAACACGTGGTCCATCTCCGCCGTCGTCAGCGGGATCGGCGGCGGGTTCAGCCAGACGTCGCGCTCGCCGTGCGCCTGCACCAGCGCGCGCGCGTTGCCCGGGTTGGTCTCCAGGTGCAGCACGCGGTTGGCGTGGGCGTAGAGGACCGGGTCGGACTTCACGGCCTCGAAGGACGGCAGGCGGATGACGCTGAGGTCGCGCGGCGGGGGCTTGAGCTTGACGTGGGGGTTGGGGACGAACTGGATGGGTGCAGCGCCGCCGCCCTCACCCCGGCCCTCTCCCGCGAGCGGGAGAGGGAGTGAAGGAGAGTCGTCCTTCGAGCAGGACTGGCCCTTGGCCTTCGCCTGGTCGGCGATGGTCATGTAGGGGTTGACGTGTTCCTCTACGCGGCCCGGCGTGTCGACGCTGGTGGAGTCGAGTTGGAACCAGCCTTCGGGCGTGGCGCGCCGCACGAACGCGGTGCCGCGCACGTCGGTGATGTCCTCGACGGGCTCGCGCGCGGCGAGGCGGTGGGCGATCTCCACCAGGGCGCGCTCCGCGTTGCCGTACAGCAGCAGGTCGCACTTGGAGTCCAGCACGATGCTGTGGCGCACCTTGTCGGACCAGTAGTCGTAGTGCGCGATGCGGCGCAGGCTGCCCTCGATGCCGCCCAGGATGATCGGCACGTCCTTGTACGCCTCGCGGCAGCGCTGGCTGTAGACGATCGCGGCGCGGTCCGGACGCTTGCCGCCCATGTCGCCGGGCGTGTACGCGTCGTCGCTGCGCAGCTTCCGGTCCGCCGTGTAGCGGTTGATCATCGAGTCCATGTTCCCGGCGGTCACGCCCCAGAACAGGTTGGGCTTGCCCAGCGCCTTGAAGGGCTCCGCGCTCTGCCAGTCCGGCTGCGCGATGATGCCCACGCGGAAGCCCTGCGCCTCCAGCACCCGCCCGATCACCGCCATGCCGAAGCTGGGATGGTCGACGTAGGCGTCGCCGGTGACGAGGACGATGTCGCAGCTGTCCCAGCCGAGCGCCTCCATCTCCCTGCGGCTCATGGGCAGGAAGGGCGCGGGCCCGAAGCGGTGCGCCCAGTACTTGCGGTAGCTGGTCAGCGGCTTGGCGGCGCGGGCGAAGAAGGAGACGTCGAGGGGGGCGTTCATGGGGGACCCGGGATTGTAGGGACTCTCCCCCGGCGCCGCACCCGGCCGGTCATTGACCTGACTCAGCCGCGGGCGTGCTCCACGACCCGCTCCAGCATGGCCGCGAGCGTCTCCTGCTCCGTGCGGCTGAGGCAGCCGAAGATCTCCTCGTTGCGCCTGGCGATCACGCGCATCACCCGCGTCCACCAGCGCCTGCCTTCGGCGCTCAGCTGCAGCACCACGCCGCGCGCATCGGTGGGACTCGCCTCCTTGCGCACCCAGCCGCGCTCCACCAGCGCCTGCGCCGCGCGGCTGGCCTGCGCCTTGTCGAGGTTGGCGCGCGCCGCGAGCTGGTTCACCGACAGCGGCGCGAAGTTGCCGATGGCGGCGAGGCAGCGCGCCTCGCCGACGGCCAGGCCGAGCTCGCCCGCATACGCGTCCGTGCTCGCCTTGTCGGTGATCTTGTTGACCTGGTGCAGGCGGTAGGTCAGGAACTGGTCCAGCGGCAGCGTGGCCGGGCGCGCGGCCATCTTCAGTCCTGCAGGCAGCGCTCGCGCGAGCGCGCCACCAGCGCCAGCACTTCGTCGGCGTCGGCCGCCTTCGCCATCAAGGCCAGCGCCACCATCGCGAGCAGCAGCTGGCTGCGCTCGGCGCCCACTTCGCCCAGGGCCTGGCACAGGGCCGTGTAGCTGCGGTCCAGGTCGGCATCGGTCATGGCTTCAGTCCCTTCTGCGCCAGGCAGGCCAGCACCGGCGCCGGGTCCAGCCCGCGCCAGCGTCCCATCACGTAGCCGTCCGGGCGCACCAGCACCAGGCCCGTGGCGCGCTCCCCCGGCAGGCCGTAGCGTGCCCGCGCCTGCCCGTGCACGTCCGCTTCCGGCGCGATGTCGAGCACGGCGACGCCATGCGAGGCGAGCCCGGCGACGGCCTGCGGCAGCGCGCCGTCGCCGAATACCAGGCAGGTGAACGCGGTGCCGAAGCACTGCGTGAGGTGGAACGCCCCCTGCGCGCCCTGCAGCAGCGCCTCCGGCGCGGGCTGGCCGGGCGCGGCCTGGGCGCTCGCCCACTCCCCCTGCTCCGGCCCGTTCAGGGGCGAGTCCGCGTAGGCGACCGGCGCCGACTGGCGCGGGTTGATCAGCGAGCGCACGGCCGGTTCGTCGGGCGCGAGGCGCAGCGTCGCCTCGCGCATCAGCCGGAAGGCGAAGTCCGGCGGCGCCATGAACTCGGTGCTCTTGGCGCCGTAGGCGATGTTCTCGCGCGCGGCCTGCACGCGCTCCTGCGAGTACGAGTCCAGCAGCGCGGCGTCGGCGCCGCCTTCCAGCACGAGGGCCAGCTTCCACGCGAGGTTGGCTGCGTCGTCCAGACCGGAGTTGAGGCCGCGCACGCCGAAGATCGGCACCAGGTGCGCCGCATCGCCGGCGAACAGGACGCGGCCCTGGCGGTACGCGGGCAGCGTCAGGCACTTGGCGTTGTACATGGACGCCCACAGCATCTTCCAGGGCGCGTCCTCGCCGATCATCGCGAGGTGGCTCTGCACGCGCGGCCCGATGTTCCCGGGCTTGAGCGCCTCCTCGGCGTCCTCGTCGTCGCGCAGCTGGTAGTCGATGCGCCACACGCCGTCGGGCTGCCGGTGCATCAGCAGCGTGGATCCGGGGTTCGACGGCGGATCGAACCAGGCGAGCCGCTCCACCGGCCGCTTCGTCTCCTGCACGATGTCGACGATGACGTAGCGCCCCTCGTACTGCGTGCCCTCGAACTGCAGCCCGAGCTGCTCGCGCACCGTGCTGCGGCCGCCGTCGCAGGCGACCAGCCAGTCGGCCCGGATGCGCCTGCGGCCCGACGCATCCTCCACCTCGACTTCCACGCCATCGCCCTGCGGCCGCACGGCCGCCACGCGCGCGGACCAGGCCACCTGCACGAGCTCCGGCACGCGCTGCAGCGCCCCGTGCACGAAGGCCTCCACGTGGTATTGCTGGATGTTCACCATCGGCGCGAAGCGCTCGGTGGGTTCGCTGGGCATCCGGAAGTGCAGCACCTCCTGGTTGCGCCAGTAGCTGCGCCCGCCGGTCCAGGGCAGCGCCTTGGCCGCCAGCGCCGCGCCGGCGCCCGCCGTCCAGAGGATCTCCTGCGAGCGCCGCGAGATGCAGATGGCGCGGCTGCCGGTGCAGTAGCCGGCGTCGGCCTCCACCACGAGGCTGCGGATGCCCTGCCGCGCCAGCAGCGCGGCGAGCGTCAGGCCGACCGGCCCGCCGCCGGCGATGAGCACCGGAATGCCGTCCGGCAGCGGCTGGGCTGGCCCCACGCTGGCTCCTTTTCGTTGCGGGCGCAACTATAGCGCCGCAACGTTGCGCGCGCAACGAGCGCGTGCCGCCGCCGTCAGCGGTCCTTGGGCAGCTTGCCGCGCGCGGCGTCGAGTTCCCAGGGACTGTCCTCGACGTTGGGTCCGTCGGGATACGCGTCGGCGCCCTTCTTCACCTCGGGACGCGGGCGCGCGCCCGGCACGCCGGCGGGCACCTGCGCGCCCGCTTCGCCGACGATCCCGGCGCCCGCCGGCGCCTGCTGCTCGGCATGGTCGCCCAGCGTCTTGTTGCCGCAGCCGTCGGCGTTGCCGTGGTCCTCGTTGCCGCCCCGGTCGGGGGCGGGACCGATGCTGGTTTCAGTGCTCATGACGCAATCTAGGCAACCTGCCTGCCCGCGGCTGCAAGCAGCGCCGCCGCCCCGCTGTAGGACCGGCCGCGCGCCACGGCCCAGCCATCTGCCGCACGCAGGCCATCTCCTACACCCCTGGGGCCCCCGTCCGACGTGCGCGACGCACGCGCGTTCTTACATTGGTTGTCGGACCGGTGCACACCGGCCCTCCCGCAACCGACAAGGAGAGAATCGATGGCTCAAGGGCAAGACCAGAATCGCCAACAGCAACAGGACCAGCAGGAGCGCAGCCAGGCCTCGCAGGGCGGCCAGCAGCGCCAGCAGCAAGGCGGGGGCATGAACCAGGGCAGCAACAGCGGCCAGTCCGGCCAGCCGGGCCAGTCCGAGCGCGGGCAGGCCTCGCAACAACAGCGCAACCCGTCCTCGCAGGAACAACAGGACCGCGGCCAGGCCTCGCAAGGCCAGCAGCAGCGCTCCTCGTCCCAGGGCGGCGGCAACCAGGGCAACCAGGGCAACCAGGGCGGCCAGCGCTGACCCCGCCACGTGCCTGTCATGCGGGGCCTCGGCCCCGCTTTTCGTTGCCCGGCGCTAAGCTGCGGCCATGCTGGAGCCACTGGCCCGTGAACTGCTCGATTTCTGGCGCGAAGCCGGCCCCGGCCGCTGGTTCCGCCCGGATCCGGCCTTCGATGCCCTGCTGAGGGAACGCTTCCTGGCCGCGCACGAAGCGGCCGCGTCGGGCGCGCTGGCATCCTGGGCGGACAACGCCGAAGGCGCGCTGGCGCTGGTGCTGCTGCTGGACCAGTTCCCGCGCAACGCCTTCCGCGGGACGCCGCGCATGTACGCGACCGATGCGCAGGCGCGCGCCGCCGCCGATGCGGCCGTGCGGGCCGGCTTCGACGAGCAGGTCGAGCCGGCGCTGCGCGGCTTCTTCTACCTGCCGTTCATGCATTCGGAGCAGCTGCCCGACCTGGAGCGCTGTGTCGCGTTGAGCGAAGCCCTGGGCGGGGACACGCTGCGCTTCGCGCGCCACCATCGCGACATCGTCGCGCGCTTCGGCCGCTTCCCGCACCGCAACGCGGTGCTGGGTCGAACGAGTACGGCGGAAGAGGAGCGCTTCCTGGAAGAGGGCGGATTCCGCGGATGAAGACTGCGCTGCATATTATTCCGCGCAGTCTTCGAGGCGGGCAGCTCCAAGCTGCCCGCCGGGCGAGAACCGCGCGGAATAACATGCAGCGCGGTTCCCCTTGTGAGAAGGATCCGGCTTCGCCGGTCCTTCTCACACATGCTGAACCACTTCAAAAAGTCGCTTGCGACTTTTTGAAGTGAATCGCTAGCAGCGGATGTCGATGCCGTCGGCTTCCGTTTCCCAGGCGAGGGTCGACAGGTCGAGCTCGGAGTCCTCGAAATCCGGCGCATCGGCATCGGCCTGCAGGCGCGCGCGGCCTTCGTGCGGGCCGTAGGTTTCCGGCGAGATCACGATGCCCCCGACCGATGCGGAGGCGGCCACCTGCGCGGCGCGCTCCGGTTGCGTGCCCAGCGGCGTGCACCACAGGCGGCCCTGGACGCGGAAGTAGGCGAGCGTGCAGACCCCGCTGACGACGCCGATGCGCAGGGCCACTCCTTCGGCGGTGCGCTGCAGCTCGATCGCCATGCGCACGGCGGCGCCGGGGTTCTCGAAGGTCGCCAGGACCGTCTCGTGGCCGTAGGGGTCGAGCCGGCCGTTGTGCCGCGTGTTCAGTCGCTGCACCGCCTGGTACAGCCGTTCGGCGGCCCCGCCCGGCTTGCCGGCGGGCACGTCGACGTCGGCGCAGACGAGCGTCAGGTGCCGCTGCTCGAAGCGGATGCTGTCGCGCTCGGCGCCCAGGAAGAGTCCTTTCCAAACGGCCGGCGGCAGCTGGTGCAGCACCTTGTCCGAGAGCGCTTCCAGCAGGAGCGCGTGTTCCTGGATCGTTTCCATCTGGTTCCCCTACGACGTAACCAGATGAAACCATGCGCTCGGCCGCAGCGCGTTAGGAAAAATGGCCGAGCTGCTAGGGAATTTGCCTAAGCTCGTCAGCGGCGGCGCGGCCGCGCCTTCGCCGCGCCGGCCAGGTCCAGTTCGATCCAGGCTGGGGCATGGTCGCTCGCCTTCTCCTCGCCGCGCACCCACGTGTCCACGCCCGCCGCACGCAGGGCCGGCGCCAGCACCGGGTTCAGCAGCAGGTGGTCGATGCGCAGGCCGGCGTTGCGCGGCCAGTGCTGGCGGAAGTAGTCCCAGAAGGTGTAGATCGGCGCATCGGGATGCAGGTGGCGGATCGCGTCGGTCCAGCCCTGGGCCAGCAGCCGTTCGTAGCAGGCGCGCGTCTCGGGCTGCAGCAGCGCGTCCTTGCGCCAGGAGCGCGGGTTGTAGATGTCGAAATCGGTGGGCACCACGTTGTAGTCGCCGCACAGCACCACGGGATGGCCCGAGCCGACGAGCGTCGCCGCGTGCGCGATGAGGCGCTCGAACCAGGCGAGCTTGTAGTCGAACTTCGGCCCGGGTTGCGGATTGCCGTTGGGCAGGTACAGGCAGCCGACGATCACGCCGTCGATGGCGGCTTCCAGGTAGCGGCTCTGCGTGTCCTCCGGGTCGCCGGGCAGCGCGCGCCGCACTTCCACCGGCTGCACGCCGCGGGCGAGGATGGCCACGCCGTTCCAGGAGCGCTGGCCCTGCCACAGCGCGTGGTAGCCGGCCGCCTCGATCTCGGCGACGGGGAAGGCCTCGTCCATCGCCTTCAGCTCCTGCAGGCAGGCGACGTCCGGCTGCTCGCGCTCCAGCCAGCGCAGCAGGTGCGCGAGCCGCGTCTTCACGCCGTTGACGTTGAAGGTGGCGATTTTCATGGGCGGAGCCATCCTACAGAAGCGGCGCGCCGGCGGGCCTAGATTGGCGGGAACACCAGGACAGGAGCGAAACGATGCCCGACGCGAAGGACAACACCAAGGCCACCGGCGACACCCATCCCCCGGAAGTGGCGGAAGCCGCCGGCCGCCCGCAGGAACGCCGACCCACCGAAGGCGCTTCCGGCCAGCCGCCGGACGACCTCAGCCGGGACGTGGAGAATGAAGGCCGCGCCAGCAAGGGCATCAATCAGGCGGGATACCTGAAGGACAAGGACGCGCCCGGAGCGGGGCACGAGAAGCCCTAGGGCTTGGTACGCTCGCGGCGGAAAGCTTCGGCGCCGCCGCTGCCGCCGCCGTCCGGGAAATCATGCGCGTCCAGCGGATCCTTCCTGCGGCCCTGCGGCGCCTCGATGATGGTGCTCGCGGAGTTCTCGCCCGCATCCGGCTGGGCCGGCACCGAGGAGGTCGGCCGCTCGCCGAGCTTGGCGTGGCTGGGGCGCGTGTCACGGGACTTCATGCCGCAAAATTAGCCAGCGGCCCGCCCCACCCGTGTCGGACAAGCCCGCGATGCAGACCATGAAGACCGCCCTCGCGCTGATCCTCGCAGGCGCCGCCGCCGCGGCCTTCGCGCAGGACGACCCGCTGAAGTCGCCCGCCTGCGGCGCGGCGCTCGCCAGCCTGCAGGCGGCGCGCGAGGGCGGCGCGAGCGCGGCACGCATCGAGGCGCTGCGGTCCGCCGCGGCGGGAACCTGCCTCGGAAGCGCGACGCCGCCCGCGCGGCCCGGGCGCGTCGCGCGTGCACCGGAGGTCGTGGCGCCGCCGCAGGTCACCGTGCCGGTGCCGCCCGCGCCGCTGCCCGCGCCGGTGCTGCCACCCCCGGCCGTGGCCATCGAGCGCCCGGCCCTGCCGGCCACCTGCGACCCTTCCGGCTGCTGGACGAATGACGGTACGCACCTGCGACACGTGCTTCCCGCCGTGCCCGGCCCGGCCGGCCCGTGCGTCCAGCAGGGCGGCGTGGTGTATTGTCCGTAGCTTCGCAACAGCATTCACCTGGAAATCGATTCATGGGCAACAAGATCGTCACCGAGGCCGACCGCAAGCGCACGCCGGCACCGAAGACCGCCGAGGGCTACCGCATCGCCAAGGAAGGCACGGGCCAGAAGATCAGCCGCGAGCGCGGCACGGCCACGCGCAGCAAGAAGAACCCCGGCAAGCGCGCGCACAAGGGCGGCAGCTGACCCGGCCCGGGTGCAGGCACGCCCTGCACCCGCTCGCTGCGCCGTCCTACAGGGGCGGCGCGGCCGCTCCCCTACCGTGGATGGGCTGACCAAGGAAAGCCCATGCCCGCACCCACAAGTTCACGCACGCTCTGGAAGGGGGCGATCAGCTTCGGGCTGGTCCACATCCCGGTGACGCTGCACTCCGCGACCGCCGAATCCCGCATGAAGTTCAACCTGCTGGACAAGTCCACCATGACGCGCGTGGGCAACCGGCAGGTCAACAAGGCCACGGGCGAGGCCATGCCCCGCGAGGAGATCGTGAAGGGCTTCGAGGTCGAGAAGGACCAGTTCGTCGTCCTCACGCCGGACGAGATCAAGTCAGCCCTGCCCCGCTCCACGCAGACCATCGACATCGAGGCCTTCGTCGAGCGCGAGCAGGTCCCCAGCGTCTTCTTCCACAAGCCGTACTACGTGAGCCCGGGCGGCAAGGGCGGCCAGAAACCGTTCGCGCTGCTGCGCGAGACGCTGGAGCGCACCGGCAAGGTGGGCCTCGCGCGCGTGGTGATCTCCACCAAGCAGCACCTCGCGATGCTGCTGCCCCACGGCGACGGCCTGGTGCTGAACCTGCTGCGCTGGTCGGAGGAGGTGCGCGACACCGCCGGACTCGGGTGGCCGGGCGACGACGTGAAGGTCAGCGCCGCGGAACTGAAGATGGCGGAGCAGCTGGTCGAGGCGATGGCGGGCGACTGGCAGCCCGACCTGTTCCACGACGAGTTCCGCGACAAGCTCATGGAGCTGGTCGAACGCAAGTCGCGCGAAGGCGGCCTGCGCACGGTGGCGCCGCTGCCGGGCGAGGAAGAGGCCGGCGCGGGCGCGGAGGTGATCGACCTGACCGAGCTGCTGCGGCGCAGCCTCAAGGGCAATGCCGCGCCCGCGCCGGCGGGGAAGAAGGCGGCGCGGCGCGAGGAAGCGGCCGCCAACGACGAAGCCGCCCCGCTGAAAAAGGCCGCGGCCCGCAAGACGAGCACCACGGCCCGCGCAAGCGCCAAGCCGGCGACCCGGCGCAAGAGCGGCTGAAGCCGGTGGACAGCATGCGCGGGAGAGCCGTCGTCTGCGCCCTCGTGCTCGCCGCCGTCGGCGCGCTTGCCGGATGCCGCGATGGCGCCGACGGGAAGCACGCCGCCGTCATGGGCGGCTCCGCCCCGCCCGCGGAAGGCTCGCTCGCCGACGCCGAGCCGATCCCGCCCCCGCCCGCCCCCGCGGCAGCGCAGCCGCAGGTGGCGCGCACCGGCGATGAAGCGGCCGTCGCCGTCTGGCTGGAGGGGGGCACCGTGCAGGCCTCCGCCTGGACGCGCGGCGGCGGCTGGACGCCGGCAAAGCCGCTGGAGCAGATCTACGGCGAGTCCAGCGACGCGCGCGTCGCCGGCAACGGGCGCGGCAGCGCCATGGCCGTGTGGCACCACACGGTCGGCAACATCCACAGCCTGCGCTACAGCCGCTTCGACGGCAGCGCCTGGACCCGGCCCGACGTGCTGCCGGGCGCCCTGCCCCGGCCCGCCGTGAGCGGCACGCCGCCCGGAAAGGAGGCGCCGCGCCTGGAGATGGACGAGGCGGGCAACGTGCTGGCGCAATGGCCCAGCGGCTTCCGCGCCAACGAGATGCAGGTGGCGCGCTACCGCGTCGGCCAGGGCTGGTCGGGCGCGGCTAGCGAGCCGGTGGCGTCAGTCCCTGCCGCATCGCCTCCGCCCCCTGCCGCATCATCTGCCCGATAGCGGGCGCGAGCGCGTCGGGCAGCAGGTCGACGGTCCAGGCGAAGCGGCAGCGGTCCGCGCCCAGGGCCTGCAGTTCGACCACGCCGTTGTAGTGCGTCGTGCGCCCGCCGACCACGGTGTAGACGAGGCGGTGCGCCGCGTCGTCCAGCGTCACGAGCCGCTCGCGCGCCTGCAAGCCGTTGGCGAAGGTGACCAGGCGGACCTGCCCCTCCTCTTCCACCGTGCAGGCGGTGACGAACCCGGGCGCGAGGCGGGTGAGCCCGCCGAAATCGCGCAGCAGCGCCCAGGCCGCGTCGGCGGCGGCCCGGACTTCGAATGCCTGGTGCAGCGTTGCCATCAGCTTCTCCTTGCGAGGGCGGGCGCGCCCGCCTGTCGCGCCTCGGCGACCAGCCAGTCGGCGAAGGCGCGCGCGCTCGGGTTGTGCGCCGCCTGCGGCGCGAGGGTGACGAAGTAGCCGCGGCGCGAGGCTGCGGGGCTGCGGAAGGGCGCGACCAGCTTCTTCTGCCGCACCAGGTCCGCCAGCAGCGGCAGCCGCCCGATGACCACGCCCTGCCCTGCGACGGCGGCGGCCACGGCCTCGCCGTACAGCGTGAAGCGCAGGCTGTGGGCCATGGGCAGCGCCTCCTGTCCCATCAGCCGCAGCCAGGGTTCCCAGTCGACGGTGAGCGGGCCGTCCTGCATCTGGACCGTCAGGAGGGTGTGGCGCTCGAGGTCGGCCGGCGTCTTCAGCGGCCGGGCCGGATCGCGCAGGAGCTGCGGCGCGCACATCGGCTGCACCTCCTCCTCGAACAGCAGCGGCCCCTGCCCCTCGCCGCTCGGGACGAAGCGCACGGCGACGTCGACGCCGCGCCGTTCCAGGTCCAGCAGGTCGAGCGTCGCGGAGATGCGCACGTCCACGTCGGGATGGGCCGCGGTGAAGCGGGCGAGCCGCGGGATCAGCCAGAAGGCCGCGAAGCCGGGCGTGCAGGTCAGCGTGAGCTGCTGGCGGCCGGCGCTGCTGCGCACGCGCGCGGCGGCATCGCGCAGGCGCTCCAGGCTGTCCTCCACGGCACGGCGCATGATCCGGCCCGGCTCGGTGAGCGCGAGCGCGCGGTGGCGGCGCTCGAACAGCGGCGCGCCGATGCTTTCCTCGAGCTGCTGCACCTGGCGGCTCACGGCCGACTGCGACAGGAACAGCTCGGCCCCCGCGCGCGTGAAGCTCAGGTGGCGCGCCGCCGCCTCGAAGGTGTGCAGCAGGTCCAGCCGCAGCTGCCGCGAACGCGGCAGGGCCGCCGTGTTCGCATTCCGTTCATGCATGCCAGACATGCAAATCCGCCGCTTCGTGAGTCAGGGAGCGGCCAGTATATTGATTCGCATCGTGCATGCAAAGGAGCTCGCGATGGAACCCGGACCGACCGTCTCGCTGCCCGCCCGGCAGCTCTTCGAGATCCCCGACGCGTCGGGAGCGCGCATCCTGTGCACGGCCGGTTGCCTGTGGCTCACGCTGGACGGCGACCCGCGCGACGTGGTCCTGCAGGCCGGCGACCGCTTCGAGGAAGCGCGGCCGCGCCGCCTGCTGCTCTACGCGATCGAGCCCTCGGCCTTCCAGCTGGCGGCGGCGCCTCAGCGCAGCGTGCGGCGCAGGCTGTCGAAGAACAGGTCCGACTGCATGCGCTCGCCCATCGTCTGGGCCGCCACGCGCGCCGCCAGCTCGGGCTGAACGGGCCGCAGCGGCCGGCCCGTGGACTGCGCCAGCACCTGGTGCATGCAGGCGCGCTCCAGGTAGTACAGGTCGTCGAAGGCCCAGGCGATCTTCTCGCCGCAGACGATCACGCCGTGGTTGCCCAGGAAGGCGACGTCGGCGCCGCGCATCGCGCGCGCGATGCGCTCGCCCTCGCCGGCGTCGAGCGCCAGGCCGTTGTATGCGTCGTCGATCGCGATGCGGCCATGGAAGCGCATGGCGTTCTGCGACAGGGTGGTGTCGGGCCCGCGCTGGTCGGTCAGCGTGAGCGCCGTCGCGTAGGGCATGTGGGTGTGCAGCACGCAGGCCTTGCCGGCGATGCGGTGCACCGCGGCGTGGATGAACATCGCCGTGGGTTCGACCGGGTGCGCGCCGGCGAGCCGCTGGCCCTCGGCGTCGACGAGCACGATGTCGTGCCCCTGCACCTCGCCCCAGTGCAGTCCCCGCGGATTGAGCAGGAACCATTCGGGCCGCTGCGGCAGCGCGATGCTGAAATGGTTGCACACGCCTTCGCCCAGGCCGTGGTGGGCGGCGGCCCGCAGCGCCAGCGCCAGGTCGTTGCGCAGCGACCGCACCTCGCGCGCATGGAACAGTTCCTGGGCCTGGGCCGGGATCTCGTTCTTCATGGGGCACCTCCTGGGCCGCATGGTAGCCGCGCCCGGCCGGATGCGGCCTTGTCCTACCGCTTCTGCATCGCCGATCCGACAAACCGCCGCGCCGCGCGAGGGACATTCGGCAGGCAGCCTGCAGGAAGACCGTTTTGAAACGCACGCCACGTTCCTGGCCCGCCCGCCCCGCCCCGAAGGCGGAACCGAAGCCGGCCTGGCCGGCCGAACGCCACAGCGGCGAGGGTTCGGCGAGCGCGCTCGAAACCCTGCAGAAGCTGGAGAAGCGGCGCGGCGCCGCCCGCCCGGGCGACCCGCCGCAGGACGACGAACCGCGCTCCTGACGCCGCTGCCGCGTAGGCGCACCTGAAGCACCGCCGCTGGCGGCCGTCGGACGGTGGCAGGCGTCCGGGTCTTACAGCCGGGCTTTGGACCCCACCCCAGAATGCAGGGCATCACATCGAAGGGAGTCCATTGCCATGCGTAAAACCGCTTTCGTGATCGCCGGCCTCGTGTCCGCCACTTCCATGCTCCTCGCGGGCTGCGACGTGCAGAAGACCCAGGAAGGCAACGTCGACGTGCCGAAGTACGAGGTCTCCAAGACCCAGGAAGGCGACGTGACGCTGCCCAAGTACGACGTCGACGCGCCCAAGGTGGACGTGACCACCACGGAGAAGGAAGTGACCGTGCCCGACGTCGACGTCCACGCGCAGAAGGAAACCGTGACGCTGCCGAAGGTGGAGGTCACGCCCGCGCCGGACCGCGACGACGCCGACAAGGTCGCCGAGAAGAAGCAATAAGGGAAGTCTCCCGCAAGGGTTGCGAGGGCCGGCCTGCCGGCCCTTTTTGCTGCGCGCGCGGGCACGGCGTAGGACGGGTGCGATGCGCGGCGGCGGTCTTGTCCGTCATGCGCGCCAGACAAATCCGCCAACGCGCGCGCCCGGCCCCGCGCAGCTGCGCCGGAGCTTAGACTGCGGCCGTGCCCGGGCGTGACCGGGTTTGCCAAGCCGTGCCCCACACCGCCATCACCGCCCACGTCCTGCTCGTCGACGACCAGCCCGCCAACCTGCTCGCGCTGGAGGCCGCGCTCGACCCGCTCGGCGTCGACCTCGTGCGCGCCGAATCCGGGCCGAGGGCGCTCGCCGCGCTGGAGCAGCAGGACTTCGCCGCCGTGCTGCTGGACGTGCGCATGCCGGGCATGGACGGCTTCGAGGTGGCGCGCCAGATCCGCTCCCGTCCGCGCTCGCGCTTCACCCCCATCCTGTTCGTCACGGCGGGCGACGACCCCGACGAGGCCCAGTTGTCCGCCTACGCGCTCGGCGCGGTGGACTTCCTGGCCAAGCCGCTGCGCTCCGAGGTGCTGAAGGCCAAGGTCGGCGTCTTCGTCGAGCTCTATCGCAGCAAGGAGGAACTGCGCCTGCGCGAGCGGCGCGACTTCGAGCAGCGGCTGGAGGCGAAGGAGGAGCGCTACCGCGCCCTGTTCGAGTCGATCGACGAGGGCTTCTGCGTCGTCAAGCTGCTGCGCGCCCCCGACGGCCAGGTGCGCGACTACCGCTTCGAGGAGGCCAACGAGGCCTTCGCCATGCACACCGGCCTGCGCGACGCGGTCGGCAAGACGATCCGCGAGCTGGTGCCGAACCACGACACGCGCTGGTTCGGCCTCTACGACCAGGTGGCCCGCACCGGCGAGGCCACGCGCTTCGTCGAGGACGCGAAGGCCATGAACCGCTGGTTCGACGTCTATGCGACGCGCCTCGGCCGGCCCGGCAGCGACCTGGTGGCGATCCTCTTTTCCGACATCACGCAGCGGCTGCTCGCCGAGCAGGACCTGCGCCGCCTGAACGAGGAACTGGCGCAGGCCAACCGCCGCAAGACCGAGTTCCTCGCCACGCTCGCGCACGAGCTGCGCAACCCGCTGGCGCCGCTGTCCAACGGGCTGCACCTGATGCGCATGGGCTCCTCGCAGCCGGAGCTGCTGGAGAAGACCCGCCAGATGATGGAGCGGCAGGTGCAGCACATGGTGCACCTCGTGGACGACCTGCTGGACGTCGCGCGCATCAGCACCGGCAAGGTGGAGCTGCGCCGGCAGCACATCGATCTGAAGGACGTGGTCGCCACCGCGGTGGAAACCAGCGCTTCCGTGATCGATGCCGCCGGGCACAAGCTGACGGTCGAAGTCCCGCCGCGGCCCCTGCCCATGGACGCGGACCCGACGCGCATCGCGCAGGTCGTCAGCAACCTGCTGAACAACGCGGCCAAGTACACGCCCCAGGGCGGCCGCATCGCCCTGAAGGTGCGGGTGGAAGGCGGCGAGGCCGTGCTGTCGGTGACCGACAGCGGCGTCGGCATCGCCCCGGACGCACTGGACAAGGTATTCGAGATGTTCGCCCAGGTCCCCGGCGGCGCGGCCAAGCCGCAGGGGGGACTGGGCATCGGGTTGTCGCTGGTGCAGAGCCTGGTGGCCCTGCACGGCGGCAGCGTGTCGGCCAGCAGCGCGGGCACGGGCCAGGGCAGCACGTTCACTGTCCGCCTGCCCCTGCTCGCCGCAGATTCGGAGGTGAAAGCCGCCATGAACCCCACCGACGCGCCCTCGCGGGCCGACCAGCTGCAGGTGCTGGTCGTGGACGACAACACCGACGCCGCCGAAAGCCTGGGCGTGCTCCTGGACATCGAGGGCCACGCGGCCCACATCGCGCACACCGGCGCCGAGGCGCTGCAGGTCGCGCAGTCGCAGCCGCTGGATGTCGTGTTCCTGGACATCGGCCTGCCGGACATGACGGGCTACGACGTGGCCCGCCGCCTGCGCCTCCTGCCCGGCATGCAGAAGACGCTGCTGGTGGCCCTCACGGGCTGGGGCACGCAGGACGACCGCCAGCGCACGCGCGAGGCCGGCTTCGACCGGCACCTCACCAAGCCGGCGGAGCTGCCGGCGGTGGAGGAGTTGCTGCGGGCCGCCGCCGCGGCGAAGCAGGGTTGATGCTGCGGTGGGGTTCGCTCCGCTCACCTTCCGGCGGCATCTGCCGCCGCCACCCTACGGGCTCGGCGATTTCCCACCTTCCTCCTTGCCGCCGCCACCGTACGGGCTCCGCGCTTCCTCGTAGGGTGGCGCGGCCGCAGGCCGCGGCAGGTGAGCAGCGCGAACCCCACCGTGGGCCGCGCCCTCAGATGCGACCCAGTACCCCCCGGCCGATCCCTTCCAGCTCCTGCGCGAGCGCGCTGATCGCCGCGCCCGGGTCGCGCTCCTCGCGCAGCTGCTTCCACAGCGCCGCCAGCTCCCCGCGCCGCGCCGCGACCGCCGCCACGACCTCGCTGCGCCAGGCCGGCGGGGCCGCGCCCTCGCCTGCCTCCAGCGAGCGGTGCGCGACGGCGAGGTAGGCAAGCAGCAGGCTTTCCGTGAACGCCTGCAGCAGTTCGTCCCCGAGCTGCACCTGCGGCTGGCCGCTGGCGCTGCCGCGGTTCTTCCAGGCCGCGGCCACGTAGGCGGCACCGCCGCCGATCATCGCGCCCAGCGCGGTCGCCGCGCCGAGCGTGAGGCCGCCCGTGATCAGGTCGATGCCGGCGCCCATGGCGGCGCCGGTCGCCGCGCCCGCCATGCCGGCCTGCGGCGTGTCCACCGTCTGCTGCTCGCTGAAGCCGCCTTCCATGCGCGTGGCCGGCAAGGTGGCCAGCGGCGCCCCGGTGCGGTGCAGGCGCACCAGCTCGCCGAACAGCGTCGCCTCGCCGGCGTGCAGCCGCTGCAGCAGCGCCGAACGCGCGGCCTCGCGCGCCTGCTGCGCCGCCTCGCGGTCCGCCGTGCTCACCAGCTGGCGCAGGCTCGCGGGCGCGCTGCCCACTTCCTCCGCGTCGCGCGCGGCCCGCGCCAGTTCGCCGGCCACGAGCCGCATCGCCTCGGCGAAACGCGCCGCGTTGCGCTCCTGCCAGGTGGCGGCGAGGCGCTCGAAGCCGGCGCGCTTGCTGGTGGCGATGCGCGCGCCGGCCGCGGCCAGCAGCAGCGGGTCGCACAGCCAGTGCCCCGTGCTGCCCGCCAGCGGCAGCACTTCGGCGGCCAGGCCCAGGCGCTGCACCGCGGCCCGGTAGGGCGCGTCGTCCCCCTGCACCAGCACCAGCGCCGGCTGCGCGACCCAGTGCAGCAGGCGCGTCGCTTCCTGCACGTCGGCGGCGCTTGCGGGCAGCAGCAGCATCAGGTCGGTGTCCGCCAGCGCTGCCTGCACCGCGTCGCGGTCCTGCGGGCGCGGCGCCGTCTTGAAGCGACCGAGCAGGTCCTGCAGCCAGGCCTGGGCCGCGGCGCCGCCGGCCGCCTGCGCGGTCACCGCCGGCGATGGCGGGTGGAAGCCGGCGGGCACCTCGAACACGCGCAGCACGTCGCCGCGGGGCGTGCCGAGCACGGTCCACGGCGCCGGCGTGCGCGGCGGCGGATGTTCCGCGACCTCGCGCAGCATGCGCAGCAGCGCCTCGCGGGCGGGCCCCTCCGGCGCGACCACGCTCCAGGTGACGCGCGCCGGGCTCACGCGCGCGAGCACCTGCACGTAGTACGGGTCGCGCAGGTCGATGGCGATGGCCCGCCCGTGCCGCCTGCGCTGCCACGCGGTGAAGGCCGCCAGCAGCAGGCGCGGCGCGACGACGACGATGGCCAGCAGGGCGACGTACATCCACACCCAGCGGCGCGCCTCGTCCACGCCGATGGCGGAGCCGGAATGGAAGGCCATGCGCTGCAGGTCGGCGACGGAGAAGGCCTGGAAGGGCAGCAGCGCCACCACGGGCGCGAACAGCGCGCTCAGGAAGGCATGGACCTGCTCGACGCCCAGCAGCGTGCTCTCCCAGCCGACGCGGTACTCGCGCACCACGCCCCCCAGCACGACCGACACGGCCAGCCCGAGCGCCCAGCCGGCCGCGCACAGGTGCAGCAACTGCTTCCACCAGAGCCACTGCTGCGTGCCGGCGGCCTGCATCCACTGCTGGTGGAAGCGCGCCAGCACGTCCGCGCGCAGCCGGCCCGTGCGGCGCGCGCGCGCCGGCGCGCCCGACAGCCAGCGCTGCAAGGGGGCGAGCGGTCCGCGCAGGGCGGCCGCGCGCGGCAGCAGCGCCGAGACGACGATCAGCAGGTAGATCGCGAGGTTCCAGGCGAGCACGCCCAGCAGCGGCGGCGACAGCATGTTCACCTGCTGCGGGTTGTCCACGCGGTCGATCGCCGCGCCCAGCACGCAGGCCGCCAGCGGCAGGCCCCATGCCAGCCACTGCTGCCAGGGCTCGCCCTCCTGCAGCGCGGCGATGCGCGGGTTGCGGTTCTCCACCGCGGCCAGCATGCGGCGCGCGCGCGCCTGCAGGTAGCGCGCGAAGTCGAGGCCGCCGGTGCCGGGATGGCGGCTGGCTTCGAGCGCCTCCTGTTCCAGCCGCTCGCGCTCGACTTCGCTCAGCAGCTTGCCCTGCGTGTCCACGTCCTCGATCGCGCGCACCAGCACCAGCTGCCGCGCGCTGGCTTCATCGAGGTGCAGGATGCCGTCTTCCACTTCTGCCGGAGTCTAGTGCCGGCCCCGGCGCGGCCGGCGGAGGGACACAAGCGGTAACGTTCTGCCTCGTTCGCGCCGGCCGGGGCCTCAGCGCGCCTGCCGCAGGAACCGCCGCACGTTGTCGGGGTCGTGGCCCACGTAGGTGACGGCGTGCTCGAGCTCGTGCTCGCTGCAGCCGAGCCACTGGCACCAGTTGCGGCGCTCCCACTCGGGCTCCAGGTGGATCAGGAGCTGTTCCGCGGCGAGCTTGCTTGCGTCTTCGGACATGGTCATTCCTCCTTGCCGATGGCTGAAGACTAGGTGGCGCCCCGGGCTGGCGCGGCAGGACAGGCGAGCCCGCTGCCGTGGGTCGGCGGTTCCGGCGGGTGTAGGCGGCACGACGGCCGCGCCATGCCCCGTCCTGCCCCGGCGCTGGCGCGGAGCCTACAAGCCGCGCCGCGCCCCGGCCGGACCATGCAGGGAAAAGGGAGCCTGCCATGCTGCTGCGCAAGCTGATCGCATTCGCCATCACCTCCGGACTGGCCCGCAAGGCCTGGACGCACTACCGCAAGGACACGCCGCGCATGCCGGTCGACATCACCGAGGTGATCGCCCGGCCGGTCGCCACGGCCGACCCGGCGGAGCGCCGCGGCCGCGGCCGCATGGGCGCCCGCCGGCGCCGCGAAGGACCGAGCTCCTGAGGGGCGGCGCCCCGGTGCAGGCATTACACTGCGCCGATGTTCCAGAAGCCCCTGCTGATCCTCGCGATCGCCGCCGCCTGCGCCTCCGTGCAGGCCCAACCCGCGCCTTCCTCGCCCGCGAAGAAGGAGCTCGTCGCCCGCATCCTCAAGATCCAGCAGCCGGCCATCGACAAGATGGCGCGCGGGCTGGTGGAGGAGCCCCTCATGCCGCTGCTCGATCGCGCGGAAGGCGCGCTGCAGCAGCGCGTGCCCGCCGACAAGCGCGAAGCGGTGGCCAAGGACATCCAGGCCGACGTCCGCAAGTTCGCCGACGAGACCACCGCGCTGGTGCGCGACCGCGCGATGAAGATCGCCCCGACCACCGCGGGGCCGCTGCTGGAGGAGAAGTTCACCGAGGACGAACTGAAGCAGCTCGTGGCGATGCTCGAGTCGCCGCTGCTCGCCCGCTTCCAGTCCGCCGGCGGCGAGGTGCAGCGCGCGCTCGTGGAAAAGGTCGTCGCCGACACGCGCGGCCAGGTGGAACAGCGCTTCCGGGCCCTCGAGGACACGATCGCGAAGCGGCTGGGCGTGCCGACGGGCGCGGCGGCACCGGCAGCGAAGCCGGCACCGAAGAAGTAAGGAGCCCCGGGTCCCCGCCTCCGCGGGGATGACGGTCAGGCGGCCGCGTCCGGCGCCGGCAGCGCGTTGCCGTTGTTGCTGGAGCCGTTCAGGCCCACGCGCGAGTCGAAGCTGAAGCAGGCCAGCTCGAAGGCGCGGATTTCCGCCAGCGCCTCCTTCAGGCTCATCTCGCCCGCCTCCATGAGCTTGCCGGCCAGGTGCTCGGTGAGCGGCTTCAGGCGCGTGAGCGTGGCCTTGGTCTCGCCGTAGAGGCGCTCGCTCTGCATCTCCATGATCGAGCGCGTCTCCTCGTCCACCGTGCGGTTGCCCGAGTCGTTCAGCGCGCCGAAGTTCAGGCGCGTCTTGCGGTACATGCCCATCTCCGCCACCGCGTGGTGCAGCAGCTTGGTGACGCGCGTGATGTCGTTGTGGGCGCCGTTGGTGGTGCCCTCCTCGCCGAAGAACAGCTCCTCGTTGGCCATGCCGCCCAGCAGCACGCGCACGTCGTGCTCGATGTCGGCCTTGGTCTTCAGCAGGTTGGAGCCCTGCTTGTGGAAGACGAAGCCCAGCGCGTTGTTGCGCGGGTTGGCCTTCAGCGAGATCTTGATGGTCTTCATCTCGGCGAGGATCTTGTCCCAGTCGCCGCCGGCGCGCTTGCGCTCCAGCTCGAAGTCCACCAGGAAGTGGCCCCACTCGTGGATCGCGATGATGCGGCGGTCGCGCTCGCGCTCCTTGGTGGTGTTGGCGTTGACGTTGCCCACCATCACGCGCTCGGCGGCGCGCATCAGCGTCTCGCCGTCGATCAGCTCGCCGCCCTGGACCGCGCTGATGCCGGCCTGGTTGACGATGGTCTCCAGGTCCGCCGGGCTGCGGCCCTCCGTCACCTCCACCAGGTGGCGCAGGTCGAGCGACTCGGCGACCTTGTCGGCGCGCTGCTCGAGGTAGTGCTCCACGATGGCGAGGCGCTCCTCCTTATTCGGCAGGCGGAAGTCCACCTTCATCTGGAAGCGGCGCAGCATCGCGTCGTCCATGGGCATGGACTCGCTGTTGAAGTTCGAGGCCACGATCCAGATGATCTCGGCGTCGCTCTTGGTGCGCACGCCGTCCAGGATCGCCAGCAGCATGTTCTGCGTGTCGTCGTCGAACTTGCGGTGGCCGCCGCGCTTCATGAACAGGTCCTGCGCCTCGTCCAGGAAGACGATGCAGCGCTTGCGGCGCTTGGCCATGGAGGCGATGCGCGCCAGCGTGTTGGAGCCGCCGGCGACGTAGCCGGTCTCGAGGTTGGCCGCCGAGTGGAACAGGATCGGCAGGTTCAGCTCCTTGGCCAGGTAGCTCGCCAGCTTGGTCTTGCCGGTGCCCGCGGGGCCGCTGAACATGACGTTGAACGGCTTGTTGATCCCGTACTCGGCGTATTCCGCGCGGCGCTCGTACTGGTCCTTGATCTGCCGCACCTCGGACTTGATGTCGTCCATGCCCACGAGGTCGTCGATCGAGCCGTGCACCTGGTTCGGCTCGATGAAGCGCAGCGACTTGAACTGGCCCTTCAGGTGGAAGGCGAGGAAGCCCAGCAGGCCGATCGTGAGGGCCGCCGAGAGCACGCCGCTCACGCCGGCTTTCCAGCCGTCCTTCTCGGACTGCGGGCGGGCGCCGGCGAAGCGCTCGTCCAGCTTCTCCAGCATGGACAGGCTGGCCGGGCTCAGTTCCGCGCGCGGGATGAACACCATCTTGCTGCCCCAGGCGGCGGAGACCGCCTTGTCCGTGAAGATCTTGGTCTCCATGTCGCTGGGGTAGTAGGCGTACTGCTTGCCGCCGGAGGCGATCAGCACGATGCGCTCCGAGACGTTCCACATCAGCGGCTTGTAGATCACCGTGATGCGGTCCACCGCGTGGGTGTCGAGGAAGCCGAGCACCGAGCCGGAGCCGAAGACCACGGGCAGCTTCTCGTCGAGCGTCCACAGCGCGTCGGCGCCGGACGCGCCGGCCATGGCCTTCACTTCCTCCGCGACGGCGGCCTGGCGCTGCCACAGGACGAAGGAGTAGCTCGCGGTGACGGGGATCAGGATGGCGACCGCGATCACCATCAGCTTCACCGCGGTGGACTGGATCGTGAACCAGTCGGAGACGCGGGAGGCGAATTTCTTCAGGCTGAGCCAGAGCGAGGGCGCGGTGCCGTCGTCGGCGGCGTCCACGGGGTCTTCCTTGGCGGTCAGGTCGGACATGTGTTGCGGCATCCCTTGTCAGAGTCATCCTACAGAAAGGGTTCCTCGGAGGCGAGATCAATTACGCATGCGCCTCGGGGGTGCGGATGCGCACGTGACAAATTCACGAAGGCCCGCGTTGCCATTCCGCCGCACCGCGCAGGGCCGTCCCGCGGCAGGGGAACCCCGGCCCGGCAACGGCAGTCTCACGCAGTGAGCCGGGTTCTTTTTCAAGTTTCTTTCCCGGCTACTTATCCCCTCGGGGCAGCAGTGCCCCGGGGGATTTTTTATGGCCTGCAACAATGCGCCATGGCCAAGCTCCAGAAACTCCGCAGCCAGCGCTGGCTGGACCGCGACGACTTCCGCTCCTTCAACCATCGCTCCCGCGTGATGCAGATGGGGTACGACGCGAAGGACTGGGAGGGCAAGCCCGTCATCGCGATCCTGAACAACTGGAACGACTACAACCCCTGCCACCAGCACTTCAAGCAGCGGGTGGACGAGGTCAAGCGCGGCGTGCTGCAGGCCGGCGGCTTCCCGCTGGAACTGCCGACGGTCTCGCTCGGCGAGAACCTGATCAAGCCCTCCGCCCTGCTCTATCGCAACATGCTGGCGATGGAGGTGGAGGAGATGATCCGCGCCTACCCGGTGGACGGCGTGGTGCTCATGGGCGGCTGCGACAAGACCACGCCGGCCATGCTGCTGGGCGCGACCAGCGCCGACGTGCCCGCGATCTTCCTGCCCGCCGGCCCCATGCTGCGCGGCATGTCGCGGGGGCAGACGCTGGGCTCGGGCTCCGACGCCTTCAAGTACTGGGACGAGCGCCGCGCCGGCACGATCAGCGAGCCGCAGTGGCAGTCCATCATCGGCGGCATCGCCCGCAGCGCCGGCACCTGCATGACCATGGGCACGGCCAGCACGATGACCTCCATCGCCGAGGCGATCGGCATGACGCTGCCGGGCGCGACCTCCATCCCCGCCGTCGACGCCAGCCATCAGCGGATGGCGGCGCAGTGCGGCCGGCGGATCGTGGAGATGGTGCACGAGGACCTGCGGCCCTCGCAGGTGCAGACGCGCGAGGCCTTCCTCAACGGCATCACCGTCGCCATGGCGCTCGGCTGCTCCACGAACGCCATCATCCACGTGATCGCGCAGGCGCGCCGCGCCGGGCAGGAGATCGGCCTGGAGGACTTCGACCGCATCAGCCGCGAAGTCCCGGTGCTGGCCAACATCCGCCCCAACGGGACCAGCGCCTACCTGATGGAGGACTTCCACTACGCGGGCGGCCTGCCGGCGCTGATGCAGCGCCTGGCGCCCTTCCTCCGGCTGGACCAGAAGACGGTCAACGGCCGCACGCTCGGCGAGAACATCGCGCACGCGGAGTGCTTCGACGACGACGTCATCCGGCCGCTGGCGAATCCCGTGTACGCGGAAGGATCGCTCGCGGTGCTGCGGGGCAACCTCGCGCCCGACGGCTGCGTGATCAAGCCCTCGGCGATGGACGCGAAGTTCCTGCGCCACAGCGGCCCGGCGCTGGTATTCGACGACTACCCGTCCATGAAGAAGATGCTGGACGACCCGCAGGCGGACGTCACGGAAGACCACGTGATCGTGCTGCGCAACGCCGGCCCCAAGGGCGGCCCCGGCATGCCCGAGTGGGGGATGATCCCCATGCCGGTGAAGCTGCTGAAGGAGGGCAAGCGGGACATGCTGCGCATCAGCGACGCCCGCATGAGCGGCACCAGCTACGGCGCCTGCGTGCTGCACGTCGCGCCCGAGGCCTTTGTGGGCGGGAACCTCGCGCTGGTGCGCACCGGCGACCGCATCGCCGTGGACGTGCCCGGCCGCAGCATCCGGATGGAAGTCACCGACGAGGAGCTGGCGCGGCGCCGCGCCGCGTGGGCGCCGCCGGCCCCCCGCTTCGCGCGCGGCTACGGCTGGATGTTCACCGAGCACATCCTGCAGGCGGACGAAGGCTGCGACATGGACTTCCTGCGCACGCAGTTCGGCGAGGCCGCCGGCGAGCCCGACATCTTCTGACCCGTGTAGGACCACGCCGCAAACTGCTGTCCCGCGCGTCACGGCCCAGCAGCTCGTGCCGCACACTGCCGCCGAAGCAAGCAGCAGGGAGCAGTACACATGGAAAGGATCTGGGGCCCGGTCAACGGCTTCTACCTGGCGGCCTATGCGGCGCCGACGGACGACGGCCAGCACTTCTGCAGCTATGCCAAGGTCTGCTGGACCCGGCCGTCCTCCTACTGGGAAGCGGACTGCGCGTTCAAGATCTTCGGCGGCGAGCACCACCGCTCGGCCGAAGGCGCGCTGACGGCGGTGGCCGTCGACGCGCGCAACGAGACCTCCTGCCTGCCGCGGCACGCGCGCGGGCTCGCCGAGCAGCGCCAGCGCTTCCACATGCCCATCCCGCGCCTGTTCGCCACTTCGCTGCGCCACCGGATCGCGTGACCCCCCGCAGCCAGCTGCTCTTTTTGTAGCAGCGGGCCCACAACCGCTGACGACATGCGCGCTTTTTCTGGACGGCCTGCGCACGGAGCTATGAAAATCGTAGCGATGGCCGGGACCCTCCCCACCTATTACGACGTGCTGCAGGTCGAGCGTGACGCGCCGCCCGAGCGCGTCCGCGCCGCGTACCGCAAGCTGGCGCAGAAATACCATCCCGACAAGATGCCCGGCAACGCCAATGCGTCGCGGGCCATGGCCGCCATCAACGCCGCCTACGAAGTGCTGTCCGACGCGCACCGCCGCGCCGAGCACGACCTGTGGATCCGCCGCGCCGAGCGCGCGCGCCGTCCGCTGCCGCCGGCGTCGCCGGTGCCCGAGCACCTGTGGGCCTACCTGCATCCGGCGGTCAGCTGGCCCTGGTACCTGCTGTTCGCGACCATGCTGATCGCGCTGGGCACGGTCGCCACGGCGCTGTACCTCACCGCGATGCCCGCGCGCGCGGCGACCGCGCCGGCGGCGGTGCCGCCCTGCCAGCTGGCGGCCGCGCAGCCCGCCGCCTGCCCGCCGCCGCGCAGCTGATCGGTTCCTCGCCAGACGAAGCTGACGGGGGGTGGCGGCCCGGTCCGATGCCCTTCGCGCCAGCGCGGCTGCACCTTTGTCCTCATCAGACAAGGAGTGATCCATGAACCGCAAGAACCTGCTCGCCGCGCTCGCGGCCGGCTCCCTGCTGGGCCTGGCCTCGGTCGCGCAGGCCGTGCCCGCCGTCGTGGCCGGCACCGGCTACGCCCCGAACTACGGCCCCAGCTACTACGGCGGCGTGCCCGTGTACAACTCGCCCGACCAGTCGGTGCTGGTGCCGCGCTACGCCCCGCCGGCGCCGCTGTACGAAGCGGTGCCGCTGGCCCGCGAAGGCTACATCTGGTCGCCCGGCCACTACGTGTGGGACAACGGCCGCTACACCTGGCGCGGCGGTGAATGGGTGGCGGCGCGGCCGGGCTACGCCTGGCAGGCCGCGCACTGGGAACAGCGCTCCGACGGCTCCTGGTACCTGGTGGGCGGCACGTGGGTGCGCAGCGACAACTACGCCTCCTCGGAAGGCCGGCGCGGCCCCTGGGGAGACCGCGACCGCGACGGCATCGTCAACCGCGACGACCGCTATCCGCGCGATCCGGGTCGCTATTGATCCAGGCCTCGCCCAGGCGCTCAGCGCCTGCGGGCCGGTCCGCGCGTGAGCTGCTCCAGCACGCCGCGCGCGGCTTGTGAAGCCGGCCCGGCGCGAAGGTGTTTCATGGCGCGCCCAGGCCGGCGGCTTCCTTCGCGCGCAGCTTGGCGCCGATGTACTCGCCGTGGGTGACGTGCAGCAGGCCGGCGATCTTGGAGATCAGGTGGTTCTCGTTGGCGCCGATGGCGCCGTCGGCATAGGCGACCTGCCACATGAACTCGACCATCCGGATCTTCTGCGGCTGGCCGAAGCGGTCGTTGATGGTGGAGGTGAAGGCGAAGAAGTCGTTGGCGCCGCGGGACACCTGCTCGGCCTCGGCCACCAACTGGTCGAGCTCGTCGGACGGCAGCGCGAACTTGCGGCGCAGCGCCGCCAGCACGGCGGCGCGCTCCTGCGGCTGCACGTCGGGCTCGGCGCGCATCGTTTCCACCAGCAGCACGGCGCAGGCCAGCTGCAGCGCGTGCTCTTCCTGCTCGGGCGACGGCCGCGCCTCCGGCGCCAGCGCGTCGAACAACTCTTTCAGGGAACGCAACATGGGCCCTATTTTCCGCCCAGTCCCATGGCCCGGGTGATGACCTCCTTCATGATCTCGTTGGTGCCGCCGTAGATGCGCTGCACGCGGGCGTCGGCGTAGGCGCGCGTGATCGGCTGCTCCCACATGTAGCCGTAGCCGCCGTGCAGCTGCACGCACTCGTCCATCACCTTGCACTGCAGGTCGCTGGTCCAGTACTTGGCCATGCTGGCGGTGGCGGTGTCGAGCTTGTCCTGGAGCACCAGCTCCAGGCAGCGGTCCACGAACACGCGCGCCACCTGCACTTCAGTCTGCAGTTCTGCGAGCGTGTAGCGCGTGTTCTGGAAGGCCGCGACCGGCTGGCCGAAGACGCGCCGGTCCTTCACGTACTGCACCGTCCAGTCGATCGCGGCCTGGGCCGCCGCCACGGCGGTCACCGCGATCTGCAGGCGCTCCCAGGGCAGCTGCTCCATCAGGCAGACGAAGCCGCGGTTGACCATGACCTCGCCGCCCAGCAGGTTGGCCGCCGGAACGCGCACGTTGTCGAAGAACAGCTCCGAGGTGTCCTGCGCCTTCAGGCCCAGCTTCTTCAGGCGCTGGCCCTTCTCGAAACCGGGCATGCCGCGCTCCACCAGCAGCAGGCTCGTGCCCTTCGCGCCCGCGGCAGGGTCCGTCTTGGCGACCACGACCACCAGGTCGGCATGCCAGCCGTTGGTGATGAAGGTCTTGCTGCCATGGAGCAGGTAGCTGCCGTCGTCCTGGCGCAGCGCCGTGCTGCGGATGCCCTGCAGGTCGCTGCCGGCGGCCGGCTCGCTCATCGCGATGGCGCCCACCATCTCGCCGCTGGCCAGCTTCGGGAGGTAGCGCTCCTTCTGCTCCTGCGTGCCGTAATGGAGGATGTAGGGCGCGACGATCTCGCTGTGCAGCCCGAAGCCGACGCCGGTGAAGCCGCCGCGCGCGAGTTCCTCCATCTGCACGACCGAATACAGCTTGTCGACGCCGGCACCGCCGAAGGCCTCGGGCATCGTCGGGCACAGGTAGCCGGCGGCCCCGGCCTTGCGCCAGAGTTCGCGGTCCACGCAGCCCTGCTCCTCCCACGCCGCGTGGAAGGGGGCGACTTCCCTGTCCACGAAGCGCCGGAAGGCGGCGCGGAAGGCCTCGTGGCCGGCGTCGAAAAGCGTGCGTTCGATCATGCGCGGGGAGCTTACTTCTTTCGCGACACGGGGGCCGGCGGCAAGGGCTGTCCGCCGGGGCCGGCGCGGAAGCTGAGCGGGCCCACGGCGGCCTGCTGGCCGACGCCGGGCCGGCTCCAGTCGCACACGCCGGTGGCGAACACCGCCTGCAGGCGCGCCCACTGGTCGCCGGTGAAGGTGACGTCGCCGTAGTCGGCCGCATCCAGCGGCTTGCGCTGGCACTTCAGGACGTCCTCGCTGCGCGGGCCGCCCGCCACCTGGCGCGGGGACAGGGAGGGCTTCAGGAACGGGTCCTGGTCGCAGACGTCCATGTCGTGGATGCGCGTGGCCGTGTCGGACGGGCGGATGCAGAAATCGCGCGTGCTCGCCGGCCGCGTGGCGCGCACCTTCTGTTCGATCGTGTCCGTGCTGGTGCTGGCCACCAGGTCCGTGAGCCACTGGTCCATCGCGGACAGCGCCTCGAGCGCCATGGTGCCGGGCGGCAGGGAGAAGTTGCCGTGCGACCAGCGCCACAGCGCCTGGTTGCCCGCATCGCCGTAGTCGCGCGTGATCCGGTCGCGGATCGCCCAGCTGAACCACATGTGGTGGATGCCGGTCGAAGGCGGCGTGCCGGGCGGCAGCGTGATGAGCGAGTCGTCCCAGCCGCGCAGGTCGATGATGGGCGTCGTGGCGAACTGCCGTCCCGACCCGACGATGCCGGCCCGGTACGCGATGGCCAGCGCCTCGGGATCGGCCATGCTGCGGGCCGCCCTCGGCGTGGAGTCGCGGTCGCTGCCGCCGACGATCTCGTTGAGCGTGACGAACTCCTCGGCGCTGATCGCGTGGTCGCGCAGCGCCTTCAGCCCGTACTGCACGCCGACGTTGTCGCGCGTGTCGCGCGCCGCGGCGCTGCCCGGGACCCTGCCCCAGATCGACTCGGCCCAGGACCAGGCGTTGCAACGGGCGCGATCGGCCGTCGCCACGGGGTTCGCGGGATCGTAGACCGCCTCGTTCGGCAGTTCGCAGTTGTTGGTCGGCGTGGCCGCTTCCGTGATCGCGCCGGTCAGATGGTTGGACACCTGCCTCAGCTTGTAGAGGCCGGCCTTGCCGTTGCTGCCGAACAGGTTGAACCAGGCCTGGCAGGCGGTCTGGTCGACGTGCCCGTTGATCGCGGCCTTCTTCGCGTTGATCTCCGCGGGCGGACGCCCCACCCAGATGCCGGCGAGCTGCATCTTCTGGTAGGCCTCCACCAGCAGCGTGCAGTCGCCGACCTCCATGGAGGTCGTTTCCGAATCGGGGTAGGTGCAGCTGGTGATCACGCCGTCCAGCAGGCCGGGGCTGATGGAGGCGTTCATGTTGGAGTTGATGGAGCCGCCGGAGCAGCCGGTGCCCAGCGTGTACAGGATGGCGCCGTAGGTGTCGGCGATGTGCTCCTTCATCATCATCACCGTCTCGCTCATGAGCACGCGGTTGGAATTGCGCGAGGAGTCGCTCATGCTGTTCTGCACGACCAGGTAGCCGCGCCGCAGCTGCTGCTCCAGCGAGGTCCAGTTCGTCGCCGGGCGCGCCTGCCGCCGCGGCTGGCCGGTGCTGGCGCCGAAGCTGTAGTAGACCTTGCGGTTCCAGCCGGCCTGCGGGGCGAGCGCCGTCCAGCCGGCCGCGGGATCGAACAGCACCGCGATGTCGTAGATGCCGCGGTTCATCGTGCCGCGCTCGACCCGCACGATCATGGGCACCGTGACGCCGGCGTCGGTGGTGGTCGTCGCGATGTCGGCGGCGGCGATGCTCGCGTCGTACGGCTTCCAGCAGGCGTTCGCCGGCGCGGTCTGCGGCGGGTTCGGGTCGGGCAGGCTGGTGGAGCAGGATGCCGCCGTCGTCCGGTAGTACAGCTTGTACTCGGTGGCGATGTTGCAGTCCGCGTCCGGCTGGCCGGACAGGCCGCTCGCCAGCGTGGTCGGCACGATGCCCGAGCCCGGCACCGGCAGCGGCGTCGCGCAGTAATACGGCTTCACCTGGGCGCCCGAGAGCACCGGTCCCTGCCGGGGCGCGTTCGTGACCGTGAGCGCCGCGGCGGGGCCGTCGCGGAAGCTGGCTTCCACCGTGTTCTCGCCGTCGGCCAGGCCGGTGACGAGCCCCAGCAGGGTGCCCTCGCCCGTCGTCGTGAAGTCGGACGTCACGTCCACGCCGTTGCGCCGGATCGTCACCGCGCCGGAGCGCACCTGCCCCGGCGGTCCCGAGACCTCGACCAGCGCGTCGCCGCCGCTGACCAGGTCCGCGCGGTTGTTGACGGTGCGCAGCGCGAGCGGGCCCACGCCCTTGCCGGATGCCTGCAGTTGCAGGCTGGCGCCGGGGTCGCCGCCCCCGCCGCCACACGCGGCGAGGACCAGGGATGCCAGGGCGCAAGCGCCCAGGCGCCACGCGTGCAGGCGTGGCGAGTACCTTCTGGCTTGCATGAGGATCTCCTTCAGTCGGGGGAGGCCCGCTCGCATCGGCGGGCTGGAGCCAATCTAGGAGCCGGAGCGGCCGCCCCGACATGCGAGAAACCCCGTACCCGTCGCCTGCGCGACACGGGGGCGCTGCCTATACTGCGGCGAACGCGAGGAGACCGCATGACCGAAGCCTACGTTTACGACGCCATCCGCACCCCGCGCGGCAAGGGCAAGAAGGACGGCAGCCTGCACGAAGTGAAGCCCGTGGACCTGCTGGCCGGCGTGCTGGGCGAGCTGCAGCGCCGCAACGACTTCGACACCGGCCAGGTCGACGACGTCGTGATGGGCGTCGTCTCGCCGATCGGCGAACAGGGCTCGGTGATCGCCAAGGTGGCGGCGCTCAAGGCCGGCTGGGACTGGCGCTGTTCCGGCGTCCAGCTCAACCGTTTCTGCGCCTCCGGCCTGGAGGCGGTGAACATGGCCGCGCAGAAGGTGCGCTCCGGCTGGGAAGACCTGGTGGTGGCCGGCGGCGTGGAGAGCATGAGCCGCGTTCCCATAGGCTCCGACGGCGGCGCCTGGGCACAGGACCCGGAGACGAATGCGGCCACCGCCTTCGTGCCGCAGGGCATCGGCGCCGACCTGATCGCCACGCTCGAAGGCTTCGACCGCGAGGACGTGGACGCGTACGCGCTGGAATCGCAGAAGCGCGCCGCGCGCGCCCGCGAGGGCGGCTTCTTCGCCGGCAGCGTGGTGCCCGTCAAGGACTTCCTGGACCAGGTGATCCTGGAGCAGGACGAGTTCATCAAGCCGCACACCACGATGGAAGGCCTGGCCTCCCTGAAGCCCGCGTTCGAGCAGCTGGGCGCGATGGGCTTCGACCAGGTGGCGATCAGCCGCTATCCGCAGGTCGAGCGCATCCACCACGTGCACCACGCCGGCAACTCCTCGGGCATCGTCGACGGCGCCGCGGCCGTCCTCATCGGCAGCGAGGCCGCCGGCCGCACGCACGGCCTGAAGCCGCGCGCGCGCATCGTCGCGGCGGCGCTCTCGGGCGCCGACCCGACCATCATGCTCACCGGGCCGATGCCGGCCGCCCGCAAGGCGCTCGCCAAGGCGGGCATGACGGTGGACCAGATCGACCTGTTCGAGGTCAACGAGGCCTTCGCCGCCGTGCCCATGAAGTTCATGCGCGAGATGGGCGTGCCGCACGAGAAGCTCAACGTCAACGGCGGGGCGATCGCGATGGGCCATCCGCTCGGCGCCACCGGCGCCATGATCCTCAACACGCTGGTGGACGAACTGCACCGCCGCAAGCTCCGCTACGGCCTGGCCACGCTGTGCGTGGGCGGCGGCATGGGCATCGCGACCATCGTCGAGGCGGTCTGATGAAGACCATCCGCTACGAACTCGCCGACGGGATCGCGACGCTCACCTTCGACGAGCCGGGCTCGCCGGTCAACACGATGTGCGAGGCCTGGCAGCAGGACCTCGGCGAGGCGGTGCAGCGCGTCGTCCAGGACCGCGACGCGCTGCGGGGCATCGTGCTCGCGTCGGCCAAGTCCACCTTCTTCGCCGGCGCCGACCTCAAGGCCACGATGCGCCTGCAGCCGCAGGACGGGCCGCGCGTGTTCCACGAGATCGAGCGGGTCAAGAAGAACTTCCGCACGCTGGAGACGCTGGGCAAGCCGGTCGTCGCCTGCCTCAACGGCGCGGCGCTGGGCGGCGGCTGGGAACTCGCGCTGGCCGCGCACCACCGCATCGCGGTCGACGATCCGAAGATCCAGTTGGGCCTGCCGGAGATCACGCTGGGGCTGATCCCCGGGGCTTCCGGCATCACCAAGATGACGCGCCTGCTGGGCCTCGTGGGCGCGCAGCCGTACATCCTGGAAAGCAAGCTGTTCGGCCCGCGCGAGGCGCTGGAGCTCGGGCTGGTGCACGAACTGGTGCCGGACGCGTCCGCGCTGCGCGGCGCGGCGCTCGCCTGGATCGCCGCGAACCCGCAGGCGCAGCAGCCCTGGGACGCGAAGGACTACCGCATGCCCGGGGGCACGCCCGCCAACCCGAAGATCGCGGGCATGCTGGCCGTCGCGCCGGCCATGCTGAAGCAGAAGACGCGCGGCCTCTACCCTGCCCCCGAGGCGGCGCTGGCCGCCATGGTGGAAGGCGCGCTGGTGGACTTCGACACGGCGCTGCGCATCGAGAGCCGCTGGCTCGCGAAGGTGATCGTCTCGCCGGTGGCGCGGAACATGATCAACACCTTCTTCTTCGACCTGAACGCGATCAAGGCCGGCGAGTCGCGCCCGCCGGTGGAAGGCCGCTGGAAGCCGGCGAAGGTGGGCATCCTCGGCGCCGGGATGATGGGCGCCGGCATCGCCTGGGCGCAGGCCAGCCGCGGCATCGCCACGGTGCTGAAGGACGTCTCCCTGGAGAAGGCCGAGGCCGGCAAGGCCCATGGCGCCAGGCTCGCGCAGGCGCGCGTGGACAAGGGCCGGATGCAACCGGTGGAGCAGCAGGCGCTGCTCGCGCGCATCACGCCGACCGAGCGCGCGGCCGACCTGCAGGGCTGCGACCTGATCATCGAGGCGGTGTTCGAGAACCGCGAGCTGAAGGCCAGGGTGACGCGCGAGGCCGAGCCGCTGCTGGCCGCCGGCGGCTTCTTCGCGAGCAACACCTCCACCCTCCCGATCAGCGGCCTGGCGCAGGCGAGCGCCCGGCCGGCGAAATTCGTCGGCATCCACTTCTTCAGTCCCGTGGACAGGATGCGGCTGGTGGAGATCATCCGCGGCCGCGAGACCGACGACGAGACGGTGGCGCGCGCCTACGACTACGTGCAGGCGCTCGGCAAGATCCCGATCGTGGTGAACGACGCGCGCGGTTTCTTCACCAGCCGGGTGTTCGGCACCTTCGTGATGGAAGGCGCGGCGATGGTCGGCGAAGGCATCCCGGCCGCGGTGGTGGAACAGGCCGGCCTCCAGGCCGGCATGCCGGTGGGGCCGCTCGCGGTGCTGGACGAAACGGCGCTGTCGCTGTCGGTGCACGTGCTGGACCAGACGCGTGCCGACTTCCGCGCCGAGGGCCGGACCTACATCGCGACGCCCGGCGAATTGCTGGTGGAGCGCATGGTGAAGGAGTTCGACCGCAACGGCCGGGCCGCCGGCGCCGGCTTCTACGAGTACCCGGCGGAGAAAGGCGCGAAGAAGTTCCTGTGGCCCCGGCTGAAGGAGCTCTTCGAGAAGCCCGACGCCGCCTGGGACCTGCAGGAACTCAGGGACAGGCTGCTGTACCGGCAGTCCATCGAGACCGCGCGCTGCCTGGCCGAAGGCGTGCTCACCAGCGTGCACGACGCCAACGTCGGCTCGATCTTCGGCATCGGCTTCCCGGGCTGGACCGGCGGGGCGATGCAGTTCATCTACGGCACGGGAATCGACGCCTTCCTGCACCGGGCGGAAGTCCTGGCGGCGAAGCACGGCCCCGGCTTCGTGGTGGCGCCGCAGGTGAAGGACGCGATCCGACGTTTCGAGCCGAAGTACTGAGGCCCGGGGTCGCCGCAGATCGTTGACTGCGGCAAGGAATTTCGGCGACACTGCCGGGATGGGTTCCGCCGTCGCCAAGTCGCACGTGAAGGCCGTGCGCGCCTTCAACCGCTTCTACACGCAGCGCATCGGCGTGCTGAAGCGCTACCTGGACACCGACTTCACGCTCACCGAGGTGCGCGTGCTCTACGAGCTGGCGCACCGCCCGCCGCTCACCGCGCGCGAGCTCGTGCGCGACCTGGAACTGGACCCCGGCTACCTCAGCCGCATCCTGCGCCGCTTCGAGGACCGCGGCTGGATCGCGCGGGAGCCCTCCCCGAGCGACGGCCGGCAGCACCTGCTGCGTCTCACGGAAGCCGGCTACGCCACCTTCGCGCCCCTGCAGCAGAAGTCCCGCGACGAGACGGCCGCCCTGCTCGCGACGGTGCCCGCGGCCGCGCGCCCGCGCCTGATCGAAGCCCTGTCCACCGTGCACCAGCTGCTCGAGCCCGGCGCGGCGAACGAGCGGCAGGTGGTCCTGCGCGATCCCGGTCCGGGCGACCTGGGCTGGGTGGTGCAGCAGCACGGCGAGGTCTATGCGCGCGAGTACGGCTTCGACGCCACCTTCGAGGCCCTGGTGGCGGAGATCGCGGCGAAGTACATCCGCGAGTTCCGCCCGGGGCGCGAGAAGGGCTGGATCGCGGAGGTCGACGGGGAGCGCGCGGGCTCGGTGTTCGTCGTGCGGCAGTCCGACACCGTCGCCAAGCTGCGCCTGCTGATCCTGCGGCCGGAGGCCCGGGGGCTGGGCCTCGGAGGGCGGCTCGTCGACGAATGCATCGCCTTCGCGCGCGCCGCCGGCTATCGCCGGATGGTGCTGTGGACGCAGAGCATCCTCGTCGCCGCGCGGGGCATCTACGCGTCACGCGGCTTCGTGCTGAAGGAGAGCGAACCCGCCGAGGCCTTCGGCCAGCGGCTGGTGAGCGAGACCTGGGAGCTGAAGCTCTGAACCTCGCCCTCGCGGCCGCCGCCGCCACCGGCGTGCAGGTGGGCGCGGCCATCGTCGCGTCGCGCTTCGTCGTGGCCGAAGTGCCGCCGCTGACGCTCGCCATGCTGCGCTACGCGATCGGCTTCCTGTGCCTGCTGCCCTTCGCGCTCGCCGCCCTGCGGGGCCTGCGCGAACGTCCGCCCGCGCGCGACCTGCTGGCGATGGCGGCCCTGGGCACGGGCCAGTTCGGCATCCTGATCGCGCTGCTGAACTGGGGCCTGCAGACGGTGGCCGCGGCGCCGGCGGCGCTGATCTTCAGCCTCTTCCCGCTGCTCACGCTGCTGCTCGGCGCGGCGCTGGGGCGCGAGCAGGTGACGCCGCGGCTCGCCGCGGGCGTGCTGCTGTCGATCGCCGGCGTGGCGCTCTCGCTCGCGCCCAAGCTGCAGGCCGGGCACGCCGGAGGCTGGTGGGGCGAGCTCGCCGTGTTCGCCTCGGCCTGCGTCGGCGCGCTGTGCAGCGTGCTGTACCGCCCTTGGCTGCAACGCTATCCCACCGTGCCCGTGTCGGCGTTCGCGATGCTGGCCTCGGTGTTGTTCCTGGCCGTCATCGCGCTTGGCGAGGGCTGGCCTGCCCGGATCGGAGGGCTGGGCGCCTCCGCCTGGGGCGTGGTGCTGTTCATCGGCTTCTCCAGCGGCATCGGCTACTTCTGGTGGCTGTACGCGCTGAAGCACGAATCGCCCACGCGCGTGACGGTGTTCCTCGCGCTGAACCCGGTCACGGCGGCCGTCCTGGGCTGGTCGCTGCTGGGCGAGCCGCTCGCGCCGGACATGCTGGGCGCGCTGGCGCTCATCGCGATCGGCCTGTGGGCCGCGACCGCGCCGGCGCCGGTGCAAGCGGCCCGCCGCCACGGATAATCGCGCGCATGTCGTCCCCGTCCGAAGCCTTGCCCGCCGAGGCCAGCGCCCGTCCCGCGTCCCTCACCGACCTGTTCGTCTCCTTCTCGCTGCTCGCCCTGCAGGGTTTCGGCGGCGTGCTGGCCGTCGTGCAGCGCGAGCTGGTGGAGAACAAGCGCTGGATGACGCGCGAGGAGTTCATCGAGGAATGGGCGGTGGCGCAGATCATGCCGGGGCCCAACGTGGTGAACCTGTCCATCACGCTGGGCGCCCGCTACTTCGGCCTGCGCGGCGCGCTGGCCGCCCTCGCCGGCATCCTGGTCTTCCCGCTGCTCGTGGTCCTGGGCCTCGCGCTGGTCTACGCGCACTACGCGTCCAGCCCGCAGGTGGCCGGCGCGCTGCGCGGCATGGGCGCGGTCGCCGCGGGACTCATCACGGCCACGGGACTGAAGCTGCTGCCTGCGCTGCGCAAGAACGTGCTGGGCCCGCCCCTGTGCCTCGTCTTCGGCGTGCTGATGTTCGGCGCGATGGCCTGGCTGAAGCTGCCGCTGATCTGGTCTCTCTTGGCGCTGGGCCTCGTGAGCTGCGTGCTCGCGTACCGGAAGCTGTCGCCGTGAACCCCATCCAGCTGCACCTGGCCGACTGGCTGTCGCTGTTCGGGCATTTCCTCGCGCTGTCGCTGCTGTGCGTGGGCGGAGCGATCACCACCGCGCCCGGCATGCACCGCTTCCTGGTGGAGGACAAGGCCTGGCTCACCGACCCGCAGTTCAGCGCGTCCATCGCCATCGCGCAGGCGGCGCCGGGGCCCAACGTGCTGTTCACGGCCCTCATGGGCTGGAACGTCGGCCTCAATGCCGGCGGCTTGTGGGCGGCGCTGCTGGGCACCCTGCTGTGCCTGGGCGGCATCATCCTGCCCAGCTCGATGCTCGTGTACCTCACGGCGCACTGGAGCCACCGCAACCGCGACCGGCGCGCGGTGCGCGCGTTCAAGCAGGGGATGGCGCCGCTGGTGGTGGCCCTGCTGATCGCCACCGGCTGGATCCTGGCGACGGGCACCGGCTACGCGCTCGCGAACTGGTCGCTGTGGGCGGTGACGATCGTGAGTACCGTGATCGTGTGGCGCACGCGGCTGCACCTGCTGTGGCTGCTGGGCGCAGGCGCCCTGCTCGGCTGGTTCGGCCTGGTGTGAGCTTCAATCCGCCAGCAAGGCCGGCAGGATCCCGGCCGCCGTGCCGGCGAGCACCGCGTCCGCCGCGTCATCCAGCGCGCTGGGTTCGGGGTTGACGATCACGACGCGGCCGCGGGCCGTGCGCGCCAGGCCCGCGGCCGGATAGACGACTCCCGAGGTCCCCACCACCAGCATCAGGTCGCAGGCGGCCGCCGCGGCTTCCGCTGCTTCCAGCTCCGCCACGGGCAGCATCTCCCCGAACCAGACCACCGCCGGCCGGCGCAGGTTGCCGCAGGCCGGGCAGCGCGGCGGACGGCCCGGCGGCAGGCGATCGACATTGCAGCAGCGCCTCGGCGGATCCAGCCAGCGGTCTTCCGCGATGTTGCCGTGCAGGGCCAGCACGCCCGGCGAGCCGGCCCGCTGGTGCAGGCCGTCGACGTTCTGGGTGACGACGGTGAGCCGGCCGGGATGGCGCTGCTGGAACTGCGCGATCGCCAGGTGCCCCGCGTTCGGCCGGACCCGCGCGATGGCCTCGCGGCGCTGCGCATACCAGTCCCACACCATCTCCGGCTTCGCGCGGAAGGCCGCTTCCGTCGCCAGTTCCTCGGGCCGGAACTTGGCCCACAGCCCGGACTGGGCATCGCGGAAGGTCGGCACGCCCGATTCGGCGCTCATGCCGGCGCCGCTCAGCAGCACGATGCGGCATGCCGCGCGGAGCCAGTCGCGGACCTTCCCGTTCACTGCCGCTGGCGCACCGCTTCGTACAGGCAGATGCCGCTGGCCACCGAGACGTTCAGGCTCTCGACGGCGCCCAGCATCGGGATGGACACAAGCGCGTCGCAGGTCTTGCGCGTCAGCTGGCGCAGGCCGGTGCCCTCGGCGCCGAGCACCAGGGCCGTGGCGCCCTTCAGGTCCGACTGGTACAGCGTCTGCGTCGCCTCGTCGCTCAGGCCCAGGCACCAGATGTTGCGCTCCTTCAGCTCGCCCAGGGTGCGCGCGAGGTTGGTGACCATGAAGTACGGCACCGTCTCGGCGGCACCGCTCGCCACCTTGGCGACCGTGGCGTTGATGCCCACGGCGTGGTCCTTGGGCGCGATCACCGCGTGCGCGCCGGCGCCGTCGGCCACGCGCAGGCAGGCGCCCAGGTTGTGCGGATCGGTCACGCCATCGAGCACCAGCAGCAGCGGGGGCACCTGCAGTCCGTCGAGCAGGTCGTCCAGCGAGGTCGTGGCCTGCAGGGCTTCCACGCGGGCGACGACGCCCTGGTGGCCGGCGCTGCCCGCGAGCCGCGCCAGCCGCAGGCCATCGGCCTCGATGGGCCGCAAGCCGGCCTCCTGCGCCTTCTGCAGGAACTGGCGCATGCGCGCATCCCTGCGCGTGGCGTCGACATAGAGCTCGAGGATGGACTTCGGCGCAGTGCGCAGGCGCACGCCGACGGCATGGAAGCCGAACAGGACCTTGGGGGCGGACATCGGGTGATTATCGAGCGCAGAAGGAATACGGACAGCCGGACGCAAAGGTCGCAAAGGCTACGCAAAGGTCGCAAAAGACAGCCAAAAAAAAGTTGCCTTCCTTTTGCGTTCTTTTGCGGAACCTTCGCGACTTTTGCGTCCTGTAGTTCGGCTGGTCACTGCACGATCCGCCCCGCCTCGATCGTGATGCGGCGTTCGCAGCGTTCGGCGATGGCGCGGTCGTGGGTGACCAGCACGAGGGTCGTGCCCTGCTCCCGGTTGAGGTCGAACATCAGCTGCATCACGGTCTCGCCGGTGGCGAAGTCCAGGCTGCCGGTCGGCTCGTCGGCCAGCAGCACGGCCGGCTGGACCACGAAGGCGCGGGCCAGCGCGACGCGCTGCTGTTCGCCGCCCGAAAGGACCTTGGGATAGTGGCCCAGCCGCTCCGAGAGGCCGACGCGGCCCAGCATCTCGGTGGCGGCCTTGCGGGCGTCGGCGCGGCCGGCGAGCTCCAGCGGCAGCATCACGTTCTCCAGCGCCGTCAGGTTCCCCATCAGCTGGAAGCTCTGGAACACGAAGCCCACCTTGCGCGCCCGCAGTTCCGCCCGGTCGTCCTCGTCGATGGCGAAGAGGTCCTCGCCCGCCAGCCGCACCGTGCCGCGCGTGGGCGTGTCCAGGCCGGCGACGATGGACAGCAGCGTGCTCTTGCCCGAGCCGGAGGCGCCGACGATCGCCGCGGTTTCCCGCGGCGCCAGGGAGAAATCGATATCGCGGAGAATGTCCAGCGTCCCCGTGGAATCGGTGACCGACTTGAAGACGTGTTCGACGGAGATGATGGATTCAGACATGCGGTTTCGTTGTTGGCGGCGGCGTGAGCTGGTGGCCGCCCTGCTGGCGGCCGGTGCGCTGGCGCCGGCGCTCGCCGCGCCCGCGCCGGTGATCCTGGTCGTCGGCGATTCGCTGAGTGCCGAGTATGGCCTGAAGCGCGGCACCGGCTGGGTCGCGCTGCTGGAGCAGCGGCTCGCCGCCGAGAAGATCCCGGCGAAGGTGGTCAACGCCAGCATCAGCGGCGACACCACCGCGGGCGGCCGCTCGCGCCTGTCCGCCCTGCTGGCGCAGCACCATCCCACCCACGTGATCCTGGAGCTGGGCGCCAATGACGCCCTGCGCGGCCTGGCGCTCGCCAGCACGGAGGACAACCTCGCGCGCATGACCGAGGCGGCGCAGAAGGCCGGCGCGCGCGTGCTGCTCGTGGGCATGCAGGTGCCGCCCAACTACGGCAGCGACTACACCCGGCGCTTCGCGGCGCTGTTCGAGAAGGTCGCGCGCGAGCACAAGGCGGGGCTGGTGCCCTTCCTGCTGGCCGGCGTGGCCGATGCGCCCGACGCCCGCGCCCTCTTCCAGTCCGACGGCATCCATCCGCGCTCCGAGGCGCATCCGCGGATCCTGGAGAACGTCTGGCCGGCGCTGCGGAAGCTGCTGAAATGAGCGTGCGGCCGATTTCCGCGCCGGACGCGATCGCGCGGCTGGCCGAGTTCGATGCGGTGATCGACGCGCGCAGCGAGTCGGAGTACGCCGAGGACCGCCTGCCCGGCGCCATCAACTGGCCCTCGCTGGACGACGCGCAGCGCCACGAGGTGGGCACGCTCTACAAGCAGGTCAGTCCCTTCGAGGCGCGCAAGCGCGGCGCCGCGCTGGTGTCGGCCAACATCGCCCGCCACATCGAGCGCGAGGTGATGGACAAGCCCAGGGACTGGAAGCCGCTGGTGTACTGCTGGCGCGGGGGCCAGCGCAGCGGCGCGCTGTCGCTGGTGCTGGGGCAGATCGGTTTCGCCGTGCACATCGTCGAGGGCGGCTACAAGGCCTTCCGCGCCGCCGTGCTGGCCGAGCTGCCGGCGCTGGCGCAGCGCCTCGCCTACCGCGTGATCTGCGGCCCGACCGGCTCGGGCAAGACGCGCCTGCTGCAGGCCCTGGAAGCGGCCGGCGCGCAGGTGCTCGACCTCGAGGCCCTGGCCAGCCACCGCAGCTCGGTGCTGGGCCTGATCCCGGGGCAGCCGCAGCCGGCGCAGAAGCGCTTCGACACCCTGGTGTGGGAGAAGCTGCGCGGCTTCGACCCGGGCCGGCCGGTGTACGTGGAAAGCGAAAGCCGCAAGGTGGGCAACGTGGCCGTGCCGGAGGCGCTGATCGCCGCGATGCGCGCGAGTCCCTGCCTGCGCCTGGACCTGCCCGACGACGAGCGCGTGCAGCTGCTGCTGGAGGACTACGCCTTCTTCCGCGACGACCCGGACCTGTTCTGCAGGCGGCTGGACGCGCTGGTGCAGCTGCGCGGGCGCGAGCAAGTGGAGGCCTGGCAAGCGCAGGTGCGCGCGGGGGAAATCGAGCCGGTCGTGCGCGAGCTGCTGGTGAAGCACTACGACCCGGGCTACGCGAGTTCGACCGAGCGGAACTTCAAGGGCTTCGCGCAGGCGCGGGCGATCGCGCCGGGGGATCGGACGCCACGATCGATGAGCGCCCTCGCCCGCGAGCTGCTGTCTTCGTAGGCTGGCGGTGAGCGCAGCGAACCCCAGCGCTTCGCGCGTCGCTGGGGTTCGCCTGCCGGCTCACCGCCAGCCTACGAAGGCGCCTTCAGGGCCTGTTCGAGGTCGCTGCGCAGGTCCTCGACGTCCTCCAGCCCGATCGCCAGGCGCACCAGCGTGCCCTTGTGCGGCCAGCGGCTGCGCATGGACGGGATGTCGTACGGCACGACCAGGCTCACCGGCCCGCCCCACGAGTAGCCCAGCTTGAACAGCCGCAGCGCGTCGCAGAACGCATCGACCTGAGGGGTCGCGAAGCGCTCGTGGAACACGATGGAGAACAGGCCCGCGGCCAAGCCCTGCTCGCCGCACAGCGCCTGCCAGTGTTCGTGCCCCGGCGCGCCGGCCAGCGCCGGATGCAGCACCTGCGCCACTTCCTCGCGGCCGGCGAGCCACTGCGCGAGCACGCGCGCCGCCTGGTCCTGCGCCCGGTAGCGCAGCGGCAGGCTGGGCAGGGAGCGCAGCACCGCCTCCGCGTCGTTGCCGGCCACGCCCCAGCCCATGCGCATGTGGGTGAGCTTCAGGCGCTCGTGCAGCGCCGCGTCGCGCGTGACGATGCTTCCCATCAGCACGTCGCCGCCGCCGCTCGGGTATTTGGTGAGCGCGTGCATGGCGATGTCCACGGCCAGGTCCTCGCCCGGGACGAGGTCGAAGGCACGGAAGGCCAAGCCCGCGCCCCAGGTGTTGTCCAGCGCGCAGGTCACGCCCTTGCGGCGGCAGATGCGCACCAGTTCCGGGAGGTCGGGAAACTCCATCGTGACCGAGCCCGGGGCTTCCAGCCACACCAGCTTGGTCTTCGGCCCGATGCGCGATTCCAGGTCGGCCGGCTTCAGCGGGTCGTACAGCTGGTGCGCGATGCCCCAGCCGCGGAATTCGCCTTCGGCGAGCGCCCGGCTGGGCCCGTAGACGTTGTCGGGCAGCAGGACCTCGTCGCCCGACTGGAGCAGCGCCATGCCCACGTTCGCGATCGCCGCGAGGCCGCTGGGCACCAGCACGCATTCCGTGCCGCCTTCCAGGGCGGCGATGCGCTCCTCCAGCGTGAACGTGGTCGGCGTGCCGTGCAGGCCGTAGGTGTAGCCGTTCTTGTGCTTCCAGTCGCGCGCTCGCATGGCCGCGACGTTCGGGAAGATGACGGTGGAGGCCTTGAACACGCCCGGCTGCGGCGAGGCGAAGCCCGCGGGCGGCGTGTAGGGATGGTGGATGAGGTCGGTGACCGGCTTGCGCATGCCGGCATCGTACCCGGGGAGATGGATCCCGGCGCGGGGCCGGGATGACAAGTTCAGGCCCTCAGACCTTCCACTTCTCCAGCAGCTTCTCCGGCCGCATGGAGTCGTAGCTTTCGAAGGGCTGGTGGATCCAGGGGTTGGTGGGGAGGAAGTCGACCGAGTAGTCGGGAGTGAAGGTGCTCAGGCCCTTGGTCCAGATCACGGCGCTGCGCAGTTCGGTGATCTTGGCGTACTTGGTGCGCAGCATGTCCACCACCTTGTGCAGCGTGTGCCCCGAGTCGGCCAGGTCGTCGACCAGCAGCACGCGGCCGGCGATCTCGCCGCGCGGGGTGGTGATGTAGTGGGCGATGTCCAGGTGGCCCTGCACCGTGCCGGCCTCGGCGCGGTAGGAGCTCGTGGACATGATGGCCAGCGGCTTGTCGAAGATGCGCGAGAGGATGTCCCCCGGCCGCATGCCGCCGCGGGCCAGGCACAGGATGGTGTCGAACTCCCAGCCGGACTGGTGGATGCGCAGCGCCAGCTTCTCGCAGAGGTTGTGGTACTCGTCGTAACTGACGTACAGGTGCTTGCCGTCTTCCGTCAACATGCCGTGGTTTCCTCTGTTCAGGCCAGGTAGGGGTGGCGCATCATGATCGTGTGGTCGCGATCCGGGCTGGTCGAGATGATATCGACCGGCACGCCGGTCACGTGCTCGATGCGCTGCAGGTACAGGCGCGCGTTCACGGGCAGCTGGTCGTACTCGGTCACGCCGACGGTCGATTCGCTCCAGCCTTCCATGGTCTCGTACACCGGCTTGCAGCGCGCGATCTCGTCGGCGCCCAGCGGCAGGATGTCCACGTACTGGCCATCGAGCTCGTAGCCGGTGCACAGCTGCAGCTGCTCCAGGCCGTCGAGCACGTCGAGCTTGGTGATGCACAGGCCCGTGAGGCCGTTGACCTGCGCGCTGCGTTTCAGCAGCGCCGCGTCGAACCAGCCGCAGCGCCGCGAGCGGCCCGTGGTCACGCCCTTCTCGGCGCCCACGGTGGAGAGGTGGTAGCCCACGGTGCCCGGCGTCGCCCAGTCCAGCTCGGTCGGGAACGGGCCGCCGCCGACGCGCGTGCAGTAGGCCTTGGTGATGCCCAGGATGTAGTGCAGCATGCCCGGGCCGACGCCCGCGCCGGCGGCCGCGTTGCCGGCCACGCAGTTGCTGGAGGTGACGTAGGGATAGGTGCCGTGGTCCACGTCCAGCAGCGTCCCCTGCGCACCCTCGAACAGCAGGTTGTCGCCGTGCAGGTGCGCCTCGTTCAGCTCGCGCGACACGTCGGCCATCATGGGCCGCACCACCTCGCCGTGGCGCAGCGCCTCGTCCAGCACCTGCTGGTAGTCCAGCGGCTTGGCGTGCAGGTACTGCGTGAGCACGAAGTTGTGGAACTCCAGCAGTTCCTTCAGCTTGGCCGCGAAGCTTTCCGGGTGCTTCAGGTCCTGCACGCGCAGCGCCCGCCGCGCGACCTTGTCCTCGTACGAGGGGCCGATGCCGCGGCCGGTGGTGCCGATCTTCTCGCTGCCGCCCTTCTCGCGCGCGGCTTCGCGGGCGACGTCCAGCGCCGCGTGGAAGGGCAGGATCAGCGGGCAGGCCTCGCTGATGCGCAGGCGGGAGCGCACCTCGATGCCGGCCTTCTCCAGGCCCTCGATCTCCTCCAGCAGCTTGGCGGTGGACAGCACCACGCCGTTGCCGATGTAGCACTTCACGCCCGGACGCATGATGCCGCTGGGGATCAGGTGCAGCGCGGTCTTCACGCCGTTGATCACCAGCGTGTGGCCGGCGTTGTGGCCGCCCTGGAAGCGCACCACGCCCTGCGCCATCTCGGTGAGCCAGTCCACCAGCTTGCCCTTGCCTTCGTCACCCCACTGGGTGCCGACCACGACCACGTTGCGGCCCTTCGTCTTCGTCATGACTTGCTCTTCGGGAAAATGATTCGGTTCACAGGGGGCGCACGGCCCAGCGGCCGTCCGCATCGCGGGCGAGTTCGCGGTCGCACTGGAACTCGTCGACCTCGCTTTCGTGGCCCGGCAGCACGCACACCACGGTCTCGCCGTCGCGGCGCAGCGCCGCGATGGCGGCGCGCAGCCCGGTGGCGTCGGCGCCGGCATCCAGCCAGGGCGCGCGGATCGCCGCCTTGAGCGGGCGCTGGGCGGCCACGCCGACCAGCTGGCGCACGTCCAGGCTGAAGCCGACGGCCGGGCGGTTGCGGCCGAACACGGCGCCCACCTCGTCGTAGCGGCCGCCGCGCACGAGCGCGTCGCTCGCCGCCGGCGTGTACACCGCGAAGCGCATGCCGCTGTAGTAGGCGTAGCCGCGCAGGTCGGCCAGGTCGAAGCGCACCTGCGCGCCCGTCACGTGGCCGGCCAGCCACTTCAGTTCCTGCAGCGCCTGCGTTATCGCCGGCACCTGCGGCAGCACCCGCGCCGCCTCGGCCAGCACCTTCTCGTCGCCGTAGAGGCCCACCAGGTCCAGCAGCGGCTCGCGCGCGGCGGCGGGGAATTCCTTCGTGAGCGCCGCCAGCTCGGTGGCGTCCTTCGTGACCAGCGCCGCGTGGACGGCGGCCAGGCGCTCGTTGGCCACGCCGACGCCGGCCAGCAGCGTGCGCACGATGCGCGCATCGGCCATGTCGACGGTCAGCGGCTCGACGTGGGTGGTCTTCAGGCAGTCCAGCGCCAGCAGCAGGGCCTCGACGTCGGCTTCCAGCGCCGCGTGGCCGTAGATCTCGGCGCCGAACTGCAGCGGCTCGCGCGTGGCGTGCGGGCCGGCCGGGCGCGTGTGCAGCACCGGGCCGCAGTAGCACAGGCGGGTGACGCCCCGGCGGTTCAGCAGGTGGGCGTCGATGCGCGCGACCTGCGGCGTGGTGTCGGCGCGCAGGCCCAGCATGCGGCCGGAGAGCTGGTCGACCAGCTTGAAGGTCTGCAGGCCCAGGGCCTCCCCGGTGCCGGTGAGCAGCGACTCCAGGTGCTCCAGCATGGGCGGCATCACCAGCTCGTAGCCGTAGGCACGGGCGGTGTCGAGCAGCTCGCGGCGCAGTTCTTCGATGTGCCGGGCCTCGGAAGGCAACACATCGGCGATGTGATCCGGCAGGACCCAGGCGGACATGGGAATGCGGGGCTGTTAAAACCGTGATTCTACCGGGGGTGCCATGCCCTCCCCCCGGAGGCGGGGAAGGCGGCCCCTAGTGCAGCCACCAGAGCGTGATCACGCCCAGCAGGATGCTCGTGAGCCCGAAGAAGCGCAGCTGCCCGTCGCGCAGCTCCATCAGCTTCAGGAAGGTGCGGCGCCAGCCCCCCGGCGACAGGAAGGGGAACAGGCCCTCCAGCACCAGCATGAAGGCCAGCGCGGTCCAGAAGACGTCGCTGTCCAAGATGCTCAGCGCCGCGGGCCGGAGGCGGCGGCGCCGCTGCCCGACAGGCCGTTGCGGTAGGTCCGGAAGAACTCCACGCCGGCCGGGTCCACCACGACCACGTCGCTCTTCTTGCTGAAGCTGGACTTGTACGCCTCCAGGCTGCGGTAGAACTGGGCGAAGGCGGGGTCGCGGCCGAAGGCCTCGGCGTAGATCGCCGCGGCCTCCGCGTCGCCCTCGCCCTTGACCTTCTGCGCATCGCGGTAGGCGTTGGCGATTGCCACCTCGCGCTGGCGGTCGGCGTCGGCGCGGATCTTTTCGCCCTCGGCGGCGCCGGTGGAGCGCAGCTCGTTGGCGACGCGCTTGCGCTCGGCGTCCATGCGGCGGTAGACCGACTCGGTGATCGCCTCGACGTAGTCGGCCCGCGTGATGCGCACGTCGATGATGTCGATGCCCCAGGGCTTGGCGCCCTTCACGGCCTCGATCACCTCGCGCTTCACGTCCGCCATCAGGCGCTCGCGCCGGGACGACAGCAGCTCGTTGACGGTCACGCGGTTGATCTCCTCCTGGAAGGCGTTGCGCACCACGCGATTGAGCTGGTTGGCGCCGGCGGCCTCGTCCAGGCCCACGTTGCGGATGTAGGCGAGCGGGTCGGTGACGCGCCAGCGCACGTACCAGTCGATCACCACGCGCTGCTTCTCCGCCGTCAGCATGGGCTCGGTGTCCACGCTGTCGAGCATCAGCAGGCGCTTGTCGATGTAGCTCACGTTCTGCAGCGGCGGGGGCAGCTTGAACTTGAGGCCGGGCTCGCTGATCACTTCCTTGACCTGGCCCAGGGCGTAGACCACGCCGAACTGGCGCTGGTCGACCACGAACAGCATGGAGCTGACCAGGGCCAGCAGGACCAGCAGCGAGGTGATGATGAATCCGAGGCGGTTCATTTAGCGGGTCTCCCTCTCGCGGCTGCGGCCGTTGTCGCGGGTGCGCGCGTCCGAGGCGCTGGAGGACGATGTGGGCGGGGGCGGCGCCTGCGTCGCGGGCGCCTGCTCCTGCGGCTGCGCGGCGGCGGCGCCGGCGGCCACCTGCTGCAGGATCTTGTCGAGCGGCAGGAACAGCATGTTGCCGCCCTGGCGCGACTCCACCAGGATCTTGGTCACGTTGCCGTAGATCTGCTGCATGCTTTCCAGGTAGAGGCGGTCGCGCGTGACCTGCGGGGCGCGCTGGTACTCGGCCAGCAGCAGCTTGAAGCGCTGCGCGTCGCCCTGCGCCTGCGCGACGATCCGCGCCTTGTAGCCCTGCGCTTCCTGCGCCAGGCGCGACGCGGTACCGGCGGCGCGCGGGATCACGTCGTTGGCGTAGGCCTGCGCCTCGTTCTTGGCGCGCTCGCGTTCCTGGCCGGCGCGCAGCACGTCGTCGAAGGCGGCCTGCACCTGCTCGGGCGGGCGCACGCCGCCCTGCTGCATGTTGATGCCCACGACCTCGACGCCGATGCCGTAGCGGTCCAGGATCGTCTGCATCAGCTCGCGCACGCGCGGCGCGATCTGGTCGCGCTCCTCGGCCAGGGCCGAGTCCATCTTCATCTTGCCGATCACCTCGCGCACGGCGCTCTCGGCGGCCTGCACGACGGCTTCCTGCGGGTTCTTGCTGACGAACAGCCAGGCGCGGGCGTCGTTCAGGCGGTACTGCACGGCGAACTTGACCTCGACGATGTTCTCGTCCTCGGTCAGCATGGCCGATTCCTTCAGGCCGGTGGCGCGGATCACGTTGTCGCGGCCGATGTCCACCACGCGGATCTGCGTCACCTGCACGATCTCGTGCCGCTCGATCGGGAACGGCAGGCGCCAGTTGAAGCCGGCGCCGACGGTCGCGTGGTAGCGCCCGAAGCGCGTGATCACCGCCTGCTGGCCTTCCTGCACGATGAAGATGCCGGTCAGGAACCAGATCCCGACGACGACCAGCGCGACCAGGCCGGCGCCGACCCAGGCGCTCTTCATGTCGGGCTGGAAGTTGCCGTTGCCGCCGCCACCGGTGCCGCCCCCGCCGCCGCGGCGGCCGCCGAACAGCCCGCCGAGCTTGCGGTTGAAGTCGCGCCAGAGCTCGTCGAGGTCGGGCGGGCCCTGGTTCGGGCCCTTGTTGCCTTCGGAGCGCTGGCCCTCGTTCTTGTCCTCGCCGCGCCCCCAGCGCGGGTCGTTGAGGTTGAACATGCCCCGGATGCGGCCTCTCAGCCCGGCGAAGGACAGGCTGCGGAAAGGAAGGTTCATTCGTTCGATTTCTCTGTGGTCGGCAGGTGCATTGTGCCCAATCGGAAAAGCCTCAGGCTGAGCCAGCCGGAACGTCGTCCCGGCCGTGCGCCGACTCGACGATGCGCAGCAGCTCCGCGCGCAAGGCCGGCAGGCCCTCGCCGGTGCGGCTGCTGGCGAAGACGCGCGGCACCAGGCGGCCCTCCAGCGCGATGCGGTCGGCCGCCTGGCGGGGACGCTGTCCCTCGGGCAGCGCGTCGATCTTGTTGAACACCAGCAGCTGCGGCACGTCCCCGGCGCCGATCTCGTGCAGCACCCGCTGCACTTCCTGGATCTGCTCCGGGTGGTGCGGGTTGGCCGCGTCCACCACGTGCAGCAGCAGGTCGGCGTCGGCCGCTTCCTGCAGCGTCGCCTGGAACGCGTCGATCAGGCCGTGCGGCAGGTCGCGGATGAAGCCCACCGTGTCGGACAGCGAGACCGAGCGGCCGCCGCCCTCGCCGTCCTGCAGGTAGAGCTGGCGCGTCGTGGTGTCCAGCGTGGCGAACAGCTGGTTGGCCGCATAGGCGCGCGCCTTCACCAGCGCGTTGAACAGCGTCGACTTGCCGGCGTTGGTGTAGCCCACGAGCGAGATCGTGAAGGTCTCGCGCCGCTCGCGCTGGCGCCGCTGGGTGGCGCGCTGGCGCTTGACCTTCACCAGCCGCTCGCGCGTGCGCTTGATGGCGTCGTCGATCATGCGCCGGTCCAGTTCGATCTGCTTCTCGCCCGGGCCGCCGCGCACGCCGGCGCCGCCGGTCTGCCGCTCCAGGTGCGACCAGCGCCGCACCAGCCGCGTGCTGAGGTACTGCAGGCGCGCGAGCTCCACCTGCAGCTTGCCTTCGTGGCTGCGGGCGCGCTGGGCGAAGATCTCCAGGATGAGCAGCGTCCGGTCGTTCACCGGCAGGCCGGTGTACTTCTCCAGGTTGCGCTGCTGCGCCGGGCTCAAGGCCTGGTCGAACAGGATCTCGCTGGCGCCCATCTCCTCCGCGAGCTGCTTGATCTGGTCGGCCTTGCCGCGGCCGACGAACAGCGCCGCGTCGGGCGCCTTGCGGCGCGCCGTGACGCGGGCGACGGGCTCCATCCCCGCGGTCTGGGCCAGCTGGCCCAGCTCCTCGAGTTCGGCGTCGAAATGGGGCAGCCCCAGGTCCACCCCCACCAGGATGGTGGCGGCGGCCGGGCGTTCGGGCGATGCGGTCAAGCCGGCAACCAGGAGGGACGGGCCCGGCGCCGGAAGGCGCGGGCCGGGGTGCGGGACAGGTTCAGGCGGCGGTGCCCTCGCCGGGTTCGGCCGCCGAGAAGTTCACGGCGCGGCCGGGCACGATGGTGGAGATGGCGTGCTTGTAGACCATCTGCGTCACGGTATTGCGAAGCAGCACCACGTACTGGTCGAACGACTCGATCTGGCCCTGCAGCTTGATGCCGTTGACCAGGTAGATCGAGACCGGCACGTGCTCCCGGCGCAGGGTGTTCAGGAAGGGGTCTTGTAGTAGCTGCCCTTTGTTGCTCACGATATTCTCCGTGTTCCGGCGTTGTTGGAAGTTGCACATTACCACAGCAAGCGGCCGCGGCGGCGCGCCGGCTGCAGCCCGGCCATGGCCGTTCGGCCGGAATCAGTCCTTGTCGGCGTACGGATTCTTCGAGGTGCGCATCTCGATCCGCAGCGGGGTCCCGACCAGGTTGAACTCCTTGCGGAAGCGCCCCTCGAGGAAGCGCTTGTAGGCGTCCGTGACGTGCTCCAGCGAGTTGCCGTGGACCACGATGACCGGCGGGTTCATGCCGCCCTGGTGGGCGTAGCGCAGCTTGGGCCGAAACATGCCCGAGCGCTTGGGGGACTGGAACTGCACCGCCTCGTGCACCAGCCGGGTGAGCACCGGGGTGGTCATCTTGACCATGGCGGACTTGTAGGCGTGCGCGATCGAGCCCCACAGGGGCCCCAGGCCCTGGCGCTTCTGGGCCGAGATGAAATGCAGTTCGGCGAACTTGAGGAAGGGCAGCCGCTGCTCGACCTGCCGGCGCACCAGCTCGCGGCCGTAGTCGTCCATCGCGTCCCATTTGTTGACGGCCAGCACCACGGCGCGGCCGGACTCGAGGATGTAGCCGGCGATGTGGGCGTCCTGGTCGGTCACGCCCTGGGTGGCGTCCAGCAGCAGCAGCACGACGTTGGCCGACGCTATGGCCTGCAGCGTCTTCACCACCGAGAACTTCTCGATCGCCTCGAAGACCTTGCCCTTGCGGCGCAGGCCGGCGGTGTCGATCAGCTCGAACTTCTGCCCCGCCCGCTCGAAGGGCACCGAGATCGCGTCGCGCGTGGTCCCCGGCAGGTCGAAGGCCACCAGCCGCTCCTCGCCCAGCCAGGCGTTGATCAGGGTGGACTTGCCGACGTTGGGCCGGCCGGCCACGGCCAGCTTGATGGTGCCGGGCGGGCCGTCGGCGGCCGACTCGTCTTCCTCGGGCAGGTGCAGCGGCTCGAAGGCGGCCTCCACGAGGCTGCGGATGCCCTGCCCGTGGGCGGCGGATACGGCGTGGATCTCGCCCAGCCCGAGCTCGTAGAACTCGGTGAGCTGCACGCCTCCCTGCATGCCTTCGGCCTTGTTGGCCGCCAGCACGGTGGGCTTGCCCAGCTTGCGCAGGTAGTTGGCGATGTCGTGGTCCTGCGCCGAGAGGCCGGCGCGGGCATCCACGACGAAGACGACGACGTCGGCCTCGGCGACGGCCTGCTGCGTCTGCTTGGCCATCTCCTTGTAGATGCCCGATTCGGCCGTCGGCTCGAAGCCGCCCGTGTCGATCACGATGAATTCGTGGCGCCCCTGGCGCGCGTTGCCGTAGTGGCGGTCGCGCGTGAGCCCGGCGAAGTCCGCCACGATGGCATCGCGGGTCTTGGTCAGCCGGTTGAACAGCGTCGACTTGCCGACGTTGGGGCGGCCCACCAGGGCCATCACCGGCTTCATTCGGAGAAATCCTTTATTCGGGGACGAAGGCGAACACGCCGCCGTTGCGCGTGACCACCAGCAGGCTGTTGCCGGCCGTCACGGGCGCGGCCGCGATCGCGGAGCCGTCGGTGGCGAGGCGCGTGAGCAGCGTGCCGTCCTCGCGGGAGAGCAGGTGCACGAAGCCGAAGCCGTCGCCGACGATGATCGAGCGTCCCAGGGCCAGCGGCGCGCCCAGTTCGCGGTGCAGCAGGCGGTCGTTCGTCCAGGCGCGCTGGCCGTCCTCGCGCTTCCACGCGACCACGCGGTCGTCGCGCTCCGTGCCGAACACGTTGGCGGCATCGCCGCTCAGGCCCTCGGCGCCGTTGGCGCGCTGCGTCCAGACGGTCTGGCCCCGCGCGGTGTCGACGCAGCCCACGGCGGCCTGGAAGGCGCGGGCGCAGACGGAGTCGCCGACGCGGCTGACGCCGCCCACCAGGTCCACCAGGCGCTCGACGTCGTTGATGCCGCGGGCGCTCGCGATGGTCGCTTCCCAGCGGACGCTGCCATTGAGCGGGTTGAGGCCCGCGAGGCGTCCGCCCTGCCCCACCACCAGCGTGTCGCCGACGGCGAGGATCACGCCGGCCTGGCGCAGCACCAGCGGCTCGCCGGGGCGCTGCTGCGACCAGAGGCGCCGGCCGGTGCCGCCGTCGAAGGCGCTCACCGAACGGTCGCCGCCCAGCACGAACACGCGGGCGCCGGCCACCAGGGGCGGCGTGTACGACAGCGCGCCCAGCTTCTGGCGCCACGCGACCTTGCCGCTGGACAGCGCGACCAGCTCGTTGTCGCGCGTGACGACCGCCGCCGTGCTGCCGTCGAATCCGACGCCCGCGGCGAGCGGCGCGCCGGCGCTGCCGCGCCACTGCTCGCGGCCGGTGCGGGCGTCGAGGCCCACCACCGTGCCGTCGCTCGCGGCGACGGCGGCGACGTTGCCGCTGACGGCCACCACCAGCGGGAAATCGACCTTGCCGACCTGGGCCGACCAGGCCTGGCGCACGCCGATCAGGTGCGGATCGGGCTGGAGTTCGGCGGGCTTGGGCTTCTCCACGCCGCCGCCCCAGCCGGCCGGCAGCAGCGAGCAGCCGGCCGCCAGCGACAGCAGGGCCGCCGCCAGCGCCGTGCGCAGGGCCAGGGCGCCGCGCCGGCTCATGAACGGGCGCTTTCCGCCGCCGGCTTGAGGGTGGAGACGTCGACGCCCAGGGCGGTCAGCTTCACTTCGACCAGGGCGCGGTAGTCGGCGTCGGCGCCCAGGCCGTGCCAGGCCTTGAGGTATTCGGCCTTGGCCTGGTCCTTCTTGCCCTGCAGCTCGTAGATGTCGCCGCGCCGGTCGGCGGCCAGCGCCTCGAAGGGCTGCGGCATGCCGGAGCCGAGCTGCTTGAGCGCCTCGTCGTAGGCCTTGGACTGCGCCAGCAGCGCGGCGAGGCGCAGCTTCGCGACGGCCTCGTAGCCTTCGTCGGAGGCGCCGTCGGCGACCCATTGCAGGGCGGCCTTGGCGGCGTCCGTCTTGCCGTGCTCGGCCAGCGACTTGGCGGCCAGCAGGCCCGCCTGCCGCGCGTAGGTGGTGCGACCGTACTTGTCCTGGATGTCCTTGAAGGCCTGCTCCACCCGGCCGGTGTCGCCGCCGGCGGCGGCGCGCTCCACCTCGTCGTAGAGCACCGAGGCCTGCACCGCCTGCGAGCGCTGCCAGTAGTTCCAGCCGTTCCAGGCGGCGTAGCTGCCGAACACCACGATCAGCACCCAGCTGATCAGGTTGCCGTACTGCTTCCAGAAATGCTTGAACTCTTCAAGCTGTTCCTGTTCTTCGAGGTCGAGGTGTCGTGCCATGGCGGCGAATTGTAGGGTCAGGGCCGCAGGGAGGCGGCCCAGGAGGCGACATCGGCCAGCGGACGCAGCACCTGCTCGCCGCCGCCGCGCAGCGGTTTCACCGCCACCTGCCCCTGCGCGACCTCGTCGGCGCCGAAGATCAGCGCGAAGCGCGCGCCGCTCGCATCGGCCTTCTTGAACTGCGACTTCATGCTGCCGGGGCCGTCGGGCCCGCCGGCATGCTGCTGCACCCGCAGGCCGGCGGCGCGCAGCGCCTCCAGCGTGGCGATCACCAGCGGCAGCGGCGCGCCGGGCGGCACCACGGCGTAGGCGTCGGGCGCGGCATCGGGCACCGGCACCTTCAGCTCCTGCAGCAGGAGAAGCAGGCGCTCGATGCCCAGGCCGAAGCCCACGGCCGGCGCCGGCTTGCCGCCCAGCTGCTCGATCAGGCCGTCGTAGCGGCCGCCGCCGCAGACCGTGCCCTGCGAGCCGAGCTGGTCGGTCACCCACTCGAACACCGTCAGGTTGTAGTAGTCCATGCCGCGCACCAGGCGCGGGTTGACGCGGTAGGCCAGGCCGACGGCCTCGAGCGTGGCCCGCACGGCGTCGAAGTGGGCGCGGGAGGCCTCGCCCAGGTAGTCGATCAGCTTCGGCGCCTCCTCGATCAGCGCCTGCATCTGCGGGTTCTTGCTGTCCAGGATGCGCAGCGGGTTGCTGTGCAAGCGGCGCTGCGCGTCGGCGTCGAGGGCGTCGGCGTGCTGCTCGAAGTACCGCACCAGCGCCTCGCGGTGCTGCCGGCGCTCGTCCGGCTGGCCCAGGCTGTTGATCTCCAGGCGCACGTCGCGGCCTTCGACCAGGCCCAGCTCGCGCCAGAGCGCGCGCGCCATGAGGATCATCTCGGCGTCCACGTCCGGCCCGGCGAAGCCCAGCGCCTCGACGTCGAGCTGGTGGAACTGCCGGTAGCGGCCCTTCTGCGGCCGCTCGTGGCGGAACATCGGGCCGATGGTCCACAGGCGCAGCGGGCCGTTGTACAGCGCGTTGTGCTCGTTCATCGCGCGCACGATGCCGGCCGTGGCCTCGGGGCGCAGCGTGAGCCGGTCGCCGTTCATGGAGTCGACGAAGGAGTACATCTCCTTCTCGACGATGTCGGTCACCTCGCCCAGCCCGCGCACGAACAGCGCCGTCGGCTCCACGATGGGGGTCAGCAGGTACTGGTAGCCGTAGCGCGCCATCACCGTGCGCACGCCGGACTCGAACCATTGCCACAGCGCCGAATCCGGCAGCTTCTCCGTGCGCGGCACCGACGCCGGCAGGATGTCGTTCATGCCCTTGACGGCACTCAGTTTTTCAGCCATTCACTCGCCTTCAGGCGTGCGCTTCGACGCTGCCGAAGCGCTTCTCGATGTAGTTCTCGACGATCTGGTGGAATTCGGCGGCGATGTTCTCGCCGCGCAGCGTCATCGCCTTCTGCCCGTCGATGAAGACGGGCGCGGCGGGCGCCTCGCCGGTGCCGGGCAGGCTGATGCCGATGTCGGCATGCTTGCTCTCGCCCGGGCCGTTGACGATGCAGCCCATGACGGCCACCTTCATCGTCTCCACGCCCGGGTACTTCGCGCGCCACACCGGCATCTGCGCGCGCAGGTAGTCGTCGATCTGCTTGGCCAGCTCCTGGAAGGTGGTGCTGGTCGTGCGGCCGCAGCCCGGGCAGGCGGTCACGCTCGGCACGAAGCTGCGCAGGCCCAGGGCCTGCAGGATCTCGGAGGCGACCACCACCTCCTGCGTGCGCGGCTCGCCCGGCTGCGGCGTGAGCGACACGCGGATCGTGTCGCCGATGCCCTCCTGCAGCAGCAGGCCCAGCGCCACGGCGGAAGCGACCGTGCCCTTGGTGCCCATGCCGGCCTCGGTGAGGCCCAGGTGCAGCGGGTAGTCGCAGCGGCGCGCGAGCTCGCGGTAGACGGCCACGAGGTCCTGCACGCCGCTCACCTTGCAGGACAGCAGCACCTGCTCGTGGCGCATGCCCAGTTCCTCGGCGCGCTTCGCGGATTCGATCGCGGAGGTGACCAGCGCCTCGTACATCACCTGCTTCGCGTCCCAGGGCTGGGCGCGGCGCGCGTTCTCGTCCATCAGCGCGGCGAGCAGCTCCTGGTCGAGGCTGCCCCAGTTGACGCCGATGCGCACCGGCTTGTCCCAGCGCAGCGCGGCCTCGACCATCTGCGCGAACTGGCGGTCGCGCTTGTCGCCCTTGCCCACGTTGCCGGGGTTGATGCGGTACTTGGACAGCGCCTCGGCGCAGGCCGGGAACTCCTGCAGCAGGCGGTGGCCGTTGTAGTGGAAGTCGCCGATCAGCGGCACCGCGATGCCCATGCGATCGAGCTGCTCGCGGATGTAGGGCACCTGCTGCGCCGCCTCGGGCGTGTTGACCGTGATGCGCACCAGCTCGCTGCCCGCCAGCGCCAGTTCCTTCACCTGGATCGCCGTGGCGATCGCGTCCTGGGTGTCGGTGTTGGTCATGGACTGCACGCGCACCGGCGCGTCGCCGCCCACCGTGACCACGTTCGCGCCCCAGGCGACGCGCGCCTGGGCGGAACGGCGCGCCTTGGGCGCCGCGGGTGCGATGGGCAGGCAGGGAGCGGACATCACTTCACTTCGAAACGGGCCACGTTGTCGCGGGCGACGGACCCCAGGTTGAACGGCTTGCCGCGCACCTGCACCTCGGTCGCCTCGACGCTGCCGACGACGACCGACAGCGGCAGCGTGCCGGAGGCGCCGGCGCTTTCGCCGGCCTCCATCAGCTTGCGGAACACGGTGGCGCCGGTGGCGTCGGTCACCTCGATCCACGAGGGGCCGCGGGTGCGGAAGGTGATGGTGCCGCTGGCGTTGATCGGTCCGCTGGCGGCGACCGATGTCGGCGCGGCGGCGACGGCGCTCGCGCTCGTCGCGGCCGGGGCGGCGGCAGGCACGCCGGGCGCCACGCTGGCCTGCGGGGCGGCACTGACCGCGGCGGGCGTCGGCACCGCGCCCGAGGCCGACGCCGGCATGGCCGGACTCGCCGGCGCCGGGCCGGCGCTCTCGACCGGCACCGGGGCGGCCGGCACGTTGGCGGCGGCGCCGGGGGGCGGCATCACGGGATCGACCCGGGCGGCCTGCGTGACGCTGTCGTAGCCGCGCTGGGCCACCGGCAGGAAGATCAGCACCAGCGCGCCGAGCAGCAGCGCCACGACGGTCAGCACCACCGGCCGCGTGACCTGGTCCAGCAGGCCGGGGCCGGGACCGTCGCTGGGCGAACGGAAAGGCGCGTTGATGCCCTTGCCCTCGTCCGGCAGCCGCGGCGAGGCCGTCTGCGGCAGGCGCTCCAGCACCGGCTGCGCGTCGATCTTGAGCGTGCGGCAGACGCTGGAGGCGAGCGCGCGCACGAACACGGCGTCGGGCAGGAGGTCGTAGCGGTCCTCCTCCAGCGCCTCGAGCTTGCGCACGGGCACCTTGAGGTTCGCGGCCAGGGTGGCCACGTGCAGGCCGGCGGCCTCGCGCGCCTGCCGCAGCAGCGCGCCCGCCGTCACGCCGTCCTCGACGGGGGCGCCGGCCTCAGTCATCGAAGGCTCCCTTGTCGAGCGCGATGCGCTCGCGCGAGTTCGGGAAGCGCTTGCGCAGTTGCTCGGCGAGCTGGCCCATGGCCAGCGGATCGTTCATCCTGCGCTCGACCTTGATGCCGAGCCACAGGGATTCGGCGTTGGCGAGTTCGCTGTTGTTCAGGCGGCGGATGTAGAACTGCGCGCGCTCGTACTCGCCGCGGCGGAACAGCAGGTTGGCGAGGTTGTAGCCCGTGATGGGATTGCCGGCGTCGAGCTCGTAAGAGCGCGCGAGCTGCCGCTCGGCCTCGGCCAGCCGGCCGGCACGCGCGTAGCAGATGCCCTGCGCCATCAGCGTCTTGGAGCGCGAGCCGTAGAGCGGGTTGGCCAGCGCCTGTTCGAAGGAGCGCGCCGCCTCCGGGTAGCGGCCCAGCTCGCATTGCAGCCAGCCGTAGTTGTGGTGGGCGTCGGCGTCGCGCGGGTTGAGGGCCAGCGCGCGCTTGAAGCTGTCCTCGGCCTGCGCGTTCTCGCCCAGGCGCATGTAGATCAGGCCGCGCAGGTTGTACGCATCGCTGAAGGTCGGATCGGCGGCCAGCACCTGCTTCAGCTCGTCGAGCGCGACCTCGGTCTTGCCTTCCTCGTAGTAGCTGGAGGCGAGCTGCAGGCGGATGCGGGCGCGGCGGCGGGCATCGCTCTCCTGCGAGGGCGTCACGACGTCGGCCAGGCTGGTTTCCTGCGCCGGCGGGGTGGCGCAACCGGTGAGCGTGGTGCCCAGCACCCCCGCGAGCGCGGCGGCCGCCAGCCACCGCGCCGTGAAGCGGCTTCGCGCCGCCATGGCCATCGTCATGATCCCCTACGCCTCCTTCGTGGTGTCGGCGGGGACCGGCTTGAGCATCACGATCCGTTGCTGCGCGATGCGCCGGTCGACCCGCGTGCGGTCCTTCACGTCGCCGGCCAGCTGGCCGCAGGCGGCGTCGATGTCGTCGCCGCGCGTCTTCCGCACCGTCGTCACGATACCAGCATCACTCAGGATTTTCGCGAAAGCCTGCACGCGCTGTTGCGGGGAACGCACCAGCCCGGAGGCGGGGAAGGGGTTGAAGGGGATCAGATTGAGCTTGCACGAGATGCCGCGGCCGCGATGCTGCTGCAGCAGCCGCACCAGCGCCTGCGCGTGCTCCGGCAGGTCGTTCACGCCATCGAGCATCACGTACTCGAAGGTGATGAAGTCGCGCGGCGCGTGCGCGAGGTAGGCCTCGCAGGCATCGAGCAGCTCCGCGACCGGGTACTTCCGATTGAGCGGCACGAGCTTGTCGCGCAGGTCGTCGGTGGGCGCATGCAGCGACACCGCGAGCGCCACCGGGCAGTCCTGCGCGAGGCGCTCGATCATGGGCACGACGCCGGAGGTGGAGACCGTCACGCGCCGGCGCGACAGGCCGTAGCCGTGGTCGTCCAGCATCGTGCGCAGCGCCGGCACGAGGGCCGAATAGTTCTGCAGCGGCTCGCCCATCCCCATCATCACGACGTTGGAGATGACGCGCTCGCCGTTCGTTCGGAGGTGCGCGCGCAGGAAGTGCTCGGCGAACCAGAGCTGCGCGACGATCTCGCCGGTCGTGAGGTTGCGCGAGAAGCCCTGGTGGCCCGTGGAGCAGAAGCGGCAGCCCACGGCGCAGCCCGCCTGCGAGGAGATGCACAGCGTGCCGCGGTCGTCCTCGGGGATGAAGACGGCCTCGACGGCGTCGCCGTTGCCCACGTCGAACAGCCACTTGATCGTGCCGTCGGCGGATTCGTGCCGGGAGAGGACGGGCAGGCCCTCGATGCGGGCGCTGCCCTGGAGCTTGTCGCGCAGGGACTTCGCCAGGTCCGTCATCTGGGCGAAGTCGCGCGCGCCCTTCTGGTGGATCCAGCGGAACAGCTGGGTGGCGCGGAAGCGCTTTTCACCGAGCTGCGCGCAGAACGCGGCCAGACCCTCGAGGTCGAAGTCGAGCAGGTTGGCCGTCATTTCATGCTTAGCGGGAGTAGATGTTCATGGCCGGGAAGAAGAAGGCGACTTCGTTCTTCGCGGTCTCGGGGCCGTCGGAGCCGTGCACCGCGTTGGCGTCGATGCTGTCGGCGAAGTCGGCGCGGATGGTGCCGGCGGCCGCCTTCTTGGGATCGGTGGCGCCCATCAGGTCGCGGTTCTTCAGGATGGCGCCCTCGCCTTCCAGCACCTGGATCATCACCGGGCCGGAGATCATGAAGTCCACCAGGTCCTTGAAGAAGGGACGCTCCTTGTGGACGGCGTAGAACTGCTCGGCTTCCTGGCGCGACAGGTGGGTCATCTTCGCGGCGATGACCTTCAGGCCGGCCGCCTCGAAGCGCGCGTAGATCTGGCCGATGACGTTCTTGGCGACGGCGTCGGGCTTGATGATGGAGAGGGTGCGTTCGATGGCCATTGCGGTATTCCTTCGGCTTGTGTTTGGGGTTTTGCCGGAGGCAAAAAGTTCGGCAAAGCCCGCAATTCTAATCCGGGCTCCATGGCCCTGCTCTTGCCGGGCATGACGCACGGGTTCCCGGAGAGCAGAACGCAGAGGACGCAGAGATTACGCAGAGAACGCAGAGGAAAAAAGATTTCCTGATTTTCTCCGCGTCCTCTGCGAAACCTTTGCGTCCTCTGCGTTCTTCTGGTGGCGAGCCGCCCGCTCAGCCGCGCCCGCGGCCACCGCCGCGGCGCGGGCCGCCTCGGCCGCCGCCGCCGCCGGGCATGCCGCCGGGGCCGCCGCGGCGCTGGCGGTTGAAGCTGTCGGCGCCGATGTAGCCCAGCGACGTCTTCATCGGGTCCGGCTGGCTGCCGCCGCCCGAACCGCCGCCGCCGCCCGACTTGCGCCGGCCCTGGCCCTGCTGCGGCTTGCCCTGGCGGGCGGACGGGCCGCCCTGCGGGCGCGGGCCGTCGCCGCGGGGGCCGCCGCGGCGCTTGTTGCGGCCGCCCTTGCCGCCGCGTTCGCCGCCGCCTTCGCGACCTTCCTGCCGCGCCAGGCCGGGCACGCCGGCCGCGCGGGTGAGCGCGTCGATGTCGCGCTCGCCGAGTTCCATCCAGGCGCCGCGCTTGAGGCCGCGCGGCAGCACCATCGCGCCGTAGCGGATGCGGATCAGGCGGCTCACGGCGTGGCCGACCGCCTCGAAGAGGCGGCGCACCTCGCGGTTGCGGCCCTCGTTGATCGTCACGCGGTACCAGACGTTGGAGCCTTCGCCGCCGCCCTCGTCGATGGTGCCGAAGGCGGCGCGGCCGTCCTCCAGTTCCACCCCGTCCAGCAGGCGCTGGCGCTCCTCCGTGGTGAGCGCGCCCAGCACGCGCACCGCGTACTCGCGCTCCAGGCCGAAGCGCGGGTGCATGAGCTTGTTGGCCAGTTCGCCGGAGCTCGTGAACAGCAGCAGGCCCTCGGTGTTCAGGTCCAGGCGGCCGACCGACTGCCACTTGCCCTGCTGCAGCTTGGGCAGCTTGCGGAACACGGTGGGACGGTTCTGCGGGTCGTCGTGCGTGACGACCTCGCCGACCGGCTTGTGGTAGGCGATCACGCGCGGCGGCGGCGGCGCGATGCGCACCTTGATCGGCTTGCCGTTGACCTTGATCTGGTCGCCGAACTGGATGCGCTGGCCGATGTGGGCGGGCTCGTTGTTGACCGAGATCCGCCCTTCCATGATCAGCTGCTCCATCTCCAGCCGCGAACCGAGGCCCGCCTGCGCCAGCACCTTGTGCAGCTTGGGCGTTTCCGGCTGGGGCGCCAGCACGCGCTTGGGCGCGGCCGCGTCGGCGTCCTGCTCCTCCTCGTCGAAGCGGCCGGTGACGACGTCCTCGAAGCGGATGCCGGGCTCGGCGGCGGCGGACGCCGCGGGGGCCGGTTCGCGCTGGCCCTCGGCTTCGTCTTCGGCTTCGGCTTCGAGTTCGGCTTCGTCGGCTTCCGGCGCCTGCTCCTGCGCGCGCGCCTGCTCGTCTTCCCGCAGGCCGTCTTCCCCAGGCGTGCGGGCCATCGCGTCGATCGGGTCGTTCATGGGTTCAGGTCTCGATGGCTTGCGCCGGATCATGGTCGCCGAGGCCGGCGCCGTTGGGGGCGGCCGGGGCCGGCTCGGCCTCGCCGGGTTGCGCGGACGCGGCGGCGTCGGCATCGGCGCCCCCTTCGGCGCCCTCGCCCGCTTCGGCATCCATGGCCAGCTCGGGCTGCGGTTCGCCGGCCTGCTGGGCCAGCGCCTCGAACACGCCCTGCTGCGCCGGGCCCTGCAGCTCCGGCAGCTGGTCGAGCGAGGCGAGGCCCAGGTCGTCCAGGAACTGGCGCGTCGTCGCGTAGAGCGCCGGACGGCCGGCGGCCTCGCGGTGGCCGATCACCTCGATCCAGCCGCGGTCTTCCAGCTGCTTGAGGATCTGCGTGTTGATCGTGACGCCGCGGATGTCTTCCATGTCGCCGCGCGTCACCGGCTGGCGGTAGGCGATGATGGCGAGCGTCTCGAGCGCGGCACGGCTGTACTTCGGCGGCTTCTCCGGATGCAGGCGGTCGAGGTACTCGCGCATCTCGGGCCGGCTCTGGAAGCGCCAGCCGCTGGCCACGCAGACGAGTTCCACGCCGCGCTGCGCCCAGTCCAGCTGCAGCTCGGCGAGCAGTTCCTTGATGGTGTCGGCGCCGAGCTCGTCGGCGAACAGCACGCGCAGCTCGCGCACCTGCAGCGGCTGCTGCGTGCAGATCAGCGCGGTCTCGAGGACGCGCTTGGCATCCGCCGTATTCATCGTCTTGTCGTGATGGAAGGGGCGCCTCCCGGGGCGCCGCGATTCTGGGCCAAGGGCTTTATTGTTCTTGCCGCCGCGTCCGGGCCCCTGGGAAGGGCGCCGGAGCGGGTGCCGGGCCGGACCCGCCATCGAAGGCGGCCGCCGCGGGCTGGCTCGCGAGCCGTTCGGATTCATTGTAACGCAGGCCCCACGCGGACCACGCCGCGCGCAGCTCGGGCGGCAGCGGGGCGTGGAAGGCCAGCGACACCCCGGTGACCGGATGCACGAAGGCCAGCCGCGCGGCGTGCAGCGCCTGCCTCTGCAGGCCCGCCGCGAGGGCGCCGCCATAGAGCGGATCGGCCACGAGCGGATGCCCGATGTGCGCCAGGTGCACGCGGATCTGGTGCGTGCGCCCCGTCTCCAGGGTGCACAGCAGGGCGCAGCCCGCCACGCCCTGCTCCAGCAGGTCCACCACCGTGGCGGCGGGCTTGCCGGGATGCCGCTGCGGATCGACGACGGCCATGCGCAGGCGGTTGCGCGGGTCGCGGCCGATCGCGGCCTCGATGCGCCGGTGCGGCGCGCCCTGCCAGGGGCGGTGCGCCAGCGCGAGGTACTGCCGCGAGACCTCGCGCGCGGCGATCCTGGCGACGAGGGCATCCATCGCGGCGCGCGTGCGCGCCACCACCATCAGGCCGCTGGTGTCCTTGTCCAGGCGGTGCACGATGCCGGCGCGCGGCAGCGCGCGCGCCTGCGGATCGCGCGCGAGCAGCGCGTTGAGCAGCGTGCCGCTCCAGTTGCCCGGCGCCGGATGCACCACCAGGCCCGCGGGCTTGTCGACCACCAGCAGGTGCGCGTCCTCGTGCACCACCGCCAGCGGGATGTCCTCCGGCTGGAAGGCCTGGCTTTGCGGCGTGGGCCGCAGCTCGATCGTGCCGACCTCGCCCGCGCGCACGCGCTGCGCCGGCCGCGTCGCCACCGTCGCGCCCAGGCGCACGGCGCCGGCCTCCACCAGCTGCTGCAGGTAGCTGCGCGAGAACTCCGGCACCAGCTGCGCCAGCGCGCGGTCCAGGCGCTCGCCGTGCAGCGCGGCGCCGATCGCGAAGGGGCGCGTCTCCGCCTCGGCGCCAGGCTCTTCCAGCAGGTCTTCGCTGCCCGTGTGCGACAGGTCGGTCGATATAATGGCTCGCCCTCTTGGTCCAGAAAGTTGCGCGTGCTCGTTCGAGGCAAATTATCGGTCGTCCCTGTGCTGCTCGCCGCCAGCGTGCTGGCCGCGTGCTCCAGCATGAAGGAGGAGGACAAGACCGCCTCCTGGAGCCCGAACCGCATCCACTCGGAAGCGCAGGACGAACTGAACTCGGGCAACTTCGACAAGGCGATCCCGCTGTTCGAGAAGCTCGAGGGCCGCGCCGCCGGCACGCCGCTGGCGCAGCAGGCCCAGCTGGAGCGCGCCTACGCCTACTACAAGAGCGGCGAGCAGGCGCAGGCCCTGGCCACGCTGGACCGCTTCATCAAGCTGCACCCGGCCAGCCCGGCGCTCGACTACGCGCTGTACCTCAAGGGCATCGTCAACTTCAACGACAACCTGGGCCTGTTCTCGTTCATCTCCCGCCAGGACCTGTCGGAGCGCGACCAGAAGGCGGCCAAGGAATCCTTCGAATCCTTCCGCGAGCTGGTCACCCGCTTCCCCGACTCCAAGTACACGCCGGATGCGCGCGCCCGCATGACGTACATCGTCAACTCGCTGGCGCAGTACGAGGTGCACGTGGCGCGCTACTACTACCAGCGCGGCGCCTACGTGGCGGCGATCAACCGGGCGCAGGCGGCGCTGGCGGACTACCGCGACGTGCCGGCGCTGGAGGAGGCGCTGTTCATCCTGATGCGTTCCTACGATGCGCTGGGGATGGCGCAGCTGCGCGACGACACGCGCCGCGTGCTGGAGAAGAACTACCCCGCGAGCCCCTATCTCACGGGCTCGACGCGGCCGGCCGGCAAGCGCTGGTGGCAGTTCTGGTGACCTAGCCCGCGAGGCTGTCCAGCGCCTCGTCGAATTCCGCCTCGTCGTTCAGCCGCCGCATCGGCGGCAGGGCCGCCAGCAGGCGGCGGCCGTAGCCCATCTGCACCAGGCGCGTGTCGCACACGACCAGCAGGCCGCGGTCGGTCTCGCGGCGGATCAGGCGGCCGGCGCCCTGCTTCAGCGCCACCGCCGCTTCCGGCACGAAGTAGTCGTTGAACGGGCTGCGGCCCTGCGCCTCCAGCCGCTGGCCGCGCGCTTCCACCAGCGGGTCGCCCGGCGGCGGGAAGGGCAGCTTGTCGATGATCACCAGCTGCAACGCGTCGCCGGGCACGTCCACGCCCTCCCAGAACGAGGCGGAAGCGACCAGGATGCACCCCGGGCGGCCGTGGCCCGCCCCCTCGCGGAAGCGCTCGATCAGGCGCCGCTTGGGCCACTGGCCCTGCACCAGCACCTCGATCTCGCCCGAGCCCTCGAAGCGCGCCTGCAGCTGCTCGCCGATCGCGCGCAGCGCCCGCAGCGTGGTGGTCAGGACCATGGTGCGGCCGCCGATGCGGCGCGCCGCGCGCTGCGCCAGCGCCGCGACGGCGCCGCTGTGGCCCGGGGCGTTGGGCCGCGGCAGGCTGCGCGGCACGTACAGCGCCGCCTGCGCGGGATAGTCGAAGGGGCTCGCGACGCGCAGCACCTCGGCCTCGCCCAGGCCACAGGGCTCGGTGAACCAGGACAGGCGCGCGTCGTCGCCCAGCGTCGCCGAGGTGAAGATCCAGGCGCGGCGCGCGCCCTCCGCCTCCGGATCGGCGCCGGCCTTCAGCAGCTTCTGCTGCACGGCCTCGGCGATGTCCAGCGGCGACTCCACCAGGCGCAGGTGCGTGCCGGCGTCCAGCCAACGCACCGAGCCCGGCTCCGCCGGCAGCCCGAAGGCGCGCACGCGCTGCGCCAGCAGCGCCGCGCGCTCGTGCAGGCGCACGAAGTCCGGCGCGATCTCGCTGACGGTGGCCAGGCCTTCGGCCGCGTCCTCGAGGGCCTGCGCCAGCGTGTCCAGCGCCTGCGCCCAGGCCTCGGGGGACACGCCTTCCGGCGCTTCGTCCTGCCAGCGCAGGCGCGCGCCCGGCGGCGTGCGGCCGACGGCCAGGCGCAGGTCGCGCGCGGCGCGCTCGGTGGCGGCGGCCAGCTGCTGCCAGTCCACCAGCCCGCGGGCGAACTGCAGGCCGGCGCCCAGCAGGTCGCGCGTGAAGTCCAGCACCTGCCCCGTCCCCAGCTGGCGGCCGAGGAACTGCACGCCCGTTTCATTGAGCTGGTGCGCCTCGTCGAACACCACGACGCGCACCGTCGGCAGCAGTTCGGCCATGCCGGACTCGCGCACGGCGAGGTCGGCGAAGAACAGGTGGTGGTTGATCACCAAGACATCCGCCGCGAGCGCCTCGCGCCGCGCCGCGTTGACGTGGCAGCCGCGGAACTTGGGGCACTGCGAGCCGAGGCAGTTCTCGCGCGTGGACGTCACCAGCGGCAACACCGGTGAGCGTTCGTCCAGGCCCGGCATCTCCGCGAGGTCGCCGGTGCGCGTGCCCTGCGCCCACTCCTCGATCCTGGCCAGCGTCCGCACGGCGGTGCGGTCCGGCAGGCTCGCGTCGCGGCGCGCCAGTTCGAGCCGGTGCGCGCACAGGTAGCTGCCGCGGCCCTTCAGCAAGGCCATGCGCACGGGCAGGCCCAGGGCTTCGGCCAGGCGCGGCAGGTCGCGCGCGAACAGCTGGTCCTGCAGCGTCTTGGTGGCGGTGGAGAGCAGCACGCGTTCGCCGCTCAGGAGCGCCGGCACGAGGTAGGAGAAGGTCTTGCCGACCCCGGTGCCGGCCTCGACGACCAGCGCCCCGCCCTCGGTGATGGTGCGGGCCACGGCGGCCGCCATCTCGGTCTGGCCGGCGCGGGGCAGGAAGGCCTCGGCCGCGCGCGCCAGCACGCCGCCGGGCACGAAGGCTTCGCGCGCGAGCTGCTCCAGCCCGCTCACGCCGGTTCTTTGGGGTCGAGCGCCAGTTCCAGGCGGGCGATCTGGTCGCGCAGCGCCAGGCGGCGCTTCTTGAGCCGGCGCATCATCAGTTCGTCGATCGGGGCCTGTTCGGACGCGCGGTCGATCATCGCGTCGAGGTCGGCGTGCTCCATGCGCAGCTCGATCAGGCGCCTTTCGGGAGAGTGCAGGTTGGAGTCCAAGGTGAAAAGAAGCGGGGCGCCGCTGCAGGTTCACTCGATAATACGACCTTCGCACGCAATAATCGAGCGATCGCGCGCCAGCGCATCGTTTCTCGCCCATGAGCAGCAAAGGTTACCGACTCACCGCCTCCACCGGCATCCACAAGGGAGACCGCGAGTACCAGCAGGACCAGATCGCCCTGGTGGCGCACCCCCGGGTCAACGGCTGCGTGCTCGGCGTGGTGGCCGACGGCATGGGCGGCCGCAGCGGCGGCCGCAAGGCTTCCGACCAGGTCATGATGACCTGCAAGCAGCTGTTCGACCGCTACTCGCCCGACCACGACGACCCGCCCGCCCTGCTGAAGCAGATGGTGCAGGAGTCGCACCTGGTGATCAAGCTCACGGCGATCTCCTCGGAGCAGGAGCCGCACAGCACCATCGCCGCCTTCATCATCAACCCCAACGGCGAATGCCACTGGGTGCATGCGGGCGATTCGCGGATCTACCACTTCCACAGCAACCGCCTGGTCAAGCGGACCATGGACCACTCCTACGTGCAGACGCTGGTGGACCGCGGCGAGCTGACCGAGGAGGAAGCGAACGTGCACCCGCAGTCCAACATCCTGATGGGGTGCCTGGGCGCGGAGGACGACCCGCCGGCGGAACTGCACTTCATCGAGCAGCTGCGCCCCGGCGACACACTGCTCGCCTGCAGCGACGGCGTCTGGCACTACTTCAGCGCCGAGGAGCTCGGTTCGGTCCTGTCCTCGCTGTCGCCGCGCGAGGCGACCGAGTTCCTGATCGAGAAGGCGCGCTCCCGCGCCCACGGCGGCGGCGACAACCTCTCGCTGCTGATCGTCAAGCTCGAGCCGCTGGACGAGTGAGCGGGCGCGGCCCGCGCGCCGCGTTCACTGCGGGTCGGGCAGGTCCGGCGCCTTGGGTTTCTTGCGCCGGGCCGCGCGGGCTTCGACCTCGGCCTTGTGGCGCTCGGCCTCCCGCAGCTTTTCCTCGTAGGCGGCGCGGTTCTTCGCGGCCTCTTCCGGCGTGGGCGCGTTGCCGCGGTGCGCCTCGGCGGGCGCGCGCGGCGTGCCTTGCGGGCCGTGGGGGGCGGAGGCCTTCGGCGTGCGGGGCGCGCGCTGCGCCTTGTTCGCCTCGGCTTCGGCGCGGCGGGCGGCCTTCTCCGCGGCCTGCGCCTCACGCTGCTGCTGCGCCGCGATGGCCCGGGCGCGCTGCTGCGCCTCGGCGGCCTGGCGTTCGGGCGAGTTGCGCTCCTCCAGTTCGCGCCGGCGCTCGGCGGCGCGGCGCTGGCGCTCCGCCTGGTCCAGCACGCGTTCCTGCCGGCGCAGCGTGGCGAGCGTCGCGTTGTGCGCGCGCCGGACCTGGGCCAGGCAGTCGTTGACGGCGAACTTCGCGCGGCAGGCCTTCTGCTCCTGCGCGTAGCGCGCATCGGCGGCCGAGCGCTCCGCGCGGATGCGCTCGCGCTCCGCGTCGGCGTCCCGCGGCTGCGCCAGCGCGGAGCCGGCGGCCAGCAGGGCCAGGGCGAGGAGGAGGTGGTGCTTCATGTGAGGCGCGTGTCGACGGTGCGGTGTTCGAGGGCGAGGAAGTCGGCGGACTGCATCTCGTTGAGGCGCGAGACCGTGCGCGGGAACTCGTGGGCCAGCGCGCCCTCGGTGTACAACGCCTCGGGCGGCACCTCGGCCGACACGATCAGTTTGACACGGCGATCGTAAAGGACGTCCACCAGCCAGGTAAATCTTCGTGCTTCCGAGGCATTGCGCGCAGCCATGCGCGGCACGTCGCTCAGCAGCACGGTATGGAACTGGCTGGCGATCTCCAGGTAGTCGTTCTGCGAGCGCGGGCCGCCGCACAGCGTGCGGAAGTCGAACCAGACGACGCCGCCGGCCTTGCGCCGGGCGCGGATCTCGCGGTGCTCGATCAGCAGCACCGGGTCCTCGTCCCGCGACTCGGCCAGGCGGGTGAAGGCCTCATTCATCTCGGCGTCGGCCTGCGGGCCCAGCGGCGTGTGATAGAGCTTCACCTGCTCCATGGTGCGGCGCCGGTAGTCGGTGCCGTTGTCGACGCTGATCACCTCCAGCTTCTCGTTCAGCAGCGCGATCGCGGGCAGGATGCGGTCGCGGTGCAGGCCGTTGGGGTACAGGTCGTCGGGCTTGAAGTTGGACGTGGTGACGAAGCCGACGCCGTGCTCGAACAGCGCATCGAGCAGGCGGTGCAGGATCATCGCATCGGTGATGTCGGCGACGTGGAACTCGTCGAAGCAGATCAGCCGGTAACGCCTGGCCATGCGCGCGCCGAGCGCGTCCAGCGGGTTGACGGTGCCCTGCAGCTCGGCGAGCTGGCGGTGCACCTCGCGCATGAACTCGTGGAAGTGCAGGCGCGTCTTGCGCACCACCGGCACCGCCTGGAAGAAGCAGTCCATCAGGAAGCTCTTGCCGCGCCCCACCCCGCCGTACATGTAGACGCCCCGCGGGATGGCGGGGCGGTGGATCAGCTTCTTGAGCGCATTGGACCGCTGCGCCTTGTAGTGCGACCATTCCGTCGCGCAGCGCTCCAGCGCAGCGACCCCGCGCAGCTGCGCCGGGTCGCTCTGGTAACCACGGGCCTGGAGCTCCGCTTCGTAGACTTCGCGGACGCTCATCGAATACCTGAATGCAAGGACGCAAAGGTCGCGAAGGTTTCGCAAAAGTCGCAAAGAAAACCTTCAATGGATTTCTTTTGCGACCTTTGCGTCATCTTCGCGACTTTTGCGTCCGGCTGTCCGATTTCAGAAGTTGAGCGTCCGCTTGTCCACCGCCAGCGCCGCTTCCTTGGTCGCTTCGGAGAGCGACGGGTGGGCGTGGCAGATGCGGGCGATGTCTTCGCTGGAGGCGCGGAATTCCATCGCGACGACGGCTTCGGAGATCAGCTCGCTGGCCATGGGGCCCACGATGTGCACGCCCAGGATCTCGTCGGTCTTCGCGTCGGCCAGGAACTTCACCATGCCGGTCGTGTCGCCCAGGGCGCGGGCGCGGCCGTTCGCCATGAAGGGGAAGGTGCCGGCCTTGTACTGCACGCCGTCGGCCTTGAGCTGCTGCTCGGTGCGGCCCACCCACGCGATCTCCGGGCTGGTATAGATCACCCAGGGGATGGTGTTGAAATTGACGTGCCCGTGCTGGCCGGCGATGCGCTCGGCCACGGCGACGCCCTCTTCCTCCGCCTTGTGCGCCAGCATCGGGCCGCGCACCACGTCGCCCACCGCCCACACGTTGGGCAGGTTGGTGCGGCAGTCGCCGTCCACCACGATGGCGCCGCGCTCGTCGAGCTTCAGGCCCACGGCTTCGGGGTTCAGCCCGTTCGTGTTGGGCACGCGGCCGATGGAGACGATCACCACGTCGGCGGGGATCTTCTGCGCCTCGCCCTTGGCGTTGGTGTAGGCCACCGAGGTGCCGGGCTGGATCTCGCCGACCTTCACGCCCAGCTCGATCTTGAGGCCCTGCTTCGTGAAGGCCTTGTGCGCTTCCTTGGCGATCTGCTCGTCCACCGCGCCCAGGAACGTGGGCAGCGCTTCCAGCACCGTCACGTCGGCGCCGGCGCGGCGCCAGACGGAACCCATCTCCAGGCCGATCACGCCGGAGCCGATCAGCACCAGCTTCTTCGGCACGGCCGGGATGCGCAGCGCGCCGTCGTTCGACAGGATCTTCTCCTCGTCGAAGGGCACGCCCGGCAGCGCACGCGGGTTGGAACCCGTGGCGACGATCACGTGCTTGCCGGTCAGCGTCTCGTCGCCGACCTTGATTTCGTAGCCCTCGGCGGAGCCCTTCACGAACGAGCCGCGGCCGTGGAAGAAGCTGACCTTGTTCTTCTTGAACAGGTACAGGATGCCGTCGTTGTTCTGCTTCACGACGGCGTCCTTGCGGGCGAGCATCTTCTGCACGTCCAGCGACAGGCCGCTCACCTGGATGCCGTGGTCGCCGAAGTGCTTCGCCGCGTGCTCGTAGTTCTCGGAGGACTGCAGCAGCGCCTTGGACGGGATGCAGCCCACGTTCGTGCAGGTGCCGCCCGGCGCGGGGCCGCCCGCCTTGTTCTTCCACTCGTCGATGCAGGCGGTGTTGAAGCCCAGCTGCGCGGCGCGGATGGCGGCGATGTAGCCGCCGGGACCGCCGCCGATGACGATCACGTCGAATTGCCTTGCCATGCCGTCCTCCTCAGATGTCGAAGAGGAGGCGGGCCGGGTCTTCCAGCGCTTCCTTCATGGCGACCAGGCCCAGCACGGCCTCGCGGCCGTCGATGATGCGGTGGTCGTAGGACATGGCCAGGTAGTTCATCGGCCGGACCACGATCTGGCCGTTCTCCACCACGGCGCGGTCCTTGGTCGCGTGCACGCCCAGGATGGCCGACTGCGGCGGGTTGATGATGGGCGTGGAGAGCATCGAGCCGAACACGCCGCCGTTGGAGATCGAGAAGGTGCCGCCGGTGAGCTCTTCCAGCCCGAGCTTGCCGTCGCGCGCCTTCTGGCCGAACTCGGCGATCTTCTTCTCGATGTCGGCGAAGGACATCTGGTCGGCGTTGCGCAGGATCGGCACCACCAGGCCGCGCGGCGAGCCCACCGCGATGCCGATGTCGAAGTAGCCGTGGTACACGATGTCGTTGCCGTCCACGGAGGCGTTGATCACCGGGTACTTCTTGAGCGCGTGCACGGCCGCCTTCACGAAGAAGGACATGAAGCCGATCTTGACGCCGTGTTCCTTCTCGAACTTCTCCTGGAAGCGCTTGCGCATCTCCATCACGGGCGCCATGTTCACCTCGTTGAAGGTGGTCAGGATGGCATTGGTGGACTGCGACTGCAGCAGGCGCTCGGCGACGCGGGCGCGCAGGCGGCTCATGGGCACGCGCTGCTCGGGGCGGTCGCCCAAATCGGGCGAGGAGACGGAGGGGGCGCTGGGCAGCGGCGCGCGGGCCGGCGCGGCGGGCACGGCCGCGGGGGCCGCCTTGGCGGCGGTGCCGCCGGCCAGGGCGCCGATCACGTCGCCCTTGGTGACGCGGCCGTCGCGGCCCGTGCCGGCCACGGAGCCGGCCGGCAGGTTGTTGTCCGCCATCATCTTCTGCGCGGCAGGCATGGCAATGTCCGACTTCGCGCCGCCGCCCGCGGGGGCCGGTGCGCTGGCGACGGCGCTGGGCGTGGCCTGCGCCGGCTTGGCAGCCGCGGGCGCGGCGGCAGGCGCGGCGGCGCCGGCCTTGCCTTCGGTGTCGATCTTCGCGATCACCTGGTCGGAGGTGACGGTGCCGCCGTCGGCCACGACGATCTCGGCCAGCACGCCGGCGTTGGGGGCCGGCACTTCGAGCACGACCTTGTCGGTCTCGATCTCGATCAGGATCTCGTCCTGCGCGACGGCCTCGCCCGCCTTCTTCTTCCACTGCAGGAGGGTCGCCTCCGCAACCGATTCGGACAGCTGCGGGACCTTCACTTCAACGATAGCCATTTGATTGTCTTTCTGGTGTTCTGGAGATGGCCGTCATTCCCGCGGAGGCGGGAACCCAGGGCTTTGAGACCTGCCGCGCAGCGGCAGGTGGAACGCGGGAGCGCTGGGTCCCCGCCTTCGCGGGGATGACGAAAGCCGCTATTTCGAGAGGACGAACCCCTTCAGCTTCGCGAACGCCGCATCCACGAGCGCCTTCTGCTGCTCGGCATGCAGGTGCGAATAGCCCACGGCGGGCGAGGCGGAGGCGGCGCGGCCGGCATAACCCAGCTTCTGGCCTTCGCTCATGTTCTCGTGGATGTTGTGCTGGATGAAGAACCACGCGCCCTGGTTCTGCGGCTCGTCCTGGCACCACACGAGCTCGGTCGCGTTGGGGTACTTCTTCAGCTCCGCGGCGAAGGCCTTGTGCGGGAAGGGATACAGCTGCTCGACGCGGATGATGGCCACGTCGTCGCCCTTCTCGTCGCGCTTCTTCGCGAGGTCGTAGTAGACCTTGCCCGAGCAGACGATCACGCGCCTGACCTTGTCGGCCTTGAGCTCCTTGTGCTCCGGGATCACCGTCTGGAACGCGCCCTTGGTGAACTCCGACAGCGGCGAGGTGGCGTCCTTGTTCCGCAGCAGCGACTTGGGCGTCATGATCACCAGGGGCTTGCGCAGGCTGCGGATCATCTGCCGGCGCAGCAGGTGGAAGATCTGGCTGGCCGTCGTGGGCTGGCAGACCTGGATGTTGGTGTCGGCCGACAGCTGCATGAAGCGCTCCAGGCGCGCCGAGCTGTGCTCGGGGCCCTGCCCTTCGTAGCCGTGCGGCAGCAGCAGCGTGATGCCGTTGACGCGGCCCCACTTCACCTCGCCCGAGGCGATGAACTGGTCGATCACGACCTGCGCGCCATTGGCGAAGTCGCCGAACTGCGCTTCCCAGATCACCAGCGTGTTGGGGTCGTTGGACGCGTAGCCGTACTCGAAGCCCAGCACCGCCTCTTCCGACAGGATGGAGTCGATGACGACGAAGGGCGCCTGGTTGTCGGCGACGTTCTCCAGCGGCACGTAGGTGCCGGTGTCCCAACGCTCGCGGCCCTGGTCGTGCAGGACGGCGTGGCGGTGCACGAAGGTGCCGCGGCCGACGTCCTCGCCCGACAGGCGCACCGGGTAGCCGGAGGCGACGAGCGAGGCGTAGGCCATGTGCTCGCCCATGCCCCAGTCCACGTTGACCTCGCCGCGGCCCATGGCGGCGCGGTCTTCCAGCACCTTGCGCACCAGCGGGTGCACGTTGAAGTTCTCCGGCACCGTCGTGATGCGCTCGGCCAGGCGCTTCCACTCGGCCAGCGGGATCGCCGTGTCGGCGGCGTCGGTCCACTTCTTGCCCAGGAAGGGCGACCAGTCCACCGCGTACTTGCTCTTGAAGTTGGACAGCACCGGATCCACCGTGTGCTTGCCCGCGTCCATGGCGGCGCGGTACGCCTTGACCATGTCGTCGCCCAGCGACTCGCCCAGGCCCTGCGCGGCCAGCTTGTCGGCGTACAGCTTGCGCGTGCCGGGGTGGGCCGCGATCTTCTTGTACATGAGCGGCTGGGTCAGCGAGGGCGTGTCCTGCTCGTTGTGGCCCAGCTTGCGGAAGCAGACGATGTCCACCACCACGTCCTTGGCGAACTCCATGCGGTACTCGAGGGCCAGCTGGGTCGCCAGCACGACGGCCTCGGGATCGTCGCCGTTCACGTGCAGCACCGGCGCCTCGATCATCTTGACGACGTCGGTGCAGTACAGGGTGGAACGGGCGTCGCGCGGGTCGGAGGTGGTGAAGCCGATCTGGTTGTTGATGACGATGTGCACCGTGCCGCCGGTGAAGTAGCCGCGCGTCTCGGCCAGCGCCAGCGTCTCCATCACCACGCCCTGGCCGGCGAAGGCGGCATCGCCGTGCACCAGCACCGGCAGCACCTGCTTGCCCTGCGCGTCGGCGCGGCGGTCCATGCGGGCGCGCACCGAGCCCTCCACCACCGGGTTCACGATCTCCAGGTGCGAGGGGTTGAAGGCCAGGCTCAGGTGCACCGGGCCGCCAGGCGTGCTGACGTCGGAGCTGAAGCCCTGGTGGTACTTCACGTCGCCGGCCGGCAGGTCTTCCGGCGCGGTGTGGTCGAACTCGGCGAACAGGTCCTTGGGCATCTTGCCCAGGGTGTTCACCAGCACGTTCAGGCGGCCGCGGTGGGCCATGCCGATCACGATCTCCTGCACGCCCTTCTCGCCGGCGCGCTGGATCAGTTCGTCCATCGAGGCGATGAAGCTCTCGCCGCCTTCCAGCGAGAAGCGCTTCTGGCCCACGTACTTGGTGTGCAGGAAGCGTTCCAGGCCCTCGGCGGCCGTGAGGCGGTCCAGGATGTGGCGCTTCTTCTCGGCGTCGAAGGCCGGCTTGCTGCGGATGGATTCCAGCTTCTGCTGCCACCAGCGCTTGTGGCTCTGGTCGCTGATGTACATGTACTCGGCGCCGATGGTGCCGCAGTAGGTTTCGCGCAGCGCGTTCAGCAGCTCGCGCAGCGGCATGCTGTCCTTGCCGAAGAAGGTGTTGCTGGTGTTGAACACCGCTTCCTGGTCGGCGTCGCTGAAGCCGTAGAAGGAGGGCTCCAGCTCGGGGATGTTCTCGCGCTCGGCGCGCTTGAGCGGGTCGACGTCGGCCCAGCGCGCGCCGACGTTGCGGTAGGCGGCGATCAGCTGCTGGACCGCCGTGCGCTTGCGCGCCATTTCCGAGTCCGCGCCGCGCGCACCGACCACGCGCGTGCCGCCCTGCTTGGCGCGCTGCGCGAAGGCGTTGACGACGGGGAGGTGGGGGACGTCCTTGGCGTTGCTGCCGTCCACCGCGGGGACGTGCTGCAGGGCGTCGAAGTAATCGCGCCAGTGGTCGGGCACGCTGCCCGGGTTGGCGAGGTAGTTCTCGTACATCTCCTCGACGTACGGGGCGTTGCCGCCGAAGAGGTAGGAATTGCCCCGGAAGGCCGAATAGACCGAGCTTTGGTCGCTCATATCCTGTGCGCTACTTTCCGCCTCCCTTCAGGAGGCCTGAGCTGGTTGGTGAACCTTCCGCTGCACGGCTTTACCGGTTGGCGGATGCGACTGTGGGTGGAAGGGCCCTGGTTGCGATGGGGATTGTGCCACCGAATCAGGGTTTGCACCAAGATCAGGACATGAGGTCCCGGATCTGCTGCAGCGCCGTCGGGTCCTCGATGGTCGTCAGGTCGCCGGGGTCGCGGCCTTCGCACACGGCCTGGATCGCGCGGCGCAGCATCTTTCCGCTGCGCGTCTTGGGCAGCGCCGTCACGAAGCGCACGCGGGCCGGCCGCGCGACGGGGCCCAGGCGCTCGTCGACGACCTTCATCACCTCGCCTTCCAGCTTGAGGCGGGCCTTCTCGTCCACCAGCCCGGAGGCATCGCGCGGCACGGCGAAGGCCATGGCGACCTGCCCCTTGAGCTGGTCGGCCACGCCCACCACCGCCACTTCCGCGATGTTCGGGTGGCTGGAGATGCTCTCCTCGATCTCGCGCGTGCCCAGCCGGTGGCCGGCCACGTTGATCACGTCGTCGGTGCGGCCGAGGATGTAGAAGTAGCCGTCCTCGTCGCGGATGCCCCAGTCGAAGGTGCTGTACACCTGCGTCCCCGGAATGCTGGACCAGTAGGTCTGCACGTAGCGCTCGTCGTCCTGCCACACCGTCTGCATGAAGCCGGGCGGCGTCGGGCCCTTGATCACCACGACACCCTTCTGGTCGGGGCCCGTCAGTTCCTCGCCCGTGGATTCGTGGACGATGCGCACGTCGTAGCCGTACATGGGCACGCCGGGGCTGCCGAACTTGCTGGGCATGGCCTGGACGCCGTTGGCGACGGTGAGGATGGGCCAGCCGCTCTCGGTCTGCCAGTAGTTGTCGATCACGGGCACGCCCAGGCCCTCGTGGATCCACTGCGCCGTCGGCGCGTCCAGCGGCTCGCCGGCCAGGAACAGCGCGCGCAGGCTGGACAGGTCGTACTTCTTCAGGAAGGCCGGATCCTGCTTCTTCAGCACGCGCACCGCCGTCGGCGCGCTGAACATCGACGTCACCTTGTACTTCTCGACCAGGCTCCACCAGATGCCGGCGTCGGGCCGGATCGGCAGGCCTTCGTACATGATCGTGGCCATGCCCGCGATCAGCGGCCCGTACACGATGTAGCTGTGGCCCACGACCCAGCCGATGTCGCTCGTGGAGAAATAGGTCTCGCCGGGCTGGCCCAGGAAGATGTGCTTCATGCTGGCCGCCAGGGCCACGGCGTAGCCGCCGACGTCGCGCTGCACGCCCTTCGGGCTGCCGGTGGTGCCGCTGGTGTAGAGCGTGTAGCTGATGTCCGTGGCGTCCAGCCAGGTGCAGGGCACCTGCGCGTGCGCATGGCGGTCGGCCAGCGTGGCCCAGTCGTGGTCGCGCCCGGCCACCTTTTCCATGGGCGCGAGCCCGCGGTCGACCAGCAGCACCGCCTCGGGCTTGTGCTTGGCCAGGCGGATCCCTTCGTCCAGCAGGGGCTTGTACGGCGCGACCTTGCCGCCGCGCGAGCCGGCGTCGGCGCTGACCACCACCTTGGGCGCGGCATTGTCGATCCGCGCCGCCAGCGACACCGAGGCGAAGCCGCCGAACACCACCGCGTGGATCGCGCCGATGCGCGCGCAGGCCAGCATGGCGAAAGCCGCTTCCGGGATCATGGGCATGTAGAGCAGCACGCGGTCGCCCTTGCCCACGCCCAGCGACTGCAGCACGGCCGCCATGCGCTGCACCTCCCGGTGCAGCTCGGCGAAGGTCCAGGTGCGCTCCTGGCCCGTCTCGGTGGAGACGTAGATCAGCGCCGGCTGCTGCGCGCGCTCGCCCAGGTGCCGGTCCACCGCGTTGTGGCACAGGTTGGTCTGCCCGCCCGCGAACCAGCGGTAGAACGGCGGATGGCTGGCGTCGCAGACCTGCTTCGGCTGCACGTGCCAGTCGATCAGCTGCGCCTGCTCGGCCCAGAAGGCATCGCGCTCCTCGATCGAGCGCCGGTAGAACTCCGCGTAGGTGGTGGCTTGGCTCATGCCCTCATTTGAGCAGCGCCAGCACTTCCCTGAAACGGGGATGTCCCGCATCCCTGAGCCACTCGAAGGCGACCATCTCGGTCGTCACCAGCTCCGCGCCGGCGCCGGCCAGGCGGTCGAAGGCGGCGTCGCGGCTGCGTTCGCTGCGCGAACTGCAGGCGTCGGTGACGACCCAGACCTCCAGTTCCTCCTCCAGCAGGCCCAGCGCCGTCTGCATCAGGCACACGTGCGCCTCGCAGCCCGCCACGACGATGCTCTCGCGCGCCTCCGCGGGCGGGGCGGCCTTCTGCAGGTGCTTCGGCAGGCTGCGCGCGTTGCCGCCCTGCTGCGCGCGCGCGGCGGGCTTCAGCCGGGGCAGCAGCACGCTGGTCGCGTCGAAGGTCATCTTGGACAGCACCCGCCCGGCCACCAGCGGCTGCAGCGCCTCGACCGTGCGGCCCAGCCCGTCCGGGTTCTCCTCGGTGGCCCACAGCGGCACCTGCAGCAGTTGCGCGATGCTGGCCAGCCGCGCCGCGTTGGCCAGGACGAGCTCGCCTTCGTGGATGGCGGGCATCAGGCGCTGCTGGTAGTCGACCAGCACGAGTTGGGAGTCTTCGGCGTCCAGCAGCATGGCATTCCTTTCCTCCCGATTATTCACTGGCGGCTAGCATGGTTCCATGACCCGTCATCCCGACCTCGTCGTCCTGCACGAGCACCCCGAGTGGCAGAAGCCGCTGTTCGCGGCCCTGGAGCGCCGCGGCGTGGCCTTCGAGCCCTTCGACGTCACGCACGCCGCCTTCGCCAACACCGACACCCCGCGGGCGCGCCTCTACTTCAACCAGGCCAGTCCCAGTGCCTACCTCCGCGGCAACGCGCGCGCCGTGCCGCTGGCCTTGGCCTGCATGCGCACCCTGGAGCGGCTGGGGGCACGCGTGCTCAACGGCGCGGACGTGTTCGCGCTGGAGCTGAGCAAGAGCGTGCAGGCCACGCTGCTGCGCACGCTGGGCATTCCCACGCCGCGATCGGTGACTTTCAACGACGCCGCCGCGCTGCATGCGCGCGCCGGCGAGCTCACCTGGCCGGCCGTGCTGAAGCCGGACCAGGGCGGCAGCGGCGCCCGCATCCAGGTCGTCGAGTCGATCGCGGAGGTCGAGGCGATCTTCCGGCGCGACCCCTCGTACTGGCTGCCCGACAACCTGTTCCTGCTGCAGGAATACCTGCCGCACGACCCGGAGCAAGGCATCGTGCGCCTGGAGTTCGTGGGCGGCGAACTGCTCTACGCGATGCGCGTGCAGACCCACGGCCGCTTCAACCTGTGCCCCTCGCCGGTGTGCAATCCCGACGACGGCGAAGGCGTGTGCGAGATCCCCGCTGCGCAGGACGTGGACGCGCCGCCGGTGGAATTCCATCCCTTCCCCGAGGTGCCGGCCGAGGCCGTCGCCACGGCGAAGCGCATCGTGCGGGCCGTGGGCCTGGACGTGGGCGGCATCGAGTACCTGGAAACCACCGACGGCCGCCGGGTCTTCTACGACATCAACGCCAACTCCAACCTGCGGCCCTCGATCGGCGAGGCCTTCGGCTTCGACCCGTTCGAGCGCGTGGTGGACTACCTGCAGGCGCAGATCGAATCTCGGTGGCCTGAGCCTAGGGAACTTGCCTAAGCGAGCCGTGCCGAGCGCGACGGTAAACTTGCCGCGCACTTCCCATGGCCAGCAGCGCAGTTCACGACTCCCCCCCCATCCGGCTGCTGTGCGTGGAGGACAACCCGGACGACGTCGAGCTGATGGGCATCGCGCTGGAGCGCGCCGACCCGGCGCGCCGCTACGAGCTGCACCGGGTCGACAACGCCGCCAGCTTCGTGGCCGCCCTGCAGGGCCACTGGGACGCCATCCTCTGCGACTTCAACCTGCCCCGCTTCTCGCCCTACGCCGCGCTCCAGATCCTGGTGACGCGGCGCTCCAGCCTGCCGCTGATCGTGCTGACGCGCGCGATCGGCGAGGAGGCGGCCGTGCACGTCCTGCGCTGCGGCGCCAAGGACTACCTGACCAAGGACAAGCTGGGGACCCTGCCGCAGATCATCGGCCGGGTGCTCGAGGAGCGCCGGCGCGCGGAGGAGAAGGAGCGGCTCGACGCCGAACTGCAGTCCGCCTATGCGCGCCTGAAGGAACTGTCGGCCCGCTTCGTGCTGGCCCAGGAGCGGGAACGCTCGCACATCTCGCGCGAACTGCACGACCAGCTGGGGCAGACGCTCACGGCGGTGGTGATCCACCTGCACGCGGCGGAGCGCACGCCCGACCCGGAGGTGAAGCGCAAGCACAGCGACACGGCGGCGGAGCTCGCCAACGGCGCGCTGCAGCAGCTGAAGACGCTGTCGTTCTCGCTGCGCCCGGCGCAGCTGGACCTGCTGGGGCTGGTGCCGGCCGTGCAGTCCGCGATGCAGCGGATCGCCGAACCCGCCGGCCTGCGCTGCGAGCTCAGCACGCGCGGGCAGGAGCCGCGGACGCTGGAGGAGAATGCGGCCGTCGCCGTGCGGCTGGTGCAGGAGGCGCTGACCAACACGGTGCGCCACGCGCAGGCCTCGAAGGTGCGGGTGCGGCTGCGCTTCCTGCCGCGCGGCCGCATCAGTGTCCTGATGCTGGACGACGGCATCGGGTTCGACAAGGCGGCCGTGCTCAACGGCCATCAGACCGAGAGGAACATCGGCCTCTACGGCATGATCGAGCGGACGGAACTCGCGGGCGGCCGCCTGCACATCCGGACCCGCGAAGGGCGCGGCGTGGCCATCCGCGCGGTCCTGTGAACGACGAAACCAATCCATGATGCAGAAGAACAGCAACGCGCCCCTCCCGATCCAGGTCGTCCTGGCGGACGACCACGACCTCGTGCGCTCCGGCATCAAGGCCCTGCTCTCCACCGTGGACGGCGTCCAGGTGATCGCCGAGGCCCGCAACGGCAACGAGCTGCTGGCGCTGCTGGAATCGGTGAAGCCCGACGTGGTGATGACCGACATTTCCATGCCCGGCATGGACGGCATCACGGCCATCGCGGAGATCCACTCCCGCTTCCCCGACGTGCGGGTGATCGTCCTGTCGATGTACGACACGGTGGACTTCGTCAAGCGCGCCGTCGCCAACGGCGCCTGCGGCTACCTGATGAAGGACGCGCCGCCCTTCGAGCTGGAACAGGCGCTGCGCAGCGTGATGGCCACCGGCAGCTACTTCAGCGCCGCGGTGGCCCAGCGCCTGCTGCAGCCCTCGGAGCCGACCGTCGACGACGAACTGACCACGCGCCAGGTGGAGATCCTCACGCTGATCGCGCAAGGCAAGTCGGCCAAGGAAATCGCGTTCGAACTGGGGCTGAGCCCGAAGACGGTCGACGTGCACCGCGCGCGCATCATGGAGCGCCTGCGGCTGAACGACATCGCGAGCCTGACGCGCTACGCGGTGCGCAAGGGGTTGGTGAAAGCATGAATCGCTGCTGGGGTTCGCCTGCGGCTCACCGCCAGCCTACGGGCACGCGAACCTCCCGGTAGGCTGGTGGTGAGCGCAGCGAACCCCAGCTTCACCCTCAGGGCACCACCCGCACCAGCTTCCCGTCGCTCTCGTCCGTCACCAGGTACAGCAGCCCATCCGGCCCCTGCCGCACGTCCCGCACCCGCCCGATGCCCTGCAGCAGCTTCTCCTCGCGCTTCACCTTGCCGCCTTCGAGCTCGATGCGATCGAGGTAGCCGAACTTCAAGGACCCGACGAACAGGTCGCCCTTCCACGCGTCCCCATACCGGTCGCTGGTGAGGAACGCCATCCCCGAAGGCGCGATCGACGGCACCCAGTAGTGCAGCGGCTGCTCCATCCCCGCCTTCTGCGTGATCCCTTCGCCGATCGGCCCGCCGCCGTAGTTCTCGCCGTACGTGATCACGGGCCAGCCATAGTTGCGCCCCGCCTGCGGCAGGTTGATCTCGTCGCCGCCCTGGGGCCCGTGCTCGTGCATCCAGAAGCGGCCGTCGGGCGCCAGCGTCGCGCCCTGCGCGTTGCGGTGGCCGTAGCTCCAGATCTCGGGCAGCGCGCCGGCGCGGCCCACGAAGGGATTGTCCTTGGGGATGCCGCCGTCCTTCTGCACGCGCACGATCTTCCCGAGATGGTTGTCCAGTTTCTGCGCGTCCTCCTTGCGCGAGAAGCGCTCGCCCAGCGTGAGGAACAGCGTGCCGTCGCGCGCCTCCACGATCCGGCAGCCGAAGTGCGCCGAACTCGCCACCTTGGGCTTCTGGCTGAAGATCACGCGCACGTCCTGCAGGCTGCGCTCGTCGTCCGCGAGGCGCGCGCGGGCGAGCGCCGTGCTGTTGCCGCCGCCGCCCGGCTCGGAGAAGCAGAAGAAGATCGTGCGGTTGGAGGCGAAGCCGGAATCGGTGACCACATCCAGCAGCCCGCCCTGCCCTCGCGCCGCCACCGAAGGCACGCCCGCCAGCGGCCGACCCAGCCGCCCCTGCGCATCCACGACGCGCATGCGCCCCGGACGCTCGGTCACGAGGAAGCGGCCCTGTGGCAGGAAGGCCACGGCCCAGGGATGCTCCAGGCCCGCGGCGACGGTCTGCGCCTCGACGCCCCAGGCGGGCCCCGCAAGGAGGGCGCAGGCTGCGACAATGGCGCCCGTGCAGGCGCCTGCCAGCCGGCCCCAGAGCCGGCGGAGGGCGAGGTTCGGATGGCTTGCGCGCATGGTGGATGCATTGTTCCCCAGGCGCGGCCCGCCGTGGGATGCGTCCCCGGCGGCGGCCAAAACCGAAGCGAATCAAGAACTTGGAATGAACACTTCGCTTGACTTGCGAGGGCGGAGCAGGCTACGCTGCCCGCCCATGACCCGCTGGCTCGGCATCATCGCGTTCGCGGCCGCCACGGCGGCGCACGCGGCGCCGCCCGCGTCCGCCGAGGACGACATCGGCCGCTTCATGGCCGAAAAGCGGCTGGTGGACCGGCTGGAGGACGTGCGCCTGAACATGGCCGACCGGGTGAGCGATGGCGCCAACCGCGTGGCGAACCGCGCCTCCGAGCTCGTGGTCACCGCGATGGGCTTCCTGGGCGTGCCGTACCGACGCGGCGGCAACTCGGCGGAGACCGGCTTCGACTGCAGCGGCTTCGTGAAGGCGATGTACGAGCAGTCGGTCGGCCGCATCCTGCCGCGCCGCGCCAACGAGCAGGCCGCGGCCACGCAGAAGATCGACCGGCAGGACCTGAAGCCGGGCGACCTGGTGTTCTTCAACACGCTGCGCCGCGCCTTCAGCCACGTGGGCATCTACATCGGCGACAACAAGTTCATCCACTCGCCCAAGCCCGGCGCGCAGGTGCGCGTGGAGGACATGGGCGTGCCCTACTGGTCCACGCGCTTCGACGGCGCGCGGCGGGTGATCTCGCAGGACGACTAGCGCTTCTGCGGCGGCACGTCGGTGCACGTGCCGTGCGCGACTTCCGCGGCCATGCCGATGCTCTCGCCCAGGGTGGGGTGCGGATGGATGGTCTTGCCGATGTCGATCTCGTCGGCGCCCATCTCGATCGCCAGGGCGACCTCGCCGATCATGTCGCCCGCATGCGTGCCGACGATGCCGCCTCCGACGATGCGGTGCGTCTGCGCGTCGAACAGCAGCTTGGTGAAGCCCTCGTCGCGCGTGTTGGCGATGGCGCGGCCGGAGGCGCTCCAGGGGAACAGGCCCTTCTTCACCGCGACGCCCTGCGCCTTCGCCTGGTCCTCGGTGAGGCCGACCCACGCGACCTCGGGGTCGGTGTAGGCGACGCTGGGGATCACGCGCGCGTTGAACGCGGCCTTCTCGCCTGCGGCGACCTCGGCGGCCACGTGCGCCTCGTGCACCGCCTTGTGCGCCAGCATCGGCTGGCCCACGATGTCGCCGATGGCGAAGATGTGCGGCACGTTGGTGCGCATCTGGATGTCCACGGGGATGAAGCCGCGCTCGCTGACGTTCACGCCGGCCTTCTCGGCGCCGATCTTCTTCCCGTTGGGCGAACGGCCGACGGCCTGCAGCACGAGGTCGTACAGCTGCGGTTCCCTGGGCGCCTGCTCGCCTTCGAAGCGCACGAGGATGCCGTCCTTCGTCGCTTCCGCGCCAACCGTCTTCGTCTTCAGCATGATGTTGTCGAAGCGCGGCGCGTTCATCTTCTGCCACACGCGCACCAGGTCGCGGTCGGCGCCCTGCATCAGGCCGTCGAGCATCTCCACCACGTCCAGGCGCGCGCCCAGCGTGGAATACACGGTGCCCATCTCCAGGCCGATGATGCCGCCGCCGAGGATCAGCATGCGCTTCGGGTCGGTGGCGAGTTCCAGCGCGCCGGTGGAGTCCACCACGCGCGGGTCCTGCGGCATGAAGGGAAGCCGCACCGCCTGCGAGCCGGCCGCGATGATCGCGTTGCGGAAGCGGATGACCTGCTTCCTGCCCGTCGTCTGCGAACCGCTGCCGGTGGTCTCTTCCACCTGCAGGTGGTGCGGGTCGAGGAAGGTGCCGGTGCCGCGCACGACGGTCACCTTGCGCATCTTCGCCATCGCGGCGAGGCCGCCGGTGAGCTTGCCCACCACCTTGTCCTTGTGCGCCTTGAGCTTCGCGCGGTCGACCGTCGGCTTGCCGAAGGACACGCCCAGCGATTCGAAGTGGCTCACTTCGTCCATGACGGCCGCGACGTGCAGCAGCGCCTTGGACGGGATGCAGCCGACGTTGAGGCAGACGCCGCCGAGGGTGGCGTAGCGCTCCACGATCACCGTCTTCATGCCCAGGTCGGCGGACCGGAACGCGGCGGAATAGCCGCCGGGGCCGGCGCCGAGGACCAGCATGTCGCATTCGAGGTCGACGCCGGCGTTGTAGGAGGAAGGGGTGGGTGCGCCAGCGCCCTCACCCCGGCCCTCTCCCGCGGGGGCGGGAGAGGGAGCGGGAGCGGGCTGGGGTGAGGGGCTGGCCGCCGAAGCCGAAGCCTCCAGCGTCACCAGCACGCTGCCTTCGGCGACGCGATCCCCCAGCTTGACCCGGACTTCCTTCACCACCCCCGCATGCGAGGACGGGATCTCCATGGAGGCCTTGTCGCTTTCCACCGTCACCAGCGACTGCTCGACCTTCACCGTGTCGCCGGGCTGCACCAGCACCTCGATCACGGCCACGTCCTTGAAGTCCCCGATGTCGGGGACCTTCACTTCCGTCAGGGAACTCATTGTTTTTCTTTCGCTTTCACGGTGAAGATGTCGCAGGGCAGCTCGGAGTTGCGGTCGAACTCGCAACCCGCGGCGATGCCGGCTTCCGCCACTTCACGCGCGGTCTTGGCCCGCGCATACACGCCGTGCATCGCGCCCAGGGCGAAGCTGCGCCCGGAACCGATGCCCCAGAACTCCTTGAACTCGAACACCTCGCGGTAGCTGTACAGGCCGTAGATGCCGCTCGCGTTGGCGATCACCACGCTGAACTGGCTCGACTCGTACGGGTCGCTGTCCTCTTCCTTCGTCTGCAGGAAGAAGTTGTCCTTGAGGTAGGGGTGCAGCTTGGTGAAGGTGTCGAACACCTCGTCCTTGCTCCCCAGCTTGAGGATCTCGCGCGGCATCGAACTCATGGCCTTGCGCAGCACCGGGAAATGCGCGACCGTGCCGGCCATGCCGATGAAGCTCGGGCCGTCGTCGGTGTCGACCTTGAAGATCTTGGTGTTGTCCTCGAAGCGGTGCGCGAGGCGGGTGTCGCCGAAGGTCACCAGCGTGTCGGCTGCGATCGCGATCTGCCCGGCTTTCTTCACCACCACAACTGTTGTCATCGGGCTTTCTTGTTCTTAGAGAAGGACGCGGCGGAAGTCCGCCAGGATCTGTCCCAGGTAGGCGTTGAAGCGGGCGGCGGCGGCGCCGTCGACCACGCGGTGGTCCCACGCGAGCGACAGGGGCAGCATCAGCCTCGGCTGGAACTGCTTGCCGTCCCACACGGGCTCCATCTGGCTCCGGGACACCCCAAGGATAGCGACTTCCGGCGCATTGATGATGGGCGTGAAGTAACGACCGCCGATACCGCCGAGCGAGGAAATCGTGAAAGTGGCGCCGCTCATGTCCGCGGGACCCAGCTTCCCGTCGCGCGCCTTCTTCGCCAGCTCGGCGGTCTCCTGCGCGATCTGCACGACGCCCTTCCGGTCCGCGTCCTTGATGACGGGGACCATGAGGCCATTCGGCGTATCCGCGGCGAAGCCGATATGCCAATAGTTCTTGTGCACCAGCTCTTCGCCGTCCAGCGAGCTGTTGAACTCGGGATATTTCTTGAGCGCGGCGACGCAGGCCTTCACCAGGAACGCGAGCATCGTGATCTTGATGCCGGCCTTCTCGTTTTCCTTGTTCAGCTGGACGCGGAAGGCCTCGAGCTCGGTGATGTCGGCGTCGTCATGGTTGGTGACGTGCGGGATCATCACCCAGTTGCGGTGCAGGTTGGCCGCGCTGATCTTCTTGATGCGCGGCACCGGCTTGCGTTCCACCGGGCCGAACTTCGCGAAGTCCACCTGCGGCCAGGGCAGCAGGCCGAGCGCCGCGCCGCCGCCGGCCGGCGCCTTGGCCGCCGCGGCGCGCGTCTGCGTGGCGCCCGCCATCACCGACTTGGTGAAGGCCTGGACGTCTTCCTGCGTGATGCGGCCCTTGGGGCCGCTGCCCTTCACTTCCTCCAGTGGGACGCCGAGTTCCCGGGCGAACTTGCGCACGGAGGGCGAGGCGTGCGGGAGGTTGGTGGAGGGGGCGGTGGGGTCGTGGGGAGGGGTCGGTACGCCACCGCCCTCACCCCGGCCCTCTGCCGCTGCCGCGGGAGAGGGAGCAGGAGAGGCAGGAGCGGGCTGGGGTGAGGGGCTGGGCGCCGCCGCGGCACTGCCCTGCAGCACGGCGATCAGGTCCCCCACGTTCACCTTGTCGCCGACCTTCACCTTCATCTCCTGCAGCACGCCGGCGGCGGAAGAAGGGATCTCCATCGAGGCCTTGTCGGATTCGACGGTGATCAGGGACTGTTCGACCTTGATGGTGTCGCCGGGCTTGGCGAGGAGTTCGATGACGGCGACGTCCTTGAAGTCACCGATGTCGGGGACCTTGACCTCGACGCGGCCGCCGCCCTCACCCCGGCCCTCTCCCGCCGGGGCGGGAGAGGGAGCGGGAGCCGGAGAGGCTGCGGGGGCGGCCTGGGGCGCGGGGCTGCCCGCCGAAGCCGCTTCCTGCGCCTCCACCACCGCGATCACGCTTCCCTCGGCGACCTTGTCGCCGAGCTTCACCTTCAGTTCCTTCACCACGCCCGCATGGCTGGACGGGATCTCCATGGACGCCTTGTCCGATTCCACGGTCACGAGCGACTGCTCCGCCGCGATGGTGTCGCCGGGCTTCACCAGCAGTTCGATGACGGCCACTTCCTTGAAGTCCCCGATGTCGGGGACCTTCACTTCGACCATTGCCATGTTTCTTGTTCTCCGCGGCCCGATCGCGGGCCTTCTCGTTGTCGGGAGCCTGGGGATGCGTCAGGCGTGCAGCGGGTTGGGCTTGTCGGCCTTGATGCCGTAGCGGTGGATGGCCTCGGCCACCTTCGCCACCGGCACGGTGCCCTCTTCCGCCAGCGCCTTGAGCGCCGCCACCACGATGTAGTGGCGGTTGACCTCGAAGTGCTCGCGCAGCTTGCTGCGGAAGTCGCTGCGGCCGAAGCCGTCCGTGCCCAGCACCTTGTACGCGCGGCCCTTCGGCACGAAGGCGCGGATCTGGTCCACGTAGGCCTTGATGTAGTCGGTGGACGCCACCACCGGGCCGCCGTGCTTCTCCAGCTGCTGCGTCACGAAGGGCACGCGCGGCGTGGCCGTGGGGTGCAGCATGTTGTGGCGCTCGCAGTCCAGGCCGTCGCGCGCCAGCTCGTTGAAGCTCGGGCAGCTCCACACGTCGGCGTTCACGCCCCAGTCCCTGGCCAGCAGCTCCTGCGCGGCCAGCGACTCGCGCAGGATGGTGCCCGAGCCGAGCAGCTGCACGCGCACCTTGCCGGCGCCGCCCGCCTTGCACAGGTACATGCCCTTGACGATCTGCTCCTCGGTGCCGGCGGTGAGGCCCGGCATCGCGTAGTTCTCGTTCAGCAGGGTGATGTAGTAGAAGACGTTCTCCTGCTTCTCCACCATGCGCTTGAGGCCGTCCTGCATGATCACGGCGACCTCGTGCGCGAACGTCGGGTCGTAGCTGCGGCAGTTGGGGATGGTCTGCGCCAGCACGTGGCTGTGGCCGTCCTCGTGCTGCAGGCCCTCGCCGTTGAGCGTGGTGCGCCCGGAGGTGCCGCCCAGCAGGAAGCCGCGCGCCTGCATGTCGCCGGCGGCCCAGACCAGGTCGCCCACGCGCTGCAGCCCGAACATCGAGTAGTAGATGTAGAACGGGATCATGATGCGGTTGCTGGTGCTGTAGCTCGTCGCCGCCGCGATCCAGCTGGCCATGCCGCCCGCCTCGTTGATGCCTTCCTGCAGGATCTGCCCGTTCTGCACTTCCTTGTAGTACGAGACCTGGTCGCGGTCCTGCGGCGTGTACTTCTGGCCTTCGTGGTTGTAGATGCCGATCTGGCGGAACAGGCCCTCCATGCCGAAGGTGCGCGCCTCGTCCACCAGGATGGGCACCACGCGGGGGCCGATCTCCTTGTCGCGCAGCAGCTGCGTGAGGAAGCGCACGTAGGCCTGGGTGGTCGAGATCTCGCGGCCCTCGGCCGTCGGGTCCGTCACGGCCTTGAAGGCGTCCAGGCCCGGCACGTGCAGCTGCTCGTCGGCCTTCGCGCGGCGCTTGGGCAGGTAGCCGCCCAGCGCCTTGCGGCGCGCGTGCAGGTACTCCATCTCCGGCGTGTTGTCGGCCGGCTTGTAGAACGGCAGCTCGGCCAGCTTGTCGTCGGGGATCGGGATGTTGAAGCGGTCGCGGAAGGCGCGGATGTCCTCGTCGCCGAGCTTCTTGGCCTGGTGGGCGATGTTCTTGCCCTCGCCGGCCTTGCCCATGCCGAAGCCCTTGACGGTCTTCACCAGCAGCACCGTCGGCTGGCCCTTGTGGTTGGCCGCGCGGTGGAAGGCCGCATAGACCTTCTGCGGGTCGTGGCCGCCGCGGTTCAGGCGCCACACGTCCTCGTCGCTCATCTTGGCGACCATCTCCAGCGCGCGGGGATCGCGGCCGAAGAAGTTCTTGCGCACGAAGGCGCCGTCGTTGGCCTTCATGGCCTGGTAGTCGCCGTCGACCACGTCCATCATGATCTTGCGCAGCACGCCTTCCTTGTCGCGCGCCAGCAGCGGGTCCCAGTAGCTGCCCCAGATCAGCTTGATCACGTTCCAGCCGGCGCCGCGGAATTCGCCTTCGAGCTCCTGGATGATCTTGCCGTTGCCGCGCACCGGGCCGTCCAGGCGCTGCAGGTTGCAGTTCACCACGAAGATCAGGTTGTCCAGCTTCTCGCGCGTGGCCACCCCGATGGCGCCCATGGACTCCACTTCGTCCATCTCGCCGTCGCCCAGGAAGGCCCAGACCTTGCGCTTCGAGGTGTCCGCGATGCCGCGGGCATGCAGGTACTTCAGGAAGCGCGCCTGGTAGATCGCCATCAGCGGGCCCAGGCCCATCGACACCGTCGGGAACTGCCAGAAGTCCGGCATCAGCTTCGGGTGCGGGTAGCTGGAAAGGCCGTGGCCGTCGACCTCCTGGCGGAAGTTCACCAGCTGCTCCTCGGTCAGGCGGCCTTCCAGGAAGGCGCGGGCGTAGATGCCCGGCGAGCTGTGGCCCTGGATATAGAGGCAGTCGCCGCCGTGGTCGGGGCTCTCGGCGTGCCAGAAGTGGTTGAAGCCGGCGCCCAGCATGGTGGCCAGCGAGGCGAAGGAGCTGATGTGGCCGCCCAGGTCGCCGCCATCTTCCGGGTGCAGGCGGTTCGCGCGGACGACCATGGCCATGGCGTTCCAGCGCATGTAGGCGCGCAGGCGCTCCTCGATCTCCAGGTTGCCGGGGCAGCGTTCCTCGTCCTGCGGCTCGATCGTGTTCACGTAGCCGGTGGTGGCCGAGAACGGCATGTCGATGCCTTGCTGGCGCGCCTCCTCGAGCAGCTGTTCCAGCAGGAAGTGCCCGCGATCGCGGCCTTCCTTGTCGATGACCGCCGCGAGGGCCTCCACCCATTCGCGCGTCTCCTGCGCGTCTGCGTCGTTGGCGGCCGAGCCGAACAGGCGGTCGGGCTGTGCGGACATGTTGTCTCCTTGATGCGTGCGAGTGAATTTAGTACGGGCTGGCCGCACGCGGTGAGTGTCGCACAACTCCGAAGCGATTTCAAATTATGCGTATCGATTTCACGATATGATTTTTCCCTCGATGGCGGCACCTTCGCGCCACGCTTGGGTCCATCCTTGGGCGCACCTACACTACGCCACCCATGCATGACTCTCCCGCTTCGGAGCTGCCCTCCGAAGGCCCCATCCCCGACTGGTGGCGCCACTGGTGGCGCCGGCAGACGCCCACCCGGCAGGACCGCTTCGCGATGCTCGCGCCGCTCGCGGCCGTGCTGCTGTTCCTCGCCGCGATCGTCTCCGCCTTCTCCTACCTGCGGCTGGAAGAGATGGACCGCGAGCAGGAGGCGGTCCGGCGGGACGTCGAGTACGGCCAGCAGCGGATGCGCCTGCGCCTGCTCGAACGGCAGGAACAGCTGATGCGTATCGCGCGCGACATCTCCAACAAGGAGGTGGACCCGCAGGAGTTCGTCGGCCGCGCCGAGTCGATGATCGCACAGTACCCCGAGCTGCTCATGCTCACCTGGATCGACGAGCGCCGCCGCATCGTCGCCAGCTACGCCGCCCCGAGCCTGAGCGTCGCGCAGGTGCGCAGCAAGGGCGAGGTGCTGCGCCCGGGCGAGACGGAAACCATGTACAGCCTGGCGCGCGACCTGCAGCAGCCGGTCTACTCGCAGCCCGTCGCGGGCCCGGACAGCTCGGGCCTGCTGCAGCTGCACGTGCCGCTCACCGAGCAGGGCAAGTTCGGCGGCGTGATCCTGGGCGAATACTCCATCGACAGCCTGCTGCGCTACGGCGTGCCGGCCGAGATCCTGGCCAAGTACGCGGTCGCCCTGCTCGATGCCAAGGGCCGCGTGCTCGCGGGCACCTCGGTGCCGCCCCGCAACCCGGCGACGCAGTTCCTGCCCTGGGCGGCGCAGCCGAACGAATACGAAGTGCCGGTCTCGCCGGTGGGCAACGGCCTGATCGTGCGCGCGCAGGCCTACCGCACCGGCCTGGGCGTGATCGGCAGCGGCCTGTTCTGGCTGGTCGGCGCGCTCTCCGCGATGACGGCGTGGATGCTGATCGCCAACTGGCGCCACACGCGCCGGCGCATGCAGGCGCAGCAGGCGCTGATGGCGGAGACCAACTTCCGCCGCGCCATGGAGAACTCCATGCTGACCGGCATGCGGGCGCTGGACCTGCACGGCCGCATCACCTACGTCAACGCCGCGTTCTGCCAGATGACGGGATGGAGCGAGGCGGAGCTGGTGGGCCGCACGCCGCCCTTCCCCTACTGGCCGGAGGAAGACCGCGAGCTGCTGGCCGCGCGGCTGGAGGACGAACTGAAGGGCCGCACCATCCAGGGCGGCTTCCAGGTGCGCGTGAAGCGCAAGGACGGCAGCCTGTTCGACGCGCGCCTCTACGTGTCGCCGCTGGTGGACGCCAAGGGCCACCAGACCGGCTGGATGACGTCGATGACCGACATCACCGAGCCGACCCGCATCCGCGAGCAGCTGCAGGCCTCGCACGAGCGCTTCACCACGGTGCTGGAGGCGCTCGACGCCTCGGTGTCGGTGGCGCCGCTGGGCAGCGAGGAACTGCTGTTCGCCAACAAGCTGTACCGGCTCTGGTTCGGCGGCCGCGCCGCGGGCCACCTGCAGATGGTGGCGCAGGCCGGCATGTCGCCGGCCGCGCGCACGAACGACGAGCACCTGGACGAAGTCGACTCCTTCGTCGGCCTGCCGACCAACACGCTCACGTCGGCGAGCTCCGAGAACGCCGAGATCCTGGTGCCCGAGCTGGGCAAGTGGCTCGAAGTGCGCTCGCGCTACCTGAACTGGGTGGACGGCCGCCTGGCCCAGATGGTGATCGCCACCGACATCACGACGCGGCGCAACGCGGAGGAAGAGGCGGCCGCGCAGGCGGAGCGCGCGCAGTCCGCGAGCCGCCTGATCACCATGGGCGAGATGGCATCGAGCGTCGCCCACGAGCTGAACCAGCCGCTGACGGCCATCACGAACTACTGCAACGGCCTCATGTCGCGCATCCGCGGGCGCCAGATCAGCGACGACGACGTGCTGGCGGCGCTGGACAAGACCGCGCGGCAGGCGCAGCGCGCCGGCCAGATCATCCAGCGCATCCGCAGCTTCGTGAAGCGCAGCGAGCCGAACCGCACGCTCTCGGACGTGAGCGTGATGGTGAGCGAGGCGCTGGAACTCGGCGAGATCGAACTGCGCCGGCGCAACGTGCGCCTGTCGCACTACGTCGCGGCCCGCCTGCCGCAGCTGATGGTGGACCCGATCCTGATCGAGCAGGTGCTGGTGAACCTGCTGCGCAACGCCGCCGAGTCGATCGAGCAGGCGGGGCGCCCCGCGGGGCGGCGCAGCGTGGAACTGCGCGTGCTGCCCAAGTCGGTGGGCGAGCAGCCCGTGGTGGAATTCTCCGTGGTCGATTCCGGCCAGGGCCTGGCGCCGGAGGTGATGGAACGCCTCTACGAAGCCTTCTTCTCCACCAAGGCCGAAGGCATGGGCATCGGCCTGAACCTGTGCCGCTCGATCGTCGAGTCGCACCAGGGAAGGATGCAGGCGGAGAACATCTACAATGGCAACGAGGTCACCGGCTGCCGGTTCTCCTTCTGGATACCGGTGTCGGGTGCTACAAGTCCGATAGTAGGCAAGGACGCGGGGGTGACAACAGCATGAGCTTGATTCCCAAGAAGGGCACCGTGTACGTCGTCGACGACGACGAGGCGGTGCGCGATTCGCTGCAGTGGCTGCTGGAAGGCAAGGACTACCGCGTCCGCTGCTTCGACTCCGCCGAGTCCTTCCTCGCCCGCTACGACCCGCGCGAGGTCGCCTGCGTGATCGTCGACATCCGCATGGGCGGCATGACGGGCCTGGAGCTGCAGGACCGGCTGGTGGAGCGCAAGTCGCCCCTGCCCGTGGTCTTCATCACCGGCCACGGCGACGTGCCCATGGCGGTGAACACCATGAAGAAGGGCGCGATGGACTTCATCCAGAAGCCCTTCAAGGAAGACGAGCTCGTGAGCCTGGTCGAGCGCATGCTGGAGCGCGCGCGCGAGACCTTCGCCGAATACCAGAGCGCCGCCAGCCGCGACGCCCTGCTCTCCAAGCTGACCTCGCGCGAGGCGCAGGTGCTCGAACGCATCGTCGCCGGCCGCCTGAACAAGCAGATCGCCGACGACCTGGGCATCAGCATCAAGACGGTGGAGGCGCACCGCGCCAACATCATGGAAAAGCTGAACGCCAACACGGTCGCCGACCTGCTGAAGATCGCGCTGGGGCAGACGCCTCCAAAGGCATAGGTCTTCGCAGACTTTTCAACGCAGAGGGCGCAGAGGACACGCAGAGAACGCAGAGAAGACCTGAAAAGGCTTTCTTCTGCGTCCTCTGCGTAGCCTTTGCGTCCTCTGCGTTCCTCTCTCAGCCCTCCCCCCAAAATGACAGCACAACTCATCGACGGCAACGCGCTTGCGAAGCAGGTGCGCGCCGAAGTCGCCGGCCGCACCGAAGCCCTGAAGGCCCGCGGCATCCAGCCGCATCTCGCCATCCTCCTGGTCGGCGAGGACCCGGCGAGCCAGGTGTACGTGAAGCACAAGGTCGCGGACAGCGAGCAGACCGGCCTGAAGGCCACGCTGGAGCGCCATCCGGCGACGATGACCGAAGCCGCCCTGCTCGAACGCATCCGCGCGCTCAACGCCGACGCTTCCGTGCACGGCATCCTGGTGCAGCTGCCGCTGCCGAAGCACATGGACAGCCACAAGGTGATCGAGGCGATCTCGCCCGCCAAGGACGTCGACGGCTTCCACGTGGCGAGCGCCGGCGCGCTGATGGTCGGCCAGCCGGGCTTCTGGCCCTGCACGCCCTACGGCTGCCTGAAGATGCTCGATGCGATCGGCTGCGACCTGCGGGGCAAGCACGCGGTGGTGATCGGCCGCAGCAACATCGTCGGCAAGCCGATGGCGATGATGCTGCTCGCGCGCGATGCCACCGTCACCATCTGCCACAGCCGCACGCGCGACCTGAAGGCGCTGACGCTGCAGGCCGACGTGGTCGTCGCCGCGGTCGGCAAGCGCAACGTGCTCACCGCCGACATGGTCAAGCCGGGCGCCGTCGTGATCGACGTCGGCATGAACCGCAACGAGGAAGGCAAGCTGTGCGGCGACGTCGACTTCGCGGGCGTGAAGGAAGTCGCCGGCTGGATCACGCCGGTGCCGGGCGGCGTCGGCCCGATGACGCGCGCGATGCTGCTCGTGAACACCATCGCCGCCGCGGAACGCGCCGGCGGCTGAACGCGCTCAGGTGGCGCTGCGCTTGCGCGGCGCAGCGCGCTCAGGCGGCGCTGCGCTTGCGCGGCGCCGCCAACACCTTCTTGCTGACACGGGCCTGACGCGACAGGCCGCCGAAAAAAATTTCGAGCACCGGACGCAGCTGTTCGAGCTCGTCGCGGTGCGCCTCGGCGAGCTTCGCGACGGCGCGCGCGCCGCGCGGCGTGAGGCGCAGTTCGACCTTGCGCCGGTCCACCTGCGAGGGCTCGCGCACCAGCAGTCCGCCGGTGGCCAGGCGGTCGACGAGGCCCACCGTGCTGTTGTGCTTCAGGAAGAGCTGCTGCGCGAGGTCGTTGATGGTGCAAGGCGCGTCCCCAGGCCATGCCCGCAGGATGAGCAGGGCCTGGTAGTGCGTCCCCGTGAGCCCCGCCTGCGCGGAGACGCCGTCGCTGAAGCGCAGGAACGCGCGCAGCGCATGGCGGAAGGCCGCGAGCCTCGCGTAGTCGCCGTCGGTCAGGGGAGGCCGGCTGCGTGCCGGGCTGCTTTGCACTTGCGGTCTCCAGCGGCCCGTTCGCCGCGCATAGGGGTTATCGCCGATGAAGGGAATATCTTACACCGATACACTCCGGAAGTATCGGCTCAAGATATATCTGTCTGCGGGAGTCGACACCAGGAGATTCGCGATGAAGAAACATGCGTCTGATTCCTCCACCCCCAGCCGGCGCGATTTCATTCGCGTCGGCCTCGGAGCCGCCGGAGGCATTGCCCTTCCGGCCGGGATGGTTTCCCCGGCCTTCGCGGCCGAACAGCACCCGCCCATCGGCACCTGGCCTGCCGGCGTCCAGGGCGACTCGGTGTTCATCGGCATCAGCGTGCCGCGCACCGGCACCTACGCGGTGCAGGGCGAGGACGAGCTCAAGGGCTACCAGCTCGCGATCGAGCACATCAACGAAGGCCATCCGCTGATCAAGGCCATCTCGCCCAAGACCAAGAAGGGCGTGCTGGGCAAGCAGCTGAAATACGGCGTCGCCGACTCGGCCGCCAAGCCGAACGACGCGGTGCAGGCGCAGCAGCGCTTCATCACCGAGAACAAGGCGATCATGATCACCGGCGGCACCTCCAGCGCCGTGGCCGTGGCGCTGAACAAGCTGGCGCAGCGCGAGAAGGTGCTGTTCGTCTGCGGCATCTCGGGCTCCAACGACACCACCGGCAAGGACTGCGTGCGCTACGGCGTGCGCCAGAACTTCTACGGGCAGACGGCGGCCAACGCCATCGGCCCGGCGCTGCTGAAGGCCTACGGCAAGAACAAGAAGATGGCGTTCATGACGCCCGACTACACGTACGGCCACACCGTCACCAAGTCGGTCAGCGAATACCTGATCAAGAACGGCGGCTGGCAGATGGTGACCAACCAGGTCTCGCCGCTGGGCGCCCCCGACTACAGCTCCTACCTCACCAACATCGCCAACTCGGGCGCCGAGTTCCTGATCAACGTGAACTGGGGCCACGACGCCGTGCTGTCCACCCAGCAGGCCAAGCAGTTCGGCCTGCTGCCCAAGATGAAGCTGGTGATCCCCTACCAGATCCCCTTCCTGGCGCGCGAGGTCGGCGCCGACATCACGGAGGGCGTGTACGCCGCCACCGACTTCTGGTGGACGCTGGAGGACAAGTACCCGCTCGCCAAGCAGTTCGTCGAGGCCTTCGAGAAGAAGTTCGGCTACAAGCCCGAATGGGGCGCCGAGAACGCGTACATGGAATTCGCCCTCTGGGCGGAGGCCGTGGAGCACGCCGGCACCTTCTATCCGCCCGACGTCATCAAGTCCTACGAGTCGCCGCGCAAGCTGAACTCGGTGGTGGGCGAGGTGCAGTGGCGTCCCGAAGACCACCAGCTGATCCGGCCGGTGATCATCGTGCGCGGCAAGAAGCCGAGCGCCATGCGCAACAAGGAAGACTACTGGGAGGTCGTCGACGTCATCCCGGGCGCCGGCCTGATGCAGAAGCCCGACGAGTTCGGCTGCAAGCTCGGCCCGTACACCTGATCGGCGCTTGACACCGGGCAGCGCGGGCGGCACGGGCCGCCCCGCTGCCCACGCCTGCCTCCAACATGCTCACCTGGTCCAACTTCCTCTCCCAGCTGTTCAACGGCCTCGCGCTCGGCGCGCTGCTCGCGCTGATCAGCTCGGGACTCACCATCATCTACGGCACGCTGGGCGTGCTGAACCTGGCGCACGGCGCCATGTTCATGCTCGGCGGCTACGCCGGCTACGCGGCCTACCAGGCCACCGGCTCCTTCATCGTCGCCGTGCTCGCCGGCACCCTGTTCGTCGGGCTGCTGGGCCTCCTGATGGAGCGGCTGATCATCCGCCACTTCTACAAGCGGGAACCGGAAGACCAGCTGCTCGTGACCTTCGGACTGGCGATCGTGTTCGTCGAGGCCGTGCGCTTCATCTTCGCGAGCCTGAGCAAGACGGTTCCGCCACCCTCGATGTTCACGGGCATCACCAACCTCGGCGTCATGGTCTATCCGACCTACCGCCTGGCGGTGGTCGGCATCTGCGCCGTGGCCCTCCTCGCGCTGTACATCGTGCTGTACCGCACCCGGCTCGGCATGATCGTGCGCGCCGGCATCGACGACGCCGTCATGGTCGACTCGCTGGGCATCAATGTCTACCGCATCTTCATGGTCGTCTTCGGCATCGGCGCCATGGCCGCCGGCTTCGCCGGTATCGTCAACGCACCCGTGGTCTCGCTCACGCCGGAGGTCGGCGAAGCGATCCTCGTGCAGACCTTCGTGGTCGTCGTGATCGGCGGCGTGGGCTCCTTCCCCGGCGCGGTGCTGGGCGGCCTGATCGCGGGCGAGATCATCAGCCTCACTTCCATGGTCAATCCCGGCTACGCCTACATCATGCTGTTCGCCGCCATGACGCTGGTCCTGCTCGTGCGACCGCACGGCCTGCTCGGTGTTCGGGGGCGCGAATGAACCCGAAACGCCGCCTCCTGCTGGAAGCGCTCGCCGCGCTGTGCCTGATCGCCGTGCCCTTCGTGCTGCCGGCGCTGGGCGCGGCCCCCAACACCGTCAATCGCGTGCTGGTCTGGGGCCTGTTCGGCCTGGGCTTCGACATCCTGTTCGGCTACACGGGCCTGCTGTCCTTCGGCCAATCCGCGTTCTACGGCACCGGCGGCTTCGTCGCCGCCTACCTGCTCACGCGCGCCGGCTTCCCCTCCGTGATCGTCGCGCTGATCATCGGCATGGTGGTCGCCGCGATCGTCGGCTACCTGATCGGCCTGCTGGCGCTGAAGCGCACCGGCATCTACTTCGCGATGATCACGGTGGCCATCGCCGAGATCTTCTTCTTCGTCGAGTTCAACCCGCTCGCGGACTGGACCGGCGGCGAGAACGGCCTGCCGGGCGTGCCGACGCCGGTGCTGAACCTGGGCTTCACCACGCTGCGCTTCGCCTCCGGCTGGTCGCTCTACCCGTTCCTCGCGTTCTGCTACTTCGTCGGGCTGGTGATCGCGCTGCGCATCGTGCACTCGCCGGTCGGTGCCGTGTTCGCCGCGATCCGCGAGAACCCGCTGCGCGCGGCGGCCGTCGGCCACAACGTGCTGTCGTACAAGCGCACGGCCTTCGTGATCGCCGCCGCTTACGCCGGCCTGGCGGGCGGGCTCCTGGGCGTGCTGCAGGGTTTCATGCCGCCGGACGCCTTCATGTTCGAGACCTCCGGCCAGCTGATCATGCAGACGGCCATCGGCGGGCGCGGCACCCTGATCGGCCCGCTGGTGGGCGCGGCCGTGTGGCTGTTCCTGCAGGACTTCCTGCAGGCGGTGCTGAAGCTCGGCGCCACCTGGAAGCTGGTGCTCGGCGTGGTGTTCGTGCTGCTGGTGTGCTTCCTGCGGCAGGGCATCATCGGCGGCCTGCGCGACCTGTTCGCGCTCGCCACGGGACGGCGCAAGCAGCCCGCCGGCGCAACCCCGAAGGCCGCGCCGGTCGCGGCCCCGGTGCAGAAACCGGCGACCGTCGCGCGGAGCACCCACCATGCCAACGCCGACTACGCGGGCCCCGTGCTGCAGGCCACGGGCCTCACCAAGCGTTTCGGCGGCGTCGTGGCCAACGAAGGCATCGACTTCTCGATCCGCGCGGGCGAACTGCGCGGGATCATCGGCCCCAATGGCGCCGGCAAGTCCACCTTCTTCAAGATGCTCACCTGCGAGATCGAGCCGACCTCCGGCAAGATCGTGTTCGAGGGCCGCGACATCACCGGCATGGGCGTCACCGACGTCTGCCAGCTGGGGCTCACCAAGAGCTACCAGGTCAACCAGCTGTTCAACCGGCTCACCGTGCGCCAGAACGTCACGATCGCGGCGCTGGCCGAACTGCGCGGCAAGTTCCGCCTCGACCTGCTGCGCGGCGTGCACAAGGTCCCCGGCCTCGCCGAACAGGTGGACCACACCCTGGCGCTCGTCAACCTCACCGATCGCGCCGATGCGCCCGTCGCCGAGCTCGCCTACGGCGAGAAGCGCCGGCTCGAGATCGGCCTCGCCCTCGCCTCCTCGCCCACGCTGCTGCTGCTCGACGAGCCGCTGGCCGGCATGAGCCCGAGCGAGCGGGTCGAGACGGTGGCGCTGCTGAAGTCCATCGCGAAGGGCCGCACCATGATCGTGATCGACCACGACATGGACGCGCTGTTCGAGCTGGCCGAGCGCATCACGGTGCTGCAGGAAGGGCGGATCCTCGTCGAGGGCACCCCGGAGGAAATCAAGGGCAACGCGCAGGTGCAGGAAGCCTACCTGGGCGGCGTGCACGAAGCGGTGGCGGTCGCATGAACCTTCTCGAAGTCAAGGGCATCAACAGCTTCTACGGGGACTCCCACATCCTCTTCGACGTGTCGCTGCACGTGAAGAAGAACGAGGTGGTGGCCCTGCTCGGGCGCAACGGCGCCGGCAAGAGCACCACGCTCAAGAGCCTGATGGGCGTGGTGACGCCCCGCAGCGGCTCCGTCATGCTCGATGGCGTGGAGCTCGCCGGCAAGAAGAGCCACGCCATCGCCAAGGCCGGCATGCAGCTCGTGCACGAGGACCGCCGCATCTTCGGCAGCCTCAGCGTCGAGGAGAACCTGGTGCTCGCGGGCCTCACGGCCCCGAACCGCTGGCCGATCGCCCGCGTCTACGAGATGTTCCCGCGCCTGAAGGAGCGCCGCACCAGCCGCGGCACCGACCTCTCGGGCGGCGAGCAGCAGATGCTCGCCATCGGCCGCGCGCTGATCCGCGACCCCAAGATCGTGCTGCTGGACGAGCCCTTCGAGGGCCTGGCCCCGGTGATCGTGCACGACCTCATGGCCGCCTGCCGCAACCTCGCCGAGGCCGGCCAGACCATCGTGCTGGTGGAGCAGAACCTCGCCGCGACGCTCGCGCTGGCGCAGCGCGTCTACATCATCAACAACGGCCACATGGCCCACGAAGGCACGGCCGCCGAGCTCAAGGCGCAGCCGGAGATCCTCCAGCGCTACCTCGGCGTCTAGCGAAAGCCATCGCCGCGATCGCGAATGACGATCGCGGCGGACGTTGAAGAGCCGGCGACTGCCGCAAAATGGGCGGGATGAGCAATCCCCTCCTCGATTTCGACGACCTCCCGCTGTTCGACCAGGTGCGCCCGGAGCACGTGGCGCCGGCGATGGACGAACTGCTGGGCCAGGCGGACCGCGCGCTGGCCGAGGTGACGCAGCCCGCGTTTCCCGCCGACTGGAACGCGATCGCCCGCGTGCTCGATGTCGCCACCGAAAACCTGGGCCGCGCCTGGGGCGTGGTCGGCCACCTGAACGCCGTCGCGGACACGCCGGAACTGCGCGCGGCCTACAACGAGGCGCTGCCCCGCGTCACCGAGTTCTGGACGCGCCTGGGCTCCGACGAGAAGCTCTATGCCAAGTACAAGGCGATCGATCCCGCCGGGCTCTCGCCCGAGCAGCGCCAGGCGCTGCACAACGCGCTGCGCAACTTCCGGCTTTCGGGCGCGGAGCTCACGGGCGCGGCGAAGGAGCGCTTCGCGCAGATCCAGGAACGGCAGGCGGAACTGAGCCAGAAGTTCAGCGAGAACGCGCTCGACGCGACGGACGCCTTCGCGTACTACGCGAGCGAGGGCGAGCTGGAAGGCGTGCCGCCGGACGTGGTGCAGGCGGCGCGCGCCGCCGCGCAGGCCGAGGGCAAGGAAGGCTTCAAGCTCACGCTGAAGATGCCCAGCTACCTGCCGGTGATGCAGTTCGGGCGCAATCGCGCGCTGCGCGAGCGCCTGTACCGCGCCTACGTGACGCGCGCCAGCGACCAGGGCGACCCGAAGTACGACAACACGCCCCTCGTTCGCGAGATCCTCGCGCTGCGCCAGGAGGAAGCGAAGCTGCTCGGCTACCCCAACTTCGCCGAGGTGTCCGTGGTGCCCAAGATGGCCGCTTCGCCCGACGAGGTCGTGAAGTTCCTGCGCGACCTCGCGCGGCGCGCCCGCCCGTACGCCGAGAAGGACCTGGAGGACATGCGCCGCTTCGCCGCGGAGCACCTGGGCCTCGCCGACCCGCAGGCCTGGGACTGGCCGTACATCGGCGAGAAGCTGAAGGAGGCGCGCTACGCCTTCAGCGAACAGGAGGTCAAGCAGTACTTCACCGCCCCCAAGGTGCTCGCGGGCCTGTTCAAGATCGTCGAGACCCTGTTCGAGGTGGAGATCCGGCGCGACCACGCCCCCGTGTGGAACCCGGGCGTGGAGTTCTACCGCATGGAGCGCGGCGGCCAGCTGGTGGGCCAGTTCTACCTGGACCCGGCGGCGCGCACCGGCAAGCGCGGCGGCGCCTGGATGGACGACGTGCGCGCCCGCTGGCTGCGGCCCGACACGGGCCGCCTGCAGACGCCCGTGGCGCACCTGGTGTGCAACTTCGCCGAGGGCGTCGACGGCAAGCCGCCGCTGCTGACGCACGACGACGTGATCACGCTGTTCCACGAATGCGGCCACGGCCTGCACCACATGCTCACGCAGGTGAACGAGCGCGACGTCTCCGGCATCAGCGGCGTCGAGTGGGACGCCGTGGAACTCCCCAGCCAGTTCATGGAGAACTTCTGCTGGGAATGGGGCGTGCTGGAGCACATGACGGCCCACGTGGACACGGGCGCGCCGCTGCCGCGGGAGCTGTTCGACAAGATGCTGGCCGCCCGCAATTTCCAGAGCGGCCTGGCCACGCTGCGGCAGATCGAGTTCGCCCTGTTCGACATGTTGTTGCATTCGCAACACGATCCGGCCGCCGATTTCATGCCCCTTTTGCAACAGGTTCGCGACGAGGTTGCGGTCCTGCACCCGCCGACCTTCAACCGCATGGCGCACACCTTCAGCCACATCTTCGCGGGTGGGTACGCGGCGGGCTACTACAGCTACAAATGGGCCGAAGTGCTCAGCGCCGACGCCTACGCCGCCTTCGAGGAGACCGCGGGCGCCGACGGGATGCCCAGCGTCGAGACGGGCCGCAAGTACCGGCAGGCCATCCTCGAAGCGGGGGGCAGCCGGCCGGCCATGGAGTCCTTCAAGGCCTTCCGGGGCCGCGAGCCGAGCCTCGACGCCTTGTTGCGCCACCAGGGAATGGCCTGACACAATCGGGCAAAGACCATGGGGGATCGGGTATGAGTTCTTACCGTCTGGCGGCCCTGGCCGCGTTCGTGGCCTGCGCCGCAGGCTGGGGCGCCGGGGCCCAGGCACAGGTCTACCGCATCGTCGGCCCGGACGGACGCGTCACCTTCTCGGACCGTCCGCCCGCCGACACGCGCGCGGCGCCGGCCGCGGCGCTGGCCCTCCCCGGCGGCGGAGGCGGCAGCCCCACCGCCTCGCTGCCGGCGGACGTCCGCGCCGCCGCCAGCCGCTTCCCGGTGACGCTCTATACCGGCGCCGACTGCACGCCCTGCCTGTCGGCCCGCAACCTGCTGCTGACGCGCGGCGTCCCCTTCACCGAGCGCACGATCACGACCGCCGAGGACGTGGCGGCACTGCAGCGGCTCTCGGGCGCGACCAGCCTGCCCTTCGCGACCATCGGCGGCCAGCACATCCGCGGCTTCTCCGACCTGGAGTGGTCGCAGTACCTCGACGCGGCGGGCTATCCCAGGACGTCCCGGCTGCCGGCCAGCTGGCGCAACCCGGACCCGCAACCCCTGGTTGCCGCGGCGCAGCCGGCGACGACCAGCGCCCGTCCGGCTCCGGCGCCCCAGCCGCAGCGAGCCGAGGCCGACCCGTTCAGCGACGAGCCGCCGCCGTCGAACCCGGCCGGCATCCGCTTCTAGAACTCCAGCGTCTCGACACCCGCCGCCGTGGCCAGCAGGCACACGGCGGCCTTCTGGTGCGCGAACACGCCCACCGTCACCACGCCGGGCCACTGGTTGACCTCGCTCTCGAAGGCCAGCGGATCGCGGATCTGCAGGCCCGTGACGTCGAGGATGTGCTGGCCGTTGTCGGTCACCAGCGGCTGGCCGTCCTTCATGCGCACCTGCGCCGCGCCGCCCAGCGCGCGGAACTGCCGCACGATGCGCTGCGTCGCCATCGGGACCACCTCCACCGGCAGCGGGAAGCGTCCCAGCACCTCGACCCGCTTGGACGCGTCGGCGATGCACACGAAGCGGCGCGACTGCGCGGCGACGATCTTCTCGCGCGTGAGCGCGGCGCCCCCGCCCTTGACCATGTGGCCGCGGCCGTCGATCTCGTCGGCGCCGTCGATGTAGACGGCCAGCTCGCCGACCTCGTTGGCGTCGAACACGCGGATGCCGATCGCCCGCAGGCGCTCGGTGGAGGCGTTCGAGCTCGAGACGGCGCCAGGCACCTTGTCCTTCATCGTGGCCAGCGCCTCGATGAACTTGTTGACCGTGGAGCCGGTGCCGACCCCGACGATCTCCCCCGGCACCACATACTGGAGCGCGGCCTGGCCCACCAGCGCTTTGAGTTCATCCTGCGTCACGCGACAATCCCCGGTTTGCTGTTCGAAGCCGGAATTATCGGATGTCCCTGCTGCCCTACGCCTTCGCCCGCCCCTTCCTGTTCGGGCTGGACCCGGAAACCGCGCACGAGCTGACGCTCGCCTCGCTGGCGCGCGCCCAGGGCACGCCCCTGCAATGGGCGTACTGCAACGGCTTCGTGCCGGACCCGGTGGAGCTGGCCGGCCTGCGCTTCCCCAACCGCGTGGGCCTCGCGGCGGGCCTGGACAAGAACGCGCGCTGCATCGATGCGCTGGGCGCCATGGGCTTCGGCTTCGTCGAGGTCGGCACCGTCACGCCCAGGGCGCAGCCGGGCAACCCGCGCCCGCGCATGTTCCGCCTGCCCCAGGCCAACGCGCTGATCAACCGCCTGGGCTTCAACAACGAAGGCCTGGATGCCTTCATCGCCAACGTGAAGCGCTCCCGCTTCCGCCAGCAGGGCCGGCTGCTCGGGCTCAACATCGGCAAGAACGCCGTCACGCCGATCGAGGAGGCGACCGGCGACTATCTGGCCTGCCTGGCCGGCGTCTATCCGCACGCCGACTACGTCACCGTCAACATCTCCAGCCCCAACACGAAGAACCTGCGGGCGCTGCAGTCCGACGAGGCGCTGGACGCCCTGCTCGCGGCGATCGCCGCGCGGCGCGAGCAGCTCGCCGCGGAACACAACCGGCGCGTGCCGGTGTTCGTGAAGATCGCGCCCGACCTCGACGAGCAGCAGGTCGCGGTGATCGCGGCGACCCTGCGCCGCCACGGCATGGACGGCGTGATCGCCACCAACACCACGATCGCCCGCGACCAGGTGCAGGGCCTGCCGCATGCGCAGGAGGCCGGCGGCCTGAGCGGCGCCCCGGTGCTCGCGGCCAGCAACTGCGTCATCGCGCAGCTGCGCGCCGCGCTGGGCAGCGGCTTTCCCATCATCGGTGTCGGCGGGGTGCTCAGCGCGGACGATGCGCTGTCCAAGCTGCGCGCGGGCGCCGACGTGGTGCAGATCTACACCGGCCTGATCTACCGCGGCCCTGCGCTGGTGGACGAGATCGCGCGGGCCTTCAAGGCGCGATCGCGCGCGTGACCTCCTCGGCGATCGCCAGCGCGCTCGTGAGGCCCGGCGACTCGATCCCGAACAGGTTCACCAGCCCCGGCACGCCGTGCAGCGCCGGGCCGTCGATGCGGAAGTCCGGCGCCTTCTCGTGCGGGCCGTGGATCTTGGGGCGCACGCCGCTGTAGCTGGGCGCGAGCGCGCCATCGGGCAGGTCCGGCCAGTAGCGCCGCACCTCCGCATAGAAGCCTTCCGCGCGGGCCGGGTCCACGCGGTAGTCGATCTCCTCGGGCGTGCGCACGTCCAGCCACTCGATGTCGGGGCCGAACTTCGCCTGGCCCCCGAGGTCCAGCGTGAGGTGCACGCCCAGCCAGGCGTCGGCCGGCGCCGGATAGACCAGGTGCGTGAAAGGCGAGCGGCCCGACAGCGCGTAGTAGTTGCCCTTGGCGAACCACTCGCGCGGCACGAAGCGCGCGTCCAGGCCTTCGAAGCGCCGCGCCAGCGCGCAGGCATGCAGCGAGGCGGCGTTCACGAGCAGGTCGCAGGCGAGCTCGCTGCCGTCGGCGAAGCGCAGCACGTGCGGCTCGCCGGCGCGCGCGGCCAGCGTCGCGCCGGTCGCCTGCGTGGCGAAGGCCACCATGCCGCCGGCGCGCTCCAGGTCGCCCTGCAGCGCCAGCATGAAGCCGTGGCTGTCGACGATGCCGGTGCTGGGCGAATGCAGCGCGGCGATGCACTGCAGCGCCGGCTCCAGCGCGCGCGCCTGCGTGCCTTCCAGGAACTCCACGGGCACGCCATTCGCGGCGGCACGGTCCTGCAGCCCGCGCAGGGCCTGCACTTCCGCTTCGGTGTTGGCTACCGTCAGCTTGCCGCAGCGGCGATGGTCGACGCCGTGCGAAGCGCACAGGGCGTACAGCAGCTCCTTGCCACGCACGCAGAGCCTGGCCTTCAGCGAACCCGGCGCGTAGTACAGGCCGGCGTGGATCACCTCGCTGTTGCGCGAACTGACGCCCTGGCCGATGCCGTCCTGCGCCTCGACGACGATGGTTTCGCCGCCGGACTGCGCCAGCGCCCGCGCCGCCGCCAGGCCCACGGCCCCGGCGCCGACCACGACGGCGGCGACCCGCTCCATCAGGCCAGCGTCCGCGGGTCCGTGGCCAGCAGCCGCTGCACGAGCTGCCGCAGGTGTCCGCGCAGTGTCGCGAAACCGGCGTTCGGCTCCAGCGTCTCCTCGTCCATGTACAGCTTGCGGTTCACCTCGACCTGGATGCCGTGGCGCTGGCGCGCCGGGTCGCCGTAGCGCCGCACCAGCTCGACGCCCTTGTAGGGATGGTTGTAGGCGACGTCGTAGCCGAAGCCGCGCAGCACCTCGCACACCAGCTGCGACAGCGCGGGCGCCGCGCTCGTGCCGTCGCGGTCGCCGATGACGAAGTCGGCGTGCACGAGCCCCGGGAACTCGGTCGCGTGGCTGGCCGCCACGGCCGGCATGGAGTGGCAGTTCAGGTGGATGCTGTAGCCGTGGCGCGCATGCGCGGCCTCGATGGCCTGCGCGACGGCCGCATGATAGGGGCGCCAGCAGCGTTCGATGCGCTGGCGCACCTCGCCCGCGGTGAGCTGGCGGTCGTAGATCGGCAGGCCCTCGTCGGTGCAGCGCCAGACCAGGCCCTTGCCCAGGCGCACCTTGGACAGCACCACCGGGTCGGTCGCGAGCGGCTCGGGCCAGTCGTCGGCCAGCAGGCCGACGTCCAGTTCGGTGAGGTCGCGGTTGGCGTCGAGGTAGCTGCGCGGGAACAGCGCCTCGATCCAGGCGACGTCCAGCGAGGGCGCGAAGTCGTACAGCTTCTCGACGTGCGTGTCCTCGGCGCGCCGCAGCACGGCGAGGTCCACCGCGGGACGGAAATCTTCGGGATAGTCCACGCCGCTGTGCGGCGAATCGAGCACCAGGGGGGCGCTGCCCGGGATGTAGCGGATCAGCGATGACATCCCGCGATTGTCGCCCAGCCGCGCGGGGCGGGAGCGTTCAGCCCGGGGTGCTGCTGGTCCAGCGCACGCGGCCGTCACTGCCGCGGGTGACGGTGCCGTCGGACCACACCACGTGCTCGCCGCGCCGGCCCGGGGCCGCGTCGGCGTCGCCGCCCTGGCCCGACCAGGCGATCGTGCCGAGCGGCACGGGCCTGGCCGGCTTCGCGCCCTCGGCGGACGCCAGCAGGACCTTCGCCGCGGGGGAGGACTTGCCCGCCGACGCGAGCTTCACCGCCGGCGCCGTCTTCGCCGCCGCGGCAGCCTGCGCGACCACGGCCGGCAGGTCGGTGCGGCCGCCCTGCAGCAGTTCGGCCTGCCGCGCGCCCACGCGCACGTTCGCGATGTGGCGCTGCGTCTCCACGGGCAGCGCCGCGGTGCTCGTGCCGTTCCAGCGTTCGCGGGCGCGGCTCGACAGGTTGTAGTAGATCGACACGCCTTCGCGCAGCCGCTTCGCGTAGTCCGCCCCGCTGAGCCCCAGGCCGGCGATGCGTCGCGCGCTCCACTGCGCCGCTTCCTTCAGCAGCGTGGCCGCCGCGTGCACCGCCTCGACGGGATCGTTGGCGTTCGCGACGCCCAGGGCGCGCGCCGTCGCCGGCTCGAACTGCGCCAGGCCGTGGCTCGCCACGCCGTTGCGTCCCATGCCGGTGCGCGGCACCCAGCTCGTCTCGGCATTGATCACGCCGTAGACGTCGCGGAAATCGAGTCCCACTTCGGACAGGCCCGCGCGTTCCGCGGCCGAGCGCGCCAGCAGCAGGCGCGACTTCGGGTCCGGCGTCCGCCGCTCGCGCCCGTCCACCTGCACGGGCACCCATTTCAGTTGCGCGCGCAAGCTGTCGTAGTAGGCCTTCTCGGCGGACGCCGACGGCGCGGCGGCCGCCAGCAGCGGCTGGGCCGCGAAGCAGGCCAGGACGACGAAGTGGCGGGGGCGGGGCTGGAAGCGGCTTCTTTTTCTCATGCTGCGCTGTCTGACAGCGCAGCGCCGGAAGGTTCTGGCCCAGCCCTTCGCAAAGCCGTGAAAACGGCACGGAAAGCGTGTCGGAGTGATCCGACACGCGTGTCGGACGATGCCGCCTCAGCTGTATTCGCGCCGCAGTTGCTTCGCTGCCTCGACCATGGCGGCGAGCTTGCCCTGCGAGACTTCGCGCGGCAGGTACTTCATGCCGCAGTCTGGCGCCAGGATGACCTGCTCGGGTGCGATGTGCTCCAGGGCCCGCCGGATGCGGTCGGCCACCACCTCGGGCGTCTCCACCTCCAGGTCGTTCAGGTCGAGGCAGCCGACCAGCACCTGCTTGCCGTCGAGTTCGCGCAGCACCCGCGTGTCCAGGCGCGACTGCGCCGTCTCGATGGACACCTGGCGGCAGCGGCAGCCGGCGAGCTCCGGCAGGAAGGAATAGCCGCTCGGCCGCGCATGGATCACCGCCGCGTAGCCGAAGCAGATGTGCACGCAGGTCGTGCCCTGCACGCCTTCCAGCGCGCGGTTGAGCGCCTGCAGTCCGTACTGCCGCGCCTTCTCGGGCCGCGCCTGCATGTAGGGCTCGTCGACCTGCACCACGTCCGCGCCGGCGGCGAACAGGTCGCGGATCTCCTCGTTGACCGCGGCCGCATAGTCCATCGCCGCTTCTTCCTCGCTGGCGTAGAAGTCGTTCTGCGCCTGCTGCAGCATGGTGAACGGGCCGGGAACCGTGATCTTGGTCTTGCGCGTGGTGTGCGCCTTCAGGAACTTCAGGTCGTCCACCTCCACGGGCCGCATGCGGCGGATGCGGCCCACGATGCGCGGCACGGGGTTCGGATGGCCCGAGCGGTCCAGCGCCGTGCCGGGGTTGTCCAGGTCCACGCCTTCCAGCGCCGTGGCGAAGCGGTTGGAGTAGCTCTCGCGCCGGATCTCGCCGTCGGAGACGATGTCCAGGCCGGCGTCCTCCTGGGCGCGGATCGCCAGCAGCGTCGCGTCGTCCTGTGCCTGCGCGAGCCAGGGCTCGGCGACGCGCCACAGTTCGCGGGCGCGCACGCGCGGCGGGAAGCGGCCGGCGAGCTTCGCGCGGTCGATCAGCCAGTCGGGCTGCGGGTAGCTGCCGACGATCGTGGTGGGGAACAGCATGCGGTCTCCTCGGATGGAGCCGGCAATCTCGCACAGCGGGCGCGGCCGCGCAACAGGCCTTACGTGAGCTGCCGGCGCCGCGCGGCGTAGCCGCCACCGAGCCCCAGCATGGCCGCCGCCGCCCAGAACAGCGGCAGCATGCCTGCCGCCGTGCCGAACGCGCCGAAGGCCAGTGGCAGCACGGTCTGGCTCAGGCTCGTGATCGCGGCGCGCAGGCCCACGGCCTCGCCCGTGCGTTGCGGCGGCGCCGTGACGTGCAGCAGGCTCATGACCACCGGCTGCCCGCATCGCAGCACCATGCCGAGGACCAGGCCCAGCGGCAGCATCGTGCCGACGGTGTCGCAGAAGGGAAAGGCCGCGTAGCCGGCGCCCGCCAGCACGAGCGCCGTGCCGAGCAGCTTCCATTCCGGCACGCGGCGCGAGATCCAGGGCAGCGCCAGGCGCACGGTGGCGCTGCCGATGCCGAAGGCGCCCGCCACCATGCCGATCGCCGTCGCGGACAAACCGCTGCGGGCGCCGTGCAGCGGCACGAGGAAGGTGAAGAGGTCCCAGCCCGCGGAGATCAGCCCGCTCACGATCAGCACGGCCCGCAGCGGCGGCAGCCGCAGCAGGTCGGCGACACCGCGCCCGAAGGCCGGCGCAGCGCCCGCCGCGCGCCGCAACACGGGCGCGCCGCGCAGCAGGGCCGCGGCGGCGGCCGGCAGGAGCGCGAGCTGCAGGAAGGCGCGGCGATAGCCGATGCCGTCGATGGCGGCGCCGGCGAGCAGCGGACCCACGAGCGCCGACGCGGAGAAGCCCACGGCCATGAGCCCGAAGGCGCGGGTGCGGCCCTCGGCGCCGGCGAGGTGGCCGATGGCGTTGTTCACGGCGACGTGCGCCAGCATGAAGGACGTGCCCACCAGCACGCTCGCGAGCGCGAGTCCCGGCAGCGAGGGCAGCAGCGCCGCCGTGAGTTCGCCGGCCGCGACACCCGCCAGCGCCAGGCCCGTGGGGACGCGGTAGCCGCTGCGGTCCACCCAGCGGCCGACCTGCACCGCCACGAAGGTCGGCACGAACATCATCAGGCTCATCAGCAGTCCGACCACCAGGGGCGAGGCCTGCAGGTGCAGCGCTTGCAGGGAGATCGCGAGGCGGGCGCCGCCGAAGCTGGCATGGCACACCGTCAGCAGGAGGATCAGGCGCAGCGGTGCGGCGGGATGGTGGGGGTCGGAAGGGGGAAAGCGCCCGGGCATCGGAGGCCGCGATGTTACCGTGCCCGCCTTTGCCGTCGTCGGAGGACTACAGAAGCTTCGTCCGTTTCGCTGCGGTCCGGGCCGGGGCGGCTGGGTAGAGTCCCCCGGGAAGGACCCGCCCATGCGCTCTTCCAGCAAAAGAAACCTCAGCCTGGCCGCCCTCCTCGTCGCCCTCGTCGCGGCCGGGTCGCTGCTGCCCCTCGCCTACCGGCACAGGCACGCTCCCGAAGCCGACACCCGGATCGCCGCCGTGCCATCGCCGGCCCCGCTGCCGGCGGCTCCGCCCGAGACCGAAGCGGCGCCGCCGCCGCCCGGCACCGAGGCGGTGCCGCCCGAGGAGTCGGAAACCGACCGCGGCCCGGCCTCGGCCACGCCGGCCGGGCCCACGCTCTCGTTCGCGCGCGCCGCGGGCCTGCACCGCACGCCCGACCCGCTGCACCTCAACTCCAGCGTGGCGCTGGTCGTGGACCGCGGCACCGGCGAAGTGCTGCTGCGCAAGAACGACCAGGCCGTGCTGCCGATCGCCTCGCTCACCAAGCTCATGACGACGCTGCTGGTGGTGGAGGCGAAGCAGCCGATGAACGAGGTGCTGACCATCACCGAGGACGACGTGGACAACGTGCGGCACAGCCGCTCGCGCCTGCGCGTGGGCACGCAGCTCACGCGCGAGGAGGCGCTGCGCCTGGCGCTGATGTCCAGCGAGAACCGCGCCGCGCACGCGCTGGGCCGCGCCTATCCCGGCGGGCTGCCCGCGCTCGTGCAGGCGATGAACGCCAAGGCCAAGGCATTGGGCATGAAGAACACGACCTACGTCGACCCCACGGGGCTGTCGAACCGCAACCAGTCGACCGCGCGCGACCTCGCCGTGCTGGTGAACGTCGTGGCGAACCAGCCGATCCTGCGCGAGTTCTCCACCACCCGGCGGCACGTGGCCGACTTCGGCAAGCGCTCGCTGCAGTACATCAACTCCAACCGGCTGGTGCGCAACAGCAAGTCCGGCTGGGACATCGAGCTGCAGAAGACCGGCTACATCGTGGAGGCAGGGCGCTGCCTCACCATGCTCACCGACGTGGGAGGCCACGAGCTGATCATGGTGCTGCTGGACGCCGACAGCAACGGCGCGCGCATGAACGACGCGCAGCGCATGCGCCGCTGGGTCGTCGCCGAGCTGGGCGTGCCCGACACGACGGTGGCCGAGGCGAAGCAGGACGCGGCGCCGCAGAAGAAGTCCGCGGCCCGCAAGCAGGCGCGGCGCAAGACCGCCGTGGCCCACAAGGCGCCCACGAAGAAATCCTCCGGCAAGACGGCCGTCGCGGCCGGCAAGCAGGAGGATCGCAAGGGGCGCGTGCGCCAGAGCTTCGCGGCGGCGCCCGGCGGCTCCAGCAGCTGAAGCCGCGGGCGCTTCGCGATCAGCCCAGGCGGATCGGCACGAAGATCTTGTCGCCGCCGCGCTGGATCAGCAGCGCCACGGACTTCTTCGACTTCGAGACGGCGTCCTTCACCTGGTCGACGCTCGCAACCGGCGTGCCGTTGACGGCGAGCACCACGTCGCCCGGCTCGACACCGGCGAGCTGCGCGGGACCGGCCACGTCCTCGACGATGACGCCGCCCTTCACGCCGGCTTCCTGCCGCTCCTGCGGCTCCAGCGGGCGCAGCGCGAGGCCCAGGCGCGCGCCCTGCTCCGCGTCGCCGCCGCTGCTGGCGACCGAGGCCTTGTCGCCGCTGCGCGCGAGTTCCGCCGTCAGGTGCACTTCCTTGCCCTGCCGCCACACGTCCATGGCCAGCTTGTCGCCCGGCCGGGACATGCCGACGACGGCCGGCAGGTCGCCGGAGGACACGATGGGCTTGCCGTTGGCCGAGCGGATCACGTCGCCGGACTTCAGGCCTGCGCGATCGGCAGGGCTGCCCTTCTCCACGCTCGCGACCAGCGCGCCTTCCGGCCGGTCGAGGCCGAAGGAGTCCGCCAGCGTCTGGTTCACTTCCTGGACCGCGACGCCGAGCTTGGCGTGTTCGACCTTGCCGTGGGCGACGATCTGGTCCTTGATGCGCGAGGCCAGGTTGATCGGGATCGCGAACGACACGCCCTGGTAGCCGCCGGACTGGCTGTAGATCTGCGAGTTGATGCCGATCACCTCGCCGCGCGCGTTGAACAGCGGGCCGCCGGAGTTGCCGGGGTTGACCGCCACGTCGGTCTGGATGAAGGGCACCGCGCTGTCGTCGGGCAGCGAGCGGCCCTTGGCGCTCACGACGCCGGCCGTCACCGTGTTCTCGAAGCCGAAGGGCGCGCCGATGGCCAGCACCCATTCGCCCACGCGCAGGTTCTCGCTGTTGCCCAGCGTCACCACCGGCAGGTTGCTGGCGTCGATCTTCAGCACCGCGATGTCGGTCTTGGGATCGCTGCCCAGCACCTTGGCCTTGAACTCGCGCCGGTCGGTCAGCTTGACCATCACCTCCGTCGCATCCTTCACGACGTGCGCGTTGGTCAGGATGATGCCGTCGGCGCCGACGATGAAGCCGGAGCCCATGCCGCGCACCGGCACTTCGCGCGGCACCATGGGCGCGCCGCCCTGGAAGCGGCGGAAGAATTCGAACGGGTCGCTCATGTCCGGCATGGAAGCGCGGGTGTGGCCCGTCACGCTGATGTTGACGACGGCGGGGCCGTAGCGCTGCGTGATCAGCGGGAAATCCGGCATGACGACGGCGTCGCCCCCCGCCGGCGACCGCACCGTGGCCGCGGGCATGGGCGGCAGCACGGCCGCGGTCGCCGGGATCTGGTGCATCGATTCGACCGCCGCGCCACCGAGGATGCCGGCGCCCAGCAGGGCCAGCACGAGCGGGGCGGACTTCAGGTTCATGTTCCTCATGTTCGGGGTTCCTCCAAGGTTGGACCCCGTGAATGTGCGCCCCCAGCCTTAGACCACGCTTAAGGTGCCTGGTCCGTGGGGGCGAAGCGCACCTCGGCGCGCAGGCCGCCCAATGCTTCCGAGTGGCCGAGCCGCACCTGCGCCCCGAGCCGCTCGGCCACGGTCTTCACGATGGCCAGCCCCAGCCCGCTGCCCGCGCCCGCGCTGCCCGGCAGGCGGTAGAAGCGGTCGAACACGCGCTGCCGCTCGGCCTCCGGGATGCCCGGGCCGCTGTCCTCCACGGCCAGCCACGCGCCCTGGGGATCGCGGCCGAGCGCGATGTCCACGCGGCCGCCGGCCGGGGTGTACTTGATGGCGTTGTCGACGAGGTTGCGCAGGATCAGGTGCAGCGACTCGCGGCTGGCGCCCACCTGCACCGGCGTGCCGCTCGCGAGGCCCAGGTCGAGCCGGCTCGCGTGCGCCGCGGGCAGCAGTTCCGACACGACCTGCCGCGCCAGGTCCTCCAGGTCGACCGATTCACCGGCGGCAGGCGCGGAGCCCTCCTGCCGCGCCAGTGCGAGCAGCTGTTCCACGAGGCCGATGGCACGCTCGATGCCGGAGCGCAGTTCGGCCACGGCCGCGGCACGGGTGGCGTCGTCGCGCGCGCGTTGCGCGGCCTGCAGCTGCAGCTTGAGCGCGGTGAGCGGGGAACGCAATTCATGGGCCGCGTCGGCCACGAAGTGCTGCTGCGCCTCGACGCTTTCGCGCACGCGCGCGAACAGCGCATTGAGCTCCGTGACCAGCGGCTGGACTTCGGCGGGCACGCCGGATGGCGTGAGCGGCGAGAGGTCGCGCGCCGCGCGCGCAGCGACCTGCCGGCGCATGCGCGCGAGCGGCGCGAGCGAGCCGCTGATGACCGCGCCGACGGCCAGCATGAGAAGGGGCGCGAGCAGCAGGACCGGCATCACGGCCCGCAGCGCCAGCGAGCGCGCCCGCGCCTCGCGCGCGTCCAGGTCCTGCGCGATCTGGATGGTGTTCTCGGGCGTCTGCAGCGTGTAGATGCGCAGGCGCACGCCGTCGACGAGCGAATCCGAGAAGCCCAGCACCGCCTGCGCCGGCAGCTGCCAGCGATGCGAGCGGTACAGCGTCGTGCCGTCGGGCCCCCAGATCTGCACGGAGTATTCGGAACTTTCGCCCGGCACGATCGGAACGCCGCCGTGCACCGAGCGCGCCACCTCCTGCAGGTGGAAGTCGAACATGCGGTCCGCTTCGCGCAGGGCGGAGCGGTAGGCCGTGGCGGCCTGCAGCGCCGTGACCAGGCCGATGGCGACCAGCACCAGCGTCAGCAGGCGGCGGCGCAGCGACCAGGAGGATGCAGGGGAATCGGCCATCCTCAATCCCGCGGCACGACGTAGCCCAGCCCGCGCACCGTGCGGATGAAATCGGCACCGAGCTTGCGGCGCAGCCCGTGGACGTAGACCTCCACCGCGTTGCTGCTCACCTCGTCCTTCCAGCCGTAGAGCTTGCGCTCGAGCTGCGCGCGCGAGAACACCGCGCCGGGGCGCTGCAGCATGGGTTCCAGCAGCGCCCATTCGCGCGGCGAGAGGTTCAGCGGCTGCCCGTTCAGCGTGGCCTCGCGCGTGGCCGGATGCAGTTCCACGCCCTTGTGGCTGATCACCGGCTCGCCCCGCCCGGCGCTGCGCCTCAGCAGCGCGCGCACGCGGGCCAGGAGTTCGTCGGTGTCGTAGGGCTTGACGATGTAGTCGTCCGCGCCGGCGTCGAGCCCGGCCACGCGGTCCCCCACTGCGTCGCGGGCGGTCGCTACCAGCACGGGCACGGCATCCCGGCGGCCCCGCAGGGCGCGCAGGACGGAGAGGCCGTCGGCCTTCGGCAGGCCCAGGTCCAGTACCACCAGGTCGTACGGCTCAGCCAGGAGCGCGGCGTCCGCCGCCGAACCATCGCGCACCCAGTCGGCCGCGTAGTGCTCGGAGCGCAGGACGTCCAGCACGGCCTTGCCGATCATCGCGTCGTCTTCCACCAGCAGGATTCGCATGACACAGGGAGCTTAACGCTGGAATAGTGCCCGGACGAGCTTCGAACTTCGCCGCGTCCTACAGGTCCATCAGAAGCCTCCTACAGGAACGTAAGAAACCCCAGACACATGCACTTCACGAAAGCCTCCACCTTCCGCGCCTTCTCCTACGTCGCCGTTTTCGGCCTCGTCGGAGGCCTGACGAGCCAGATGGTTCCTTCCGTGTCCAGCGCGGCGGCGCCCCGCTCCGTCGCCGCGGCCACGGCGCCCGCCAAGCGCACGACGGCGGCCGAAGCCGTGGCGGCCGTCGCCGCGGCCTCCCCGGCCAGGATGACGCTGAAATTCAGCTCGGACGCCGAGCTGCGCGCCCACATGAACTGGGTGCCCGTGCGCTACGCCGGCGAGAAGACCAAGACCCTGGACGAAGCCTCGCGCCTGCTGCTGGCGCAGGCCGCCGCCGAGCGCGCCGGCCTCGACGAGGTCGGCCTGACCTTCGAGGACGTGTACGGCGTGATCTATGCCGAGACCTCCTGGATCCCGCGCGACGGCATGGGCAAGAACGGCGTGTCCAGCATGGGCCTGGCGCAGTTCGAGCCGCGCACCGCGCGCGGCCTGGGCCTGAAGAACCCGCACGACCCGGTGCAGGCCGTCACGGCCGCGGCGGTGAACATGAAGCACGGCGCCGAGTGGGCCGAGGACAAGATCGCGCACCTGAAGCTCGACCCCGAGCAGCGCGCCGCCAAGATCCGCGAAGGCGTGTCGATCTACTACAACCTGTCGGTCAAGGGCCGCAACAAGTGGAACGGCGTCAACACGGCCAAGCTGCCGATCGAGACGCAGCGCCACATCAAGAACGTGCGCCGCGGCGCCGAGCGGGCCTCGGACCTGGCCGAGGACCTGATGGCCTGAGGCCGGGCTCAGCGTGGAATGAAAAACGCCACCTTCGGGTGGCGTTTTCACAGGTGGTGAGGCCGTGTCAGCAAGGGCTCATCCCGCCGAAGCAGTTGCTTCGAGGTACGTCACGACCCGCACAAGCCCTTCCGCGGTCAGCACGGCATCCTTGGGCACTGCGTTGAACGCGCGATTCTCCGACCGCATCCAGAGAGAGCGCGCTTCCGCGTCGAACCCGACCAGCAGATCGAGCGACTGGTAGGCGCGAATCAGCAGCGCGGCCAATTCAGCCGGCTTGCCTTCCATCTGGAGTCGCGCCCGCCCCTCCGTCATCGCCGAAACGCGAGCAGCCGTGACCCCTAGCGCGCGCCAACGTCCGCCGCGGGTTCATGCGCCTCACGGCACCTGGTAGCTCTCCACCCCCAGCTCCAGCCTCAGCGTCCGCGGATCGTGCGTGAAGAACAGCCCGCCCTCGTGCGACGACTCCGCCGCGAGATAGGGGAACTCCGTCTCGCTGCGCTCCACCACCGCGTCGCCCTGCCGCAGCTCGCCGGTCACGCGCAGGTCGGCCGCTGTCGTGTGGCTGCGGTTGGTCACGCGCACGCGCACGAGGAAGCGCCCTTGCTGCCGGTGGACGGCGATCACCTCGATCGCCGGGTCGGGCGGCGCGTCGCTGGAGCTCCACTGGTAGTACAGCAGGTAGCCCACGCTCGCCACGAGCAGCAGGAGCCCGACGCCCGCGAGCACCCATTCCCAGAAGCTGGGCGCCTGGTCGTCAGGGCCGCCCTGCTCTTCGCCGGCCCGGTCCGGGTCCTCACGACGGTGCGACTGGTCCGCCATGGCCGTCAGAGGATCAGGCGCGCGGCCGCCGCGCCGATGGCCGCCGGGAAGCCGAGGACCGCGACGGCCTGCAAGCCCATGGCGAGCGAGGCGCCGTCGAAGCGGCCGAAGGCCCAGAGCATGAAGGCGCTCAGGAGCAAGGCGATGCCGTAGCCGACCAGCGTGAAGCGCAGCCACAGGTGCCAGCCGCTGGGACGTCCCCGCGGGTCGGGCCGGCCGCGGAACGCGACGCCGTAGACGAAGGCGTGCATGGCCATCAGCGAGATCCCCATCAGCAGCGCCGCCGTCCAGGCCGGCATGCTCACGGCCAGCAGCAGCATCTCCTCGGTCGGCGCCAGGTTGAAGGCGAGGAACAGCGCACCCACGGCCATCACGAACAGCTCGCTGCCATAGCTGGCGACGCCGCCGCGCGTGACCTGCGTTTCCTCGCGCTCGCCGAGCTGGCTTTGCGCCAGCAGCGCACCGATGCTGGCCGGCAGCGCCTGCAGCACCACCTTGCCCGCGATCTCGCGCAGCGACATGCCGGGCGCCAGCAGTCCCAGCAGCCACAGCACGAGGGCCGACGCGACGAAGCCGACGGCGTAGGCCACCAGCGCATCGACCACGTCGTCGCGCCAGCTGAAGGTGGGCTCGAACCCCGAGTGCCAGGACAGCACCACCAGGAAGGGGAAGAACAGCACCAGCAGCAGCGCCAGCTTCCACGCGGGCATGTACACGCCCAGGCGCCACATCTCCATGGTCATCAGCAGCGGCAGGCCGAAGATGATGGCGCCGGCGATGGCGCGGCCCAGGCCGCGGATGAAGCGGCTGTCGCGGTCATGCGCATCGGAGTCGGATCGCATGTGCGCAAGATAGCATCGCCGCGCGCGGCCGGGGGCCGGTTGGCAGCGCGCGGGATCGGATCGACAATGCGCCCGTTTTTTCCGCCCTGCCCGGAGGCGCCCATGGCCCGAGCCTTCACCCCGCAACAGCGGACCGTCTGCAGCGAGCGGCCCGACTGCCTGCCGTGCTGCGACGCGCACCTGCAATGGCTCCAGGACGCGCGCGAGCGCCAGAATCCCTGGAGCACCTACGGCGACTGAGCGCCGAGCCGCTTAGCGCGGCAGGAACACGCCCGCCACCGCCGCCAGCGCGACGACGACCACCGGCGAGAGCCGCCCGTGCACCAGGAGGCCGAAGGCGGCCAGGGCCAGCGCGAAGTCCGCGTGCGAATGGATGGAATTGGTCCACACCGGGTCGTAGAGCGCCGCGCCCAGCACGCCGACGACGGCGGCATTGACCCCGGCCAGCGCCCGCTGCACGCCCGCGCGCCGGCGCAGCGCCTCCCAGAACGGCAGCGCGCCGGCGACCAGCAGGAAGGCCGGCAGGAAGATCGCCAGCAGCATCGCGAGGCCGCCGACCCAGCCACCGAGCGGCGCCGGCATGGCCGCACCGAGATACGCCGCGAAGGTGAAGAGCGGTCCCGGGACGGCCTGCGCCGCGCCGTAGCCGGCGAGGAAGCCGTCATTGGAGATCCAGCCGGGGGGAACGACGCCGGCCTGCAGCAGCGGCAGCACGACGTGGCCGCCGCCGAAGACCAGCGCGCCGGCCTTGTAGAACACCGCGGCCGCCTGGGCCACCAGCGACCCGGACACCGCGGCCCAGGCGGGCAGCGCGAACAGGAGCACCGCGAAGGTCGCCAGCAAGGCCACGCCGGCGCGCCGGCCCACGCGCGAGGCGCGGTGCTCCGCGGCCGGCAGGCCGGCGGACTGCACCCAGAGCCGCCCGGCGATCGCACCGAGCGCGATGGCGGCGACCTGCCCCAGCGCCGACGGAACGGCGACGACGAGGAGGGTCGCGCCGATGGCGACCATCGCACGGAGGCGGTCCGGGCACAGGGTCTTGGCCATGCCCCACACCGCTTGCGCGACGACGGCGACGGCGGCGACTTTCAGGCCGTGAACCACGCCGGAAGACGCGATGGCCGACCACTGCGCCACGCCGAAGGCGAACAGGATCAGGGCGATGGCCGAAGGCAGTGTGAACCCCAGCCACGCCATCAGCGCACCGGTCCAGCCCGCGCGGCCCAGGCCGAGGGCCATGCCGACCTGGCTGCTGGTGGGCCCGGGCAGGAACTGGCACAGGGCGACCAGGTCCGAGTAGTCGCGGTCGTCCAGCCAGCGCCGGCGCGCGACGAACTCCGTGCGGAAGTAGCCCAGGTGCGCTATCGGCCCGCCGAAGGAGCTGACGCCCAGCTTCAGGAAGCAGGCGAAGACCTCCCAGGGCGAGCCGGGGCGGGTGCCGGTCGGTTCAGTCGTGCTCGCGGCGCTCGTTTCCATCAGCGAAAACGCCACCCGAAGGTGGCGTCTGGAATTGGTGGGTGATACATGGATCGAACATGTGACCCCTGCCGTGTGAAGGCAGTGCTCTACCGCTGAGCTAATCACCCGCTGCCGTGTGGCAAGAGCGCGATTATGCCACAGGAGAAACCGGGTTCAGCCGCCACACGGTCTTGCCGCCGGAAGCCTTGTCCAACTGCTTCAGCACTTCCTCGTGCGCCGCGGCCTCCTGCTCGCTGGCGACCAGCACCGGCAGGGTGAACTGGCGCAGGTCCACGCGCGTGACGATCGCGCCGATGGCGCCGGCGTCGGCCTCGTCGATCAGCAGGGCGTCCTGGCCGCGCGTGAGGTTGAAGTAGACGTCCGCCAGCAGCTCCGCGTCCAGCAGCGCGCCGTGCAGCGTGCGGCCCGAGTTGTCCACGCCGAGGCGGTCGCACAGCGCGTCGAGGCTGTTGCGCTTGCCGGGGTACATCTCCTTCGCCATGGCCAGGGTGTCGGTCACCTTGGCCACGTGGCCGGTGAAGGCCGCGCGCCCCAGGAGCTCCAGTTCCTTGTTCAGGAAGCCGATGTCGAAGGCGGCGTTGTGGATGATGATCTCGGCGCCCGCCACGTACTCCATCAGTTCGTCGGCGATGGCGGCGAACTTGGGCTTGTCGCGCAGGAACTCGTTGCTGATGCCGTGGACCTTCAGCGCGTCCTCGTGCGAGTCGCGCTCCGGGTTCAGGTACCAGTGCTTGTTGTTGCCCGTCAGCTTGCGGGCCACCAGCTCGACGCAGCCGATCTCGATGATCCGGTCGCCGGCTTCTGCGGACAAACCCGTGGTTTCCGTGTCGAGGACGATCTGTCGCATGGCACGGGATTATGCTTGAGCGCATGTTCGACCTCACCGACAGGATCGCGCTGGTCACCGGCGGCAACGGCGGTATCGGCCTGGGGATGGCACGCGGCCTGGGCGAGGCCGGCGCCACGGTCATCATCGTGGGCCGCAACGCGGAAAAATCCGCGGCGGCGTTGCGCGAGCTGCAGTCGGCCGGCGTGCGCGCCGAGTCGCTGCCCTGCGACGTGGCCGACGAGGCCGCGGTGCAGCGCCTGTTCGCGGACGTGCGGCAAAGGCACGGGCGGCTGGACATCCTCGTGAACAACGCCGGCAGCACCGTGCGCCGGGCGCCGCAGGACTTCACGCTGGACGAATGGAATGCCGTGATGGACGTCAACCTGACCAGCGCCTTCCTGTGCTCGCGCGCCGCCCACCCGCTGATGGTGAAGGCCGGTGGCGGCAAGGTGATCAACATCGGCTCGGTCCTGTCCTTCCTCGGCGCGCCCTACGCGCTGCCCTACTGCGCCAGCAAGGGCGGCATCGTGCAGCTCACGCGCTCGCTGGCGCTGGCCTGGGCGAAGGACAACATCCAGGCCAACACCGTGCTGCCCGGGTGGATCGACACCGAGCTGACGCGCAGCGCGCGCGCCGAGGTGCCGGGGCTGAACGAGCGCGTGCTGGCGCGGACGGCCGCGGGCCGCTGGGGCCAGCCGCAGGACCTCGCGGGCATCGCGGTGTTCCTGGCGAGCCGCGCCAGCGACTTCGTGACGGGGGCGGCGATCCCGGTCGACGGCGGCTACTCGGTTTCCTGACCGTCATTCCCGCGGAGGCGGGAACCCAGGGCGTCCAGTTGTCCCACCGAATGTCCCATTGACAGGACAACACGCGGGGCAGACCATGCGCAGCCATGGCGGATGCCCTGCCCCTGCCCAAGTACCACCAGGTGTACCTCGTGCTGCGCGAGCAGCTGCACGAGGGGCGCTTCGCGCACGGCCTGCCGGGTGAACTCGCGCTGATGCAGCAGTTCGGCGTTGCGCGCGTCACCGTGCGCCGGGCGCTGGAGCAGCTGTCGGGCGAGGGCCTGATCACGCGCGAACGCGGGCGCGGCACCCGGCCCATCGCGGCGGCGGAAGCGGCCGCACGCGCCACGCGCGCCGCCGCCACGAAGACCAGCCGCCTCAACGGCCTGCTGGAGAACCTGATCAGCACCAGCCTCAACACCAGCGTGCGGGTGCTGGAGGTGGCCAGCGTCGCCGCGCCCCCGGAGGTCGCGCAGGCGCTCGGCCTCGCCCCCGGCGCCACGGTGCAGAAGGCAGTGCGCGTGCGCTCCACGCGCGAAGGGCCGCTGTCGCACATCACCACCTGGGTGCCCGGCTCGCTGGCGCGCAGCTTCGGCAAGCGCGAGCTGGCGAAGAAGCCGATCCTCGTGCTGCTGGAGGAAGCCGGCGTGCGCCTCGGCGGCGCCCGCCAGACGATCTCGGCGCGCCTGGCCGACGCGCAGGTCGCGCCGCTGCTGGGCGTCGCGGTGGGCTCGGCGCTGCTCGCCGTGCGCCGCCTGATCCACGACGAGGAGGGCCGCCCGGTGCAGTGGCTGCACGGCCTGTACCGCCCTGACCGCTACGAGTACCAGATGCAGCTGTCCCGCGTCGGCGACATCGCCGCCAAGGTCTGGGTCAGCCGAGAGTTGTCCGCGCAGTTCCACTGAAACGCAAAGGAGAACGACCATGAGTGCATCCCTTCCCAGCCGCCGCCGCATCCTGGCGGGCGCCGGCGCCGCCGCCTCGGCGCTGGCCTTCCCCCTCGTGGGCGGCGCGCAGCCGCGCTCCGTGCGCATCGGCGTGCTGCATCCGGTGACCGGCGCCCTCGCCTACTCCGGCCAGCAGTGCCGCGAAGGCGCGCTCATGGCGATCGACGACATCAACAAGGCGGGCGGCATCCGCTCGCTCGGCGGCGCGAAGATCGACGCGCTGCTCGGGGACGCGCAGTCCACGCCGGCCGCCGGCACCGCGGAAATCGAGAAGATGAACGAGGCGGGCGTGAGCGCCGTCGTCGGCGCCTATGCCTCGGCGATCTGCCTGGCCACGACGCAGGCCGCGGCCAAGTACAACCTGCCGCACGTCGTCGACGTGGGCGTGGCCGACCAGATCGTGGAGCGCGGGCTGAAGAACACCTTCCGCTTCGCCCCCGGCTACAAGAAGTGCACCGAGATCGCGCTGGCCAACCTCGCCGTGCTGAACACCGCGGCCGGCAAGCCGGCGCGCACGGTGATGATCGTGCACGAGGAGTCGCTCTTCGGCACCGGCACGGCCAACCTGCTGGCGCGCGAGCTCCCGGGCTACGGCTACGAGGTCAAGGAGATCATCAAGCACGCCAACCCGACGCGCGACTTCAACAACATCGTGCTGCGGATGAAGGCGGTCAACCCCGACATCGTCATCCCGGCCAACTACTACAACGAGTACGCCCTGCTCGTGCGCACCATGCAGCAGCAGCGCGTGCGGCCCAAGGCGATCTTCTCCGTGCTGGGCGGGGCCGCCTCCAGCTACAAGTTCGTCAAGGAATTCCCGGACGCCGCCAACGGCATCATCGACTGCAACCACTGGTTCAACCCCAAGGACAAGCGCAGCTTCGAGCTGAAGAAGCGCACCGAGGCCAAGGACCGCTTCTACAGCTACGAGGTCTTCCTCACCTACACGGCGGTCAAGCTGCTCGCCGATGCGCTGGAGCGGGCGAAGTCCAGCGACCGCGCGGCCATCATCAACGCGCTGGAAACCAGCACCTTCTCCGACCACTTCCTGCCCTACGGCCCGACGAAGTTCGTGAACGGCCAGAACCAGGGCGCGCAGCCGCTCATGACGCAGGTGCTGGACAAGGACATCAAGGTGATCATCCCGCGCGAGTACCGCCAGGCGGAGCCGGTCTTCCCGCTGAAGGCCTGAAGCGCGGGCGCACGCCGTGTTCGAATTCGGCATCCTGTTCCCGGCGGTCCTGAACGGCCTGACCACCGGCGCGGTGTACGCGCTGGTGGCGCTGGGCCTGACGCTGATCTACGGGGTGCTGCACATCATCAACTTCGCGCACGGCGCGGCGCTGATGATGGCGCTGTACGGCGTGTACTTCCTCAAGAAGCTGGGCATCGACCCCTACCTGGCGCTGGTCCCCATGGTGGCGGTGATGTTCGTGGCCGGCTACGCGATCCAGCGCGGCGTGATCAACCGCGCGAGCCACGGCAAGGACGAGAACATCCTGCTCGTCACGCTGGGGCTGGCGATCGTCCTGGAGAACGTGGCGCTGCTCGCCTTCCACTCCGACACGCGCACCATCGACACGCCCTACACGCTGGCGACGGTGGCCATCGGGCCGGCCATGATCTCGGTGCCCAAGATCGTCGCCTTCTTCGGTGCCCTGGTCTCGGCGGGCCTCCTGCTGTGGATCGTGCGCCGCACCGACCTGGGACGCGCGATCCGCGCCGTCGCCCGCGAGAAGCAGGGCGCACGCCTGGTCGGGATCGACGTCGACCACGTGTATGCCATGAGCTTCGGCATCGGCCTGGCCTCGCTCGGCGCGGCCGCCTGCTTCCTGCTGCCGGCCTACTACGTCAACCCGCAGGTCGGCAACGGCTTCGTGCTGGTAGCGTTCACCATCGTGGTGCTGGGCGGCATGGGCAGCTTCGCGGGCGCGCTTCTGGGCGGGCTGCTGATCGGCGTGGTGGAGTCGCTCGGCGGGCTGTGGTTCGGCGAGTCGCTCGGCCAGGTCGGGATCTTCCTGCTGTTCATCGCGGTGCTGCTGTTCCGGCCGCAGGGCCTGTTCGGGGCGCGCACATGACGCCGCGCCGCGACCTGCTGCAGGTGGCCGTGTTCGCGCTGGCCGTGCTCGTGCTCGCGTTCACGACGCGATCGGGCGTGGTCCTGAACTTCACGATGATGGCGCTCTACGGCTGCCTGATGGCGCAGGCCTGGAACGTGCTGGGTGGCTACGGCGGGCAGTTCTCCTTCGGCCATGCCCTCTTCTTCGGGACCGGGGCCTACGTGCAGGTCATCGCGCAGGTGCAGGGCGGCCTGAACGCCTGGATCGCGCTGCCTCTCGCGATCGCGGCGGCGGCGCTGGTGGGCCTGTTCTTCGGGGCGCTCTCCTTCCGCTACGGCCTGCGCGGCTCCTACTTCGCGCTGGTGACGCTGGCCTTCGCGGAGGTGTTCCGCATCGTGGCGCTGTCGGTGCCCTTCACCGGCGCGGGCGTCGGCCTGATGCTGCCGCTGCGCGCCGGCGCGGCCCAGATGCAGTTCACGCAACGCAACGGCTTCGTCCTGCTGATGCTGGCGCTGGTCGTGCTGGGCCTGCTCGCCACGACGTGGCTGCGGCACTCGCGCTTCGGCGCCTGGCTGCAGGCCGTGCGCGACAACGAGGATGCGGCGCGGGCGATCGGCGTCGACCCGCTGCGCGTGAAGCTGGGCGCGATCGGCCTGTCGGGCGCGCTCATGGGCGCGGCCGGGGCCTTCTACCTGCAGGTGTTCCAGTACATCGACCCGGGCATCGCCTACGGCCCGCACACCTCCATCGAGGCGCTGGTGGCGGCGATCGTCGGCGGCCTCGGCACGCTGTGGGGCCCGGTGCTGGGCGCGCTGGTGCTGCACCTCCTGGCGGACTTCACGCGCAACCTGTTCGGCGAGCTGCCCGGCATCAACATGATCATCTACGGCGTCGTGCTGATCGCCATCGTGATGTTCGCGCCGCGCGGCATCCTGGGCATCGGCCAGTCGGTGCGCGGGCTGTGGTCACGCCAGGGCGCCGTCGCGCCGCCGGCCGAGCCGCGCGAGGAGCGCGTCCATGGCTAGCCCGCTGCTGCGGCTGCAGGGCGTCCGCAAGTCCTTCGGCGGCCTGGCCGCCGTGCGCGACGTCTCGCTGGACGTGCCGGCCGGCAGCATCAGCGCGCTGATCGGGCCCAACGGCGCCGGCAAGACGACGCTGTTCGCGCTGGCCTCGGGCTTCATCGTGCCCGACGCCGGCCGCATCGAACTGGACGGCCGCGAGATCACCGGCCGGCCGCCGCACCTCAATGCGCGCGACGGCATGGCGCGCACCTTCCAGGTCGTGCAGCCCTTCGCGGCACAGAGCGTGCGCGAGAACATCGCGGCGGGCGCCCACCTGCACTGCGCGGGCCGCGCCGAGGCGCTGCAGCAGGCGGCGGCGGTCGCGCAGCGTGTCGGCCTCGCGCCGCAACTCGACCGCCCCGCCGGCGAGCTGACGGTGGCCGGGCGCAAGCGGCTGGAGCTCGCGCGGGCCCTGGCGACGCGTCCGCGCCTGCTGCTGCTGGACGAGGTGCTCGCGGGCCTCAATCCGCAGGAGGTGGCGGAGATGCTGCCCGTCGTGCGCGAGATCGCCGGCACCGGCGTGACGGTGCTGATGATCGAGCACGTGATGCAGGCGGTGATGCACCTCGCGGCGCACGTGTGGGTGCTGGCGCAGGGCCAGCTGATCGCCGCCGGCACGCCGGCCGAGGTGACGCGCGACGCGCGCGTGATCGAGGCCTACCTCGGGCGCGGCACGGCGCGGCGCCTCGCCGGAGCCGCCGCATGAGCGAGGCGCTGCTTTCCGTACGCGGCCTGCGCAGCGGCTACGGGCCCGTCGAGGTGCTGCGCGGCATCGACCTCGAGGTGGGGCCGGGCGAGATCGTCGCCCTGCTGGGGAGCAACGGCGCCGGCAAGACCACCTTCAACCACACCGTGAGCGCCCTGCTCGCCGCCCGGGCCGGAGCGATCCGCTTCGACGGCCAGGACATCACGCGGGCGCACTACCGCGACGTGGTCGGCCTGGGCCTGATCCACGTGCCGGAGGGCCGGCGCATCTTTCCCAACCTTTCCGTGCTGGAGAACCTGGAGCTCGGCTCCTTCGCACGAGCCCGCGCGAGGCGCGCCGCCAACCTGGAGCGCGTATACGAGCTCTTCCCGCGCCTGAAGGAGCGCAGCGCCCAGCTCGCCGGCACCATGAGCGGCGGCGAGCAGCAGATGCTGGCCATCGGCCGCGGGCTGATGGGCGAGCCGCGCCTGCTGGTGCTGGACGAGCCGTCGCTGGGGCTGTCGCCGCTGCTGGTGGAGGACTTGTTCGGCCTGGTCGGGCGGCTGCACGCGCAAGGCCTGGGCATCCTGCTGGTGGAGCAGAACGTCGCGCAGTCGCTGGAGATCGCGCAGCGCGCCTACGTGATGGAGAACGGCGCGATCCAGTTCTCCGGCAGCAGCGCCGAGCTGCTGGCGACCGACCGCCTGCGGCAGGCGTATCTGGGGGTCTGAACGATGCCCACGCTCGCGCAGAAGCTGATCGCCCGCGCCGCCGGCCGCGAAAGCGTCCGCACCGGCGAGATCGTGACCTGCCGCGCCGACCTGGCGATGTTCCACGACTCCTCGGGCCCGCGCCGGCTGAAGCCCATGCTGGAGCAGCTGGGCGCCCCCATCTGGGACAAGTCGCGCGTCGTGCTGGTGATGGACCACTACGTTCCCGAGCGCAGCGAGGACGCGCGCCGCATCGTGCGCATCGCCCGCGACTGGGCGCGCGACCAGCAGCTGCCGCACGTGTACGACTCCGTGGGCATCTGCCACGTGGTCGTGCCGCAGCACGGGCACATCCGGCCCGGCATGTTCTGCGTCGGCGGCGACTCGCACTCGCCCACGGGCGGCGCCTTCGGTGCCTACATGTTCGGCGTCGGCAGCACCGAGATGCTGGGCGTGGTGGCGACCGGGGAGATCTGGGTGCAGGTGCCGCGCACGATCCGCATGCGCTGGGACGGACGCCTCGCGCCCGGGGTGGCGGCCAAGGACATGATGCTGGCGCTGATCGCGCGCTTCGGCATGAACGGCGGCGCCTGGCAGGCGGTGGAGTTCGCCGGCGAAGCGGTTCGGGCCCTGCCCATGCACGAGCGCATGACGCTGTCGAACATGAGCGCGGAGCTCGGCGCGCAGGTCGGCCTGGTCGCGCCGGACGAGGTCACGCGCGAGTGGCTGGCCGCGCACGGCGCGCCGGACGTGGAGATCGCGCCCTGGCACTCGGACCCGGGCAGCGCCGACGAGGAACACGGCTTCGACGCGACGACGCTCGCGCCGCAGGTCGCCGCGCCCTTCAGCCCCGCCAACGGCGCGCCGGTCTCCGATTTCGGCGGCACGGCCATCCACGCCGCCTACATCGGTGCCTGCACCGGCGCCAAGCTGGAGGACCTGCGCTTCGCCGCGCAGGTGCTGCGCGGCAAGCGGGTCGCGCCCGGCGTGCGCCTGCTGGTCGCGCCGGCGAGTCACGCCGACCGCGATGCCGCCATCGGCGAAGGCACGCTGCAGGTGCTGCAGGAGGCAGGCGCGCAGTTGCTGCCCAGCGCCTGCGGCGTCTGCGCCGGCTACGGCGACAGCCTCGCCGCCGACGAGACCGTCATCTCCAGCACGGCCCGCAACTTCAAGGGCCGCATGGGCCCTCCCAGCACGCGCGTGTACCTGGCCTCCGCCTACACCGTCGCCGCGTCGGCGCTGGCCGGGCGCATCGCCGATCCGCGCGAGGTGCTCGCATGAACGCGACGCACCGCGTCTGGCGCCTCGGCGCCGAAGTCGACACCGACGCGCTCGCGCCCGGCGCCTGGATGCAGCATGGCGTCGAGGTGATCGCGCAGCACTGCCTGGAAGGCCTGCGGCCCGATTTCGCGGCGGGCGTGCGGCCGGGCGACGTGATCGTGGCCGGCCCCGACTTCGGGATCGGCTCCTCGCGCGAGCAGGCGGCCGCGGCGCTGCGCCACCTGGGCGTGGCCGCCGTGATCGCGCCCTCTTTCGCGGGCCTGTTCTTCCGCAATGCCTTCAACCTGGGCCTGCTGCTGCTCACCTGTCCCGGCTGCGAGGCGATCGTGGAAGGCGAACGCATCGCCTTCGACGCCCAGGCCCGCACCGTCACGCGCGCCGGCGGCGCGGTGCTGGCGACCGAACCCATCCCCGGCTTCCTGCTCGACATGGTCGAGGCGGGCGGCCTGCTCCCGCAGTTGCAAAGACGCTTCCAGACGAGGACCCTCCCATGAACGCTCCGGCCTACGACCTGCTGATCAAGAACGTGCGCGTGGTGCGCCCGCACGGCAACGTCGTGCACGAAGGCGACATCGCCATCCGCGACGGCAAGTTCGCGCGCATCGCGCCCGGCATCGCGCCGACCGAGGCGAAGGAAGTGCAGGACGGCCGCGGCCTGCTCGCCTTCCCCGGCGTGGTCGACGCCCACATGCACGCGGGCATCTACTCACCGCTGGCCGAGGACGCGGTGAGCGAGTCCAAGGCGGCCGCCATGGGCGGGGTCACCTCCAGCCTGAACTACTTCCGCACGGGCCAGTACTACCTGAACAAGGGAGGGCCCTACGCCGACTTCTATCCCGAGGTGCTGGAGATCAGCAGGAACCGCTTCCACGTGGACTACGGCTACCACCTGGCGCCCATGGACGCGAAGCACATCGAGGAGATCCCGATGCTGATCGAGAAGCACGGCGTCGCCAGCTTCAAGATCTTCATGTTCTACGGCTCGCACGGCCTGCACGGCGCCAGCGACTCGCAGCGCCAGTTCCTGATGATCGGCGAAGACCAGCGCTACGACTACGCGCACTTCGAGTTCATCATGCGCGGCATCCAGGCGGCGCGCGAGCGCTTCCCCGAACGGGCGCACCAGATCTCGCTGTCGCTGCACTGCGAGACGGCCGAGATCATGACGGCGTACACGAAGATCGTGGAGAAGGACAAGTCGCTCTCGGGCCTCGCGGCCTACAGCGCCTCGCGGCCGCAGCATTCCGAAGGCCTGGCGGTGTTCATCGCGAGCTACCTGGCCAACGAGACGGCGCTGCCCAACATCAACCTGCTGCACCTGAGCTCGCGCAAGGCGGTGCAGGCGGCGCTGATGATGGCCGACGTCTTCCCCCACATCGACTTCAAGCGCGAGGTGACCATCGGCCACCTGATGCTGGACATCAACTCCAAGGCGGCCGAACTGGCGAAGGTGAACCCGCCGATCCGGCCGCGCGAGGACGTGGAATACCTCTGGGACGCGTTGCTGGCCGGCGAGCTCGACTGGGTCGTCTCCGACCACGCCTGCTGCCGGCACGAGACGAAGGTGCCCAGGCACTACTTCGGCAACATCTGGATGGCCAAGAGCGGCTTCGGCGGCACCGAGTACCTGCTTCCGTCCCTGGTGAGCGAAGGCACGCGCCGCGGCATGGGCTACAACCACATGGCGCGCGTGACCAGCTGGACGCCCGCGCAGCGCTTCGGCCTCAACCGCAAGGGCGACATCGCCGAGGGCTACGACGCCGACCTGGCCCTGGTCGATCCGGCGAAGACCTGGACCATCCGCGCGTCGGAGTCGCCCTCCACGCAGGGCTACACGCCCTTCGAAGGACTGGAGCTGTCGGCGCGGGTGGAGGCGACGTACCTGCGCGGCGAGCAGGTCTACGCCAACGACCGCGGTGTGATCGGCAAGCCGCGCGGCCAGTACCTGTTCCGTCCGACCGCCTGAGGCCATGCCCGCGGCCAGCACTCCCCGCATCGCCCGGGCCGACCGCCTGGACGCGGCCGTGCACGTGCCGGTGGCGATCGTCGGCGCCGGCGCCTGCGGGCTCATGGCGGCGATCGCGCTGCGCGACGCGGGCGTGGACTGCGTGCTGCTGGAGCGCGACGCGACGCCCAGCGGATCGACGGCGCTCTCCTCCGGCTTCATCCCCGCCGCCTGCACGCGCGTGCAGGCCGCGCAAGGCATCGCGGACAGCGTGGAGGTGTTCGCCGCGGACATCGAACGCAAGAGCAAGGCGACGGCCGCGCCGCACCTGGTGCGCGCCTACACGGAAGCCGTGGCGCCCGCCATCGACGCGCTCGGCGAGCACGGCCTGCGCTTCGAGGTGCTGACGAACTTCCTCTATCCGGGCCATCGCGTGCACCGCATGCACAGCCTGCGCGAGCGCACCGGCGCCGCGCTGGTGGCCGCCATGCAGCGCGCGGCCGCGCATGCGGGCGCGGACCTGCTGGTGTCGGCGCGCGTCGTGGAACTGTGGGCCGACGCGCAGGACCGCGTGCTGGGCGTGGGCTACGAGCGCCCGGACGGCAGCATCGAGCGCCTGGCCTGCGACACGCTTCTGCTTGCCTGCAACGGCTTCGGCGGCAACGCGGCGCTCGTGCGCGAGCTGCTGCCGCAGATGCGCGAAGCGACCTTCGCCGGCCATGCGGGCAACGACGGCAGCGCGATCCTGTGGGGCCGTGAGCTGGGCGCGGCGCTGGCGGACCTGGGCGGCTACCAGGGCCACGGCTCCTGGGTGCTGCCGCAGGGCGCCCTGATGACCTGGGCCGTGATGATGGAAGGCGGCGTGCAGCTGAACGCGCAGGGGCGGCGCTTCCATGACGAAAGGCAGGGCTACTCGGAAGCGGCCGTGGAAGTGCTCGCGCAGCCGGGCGGCATCGCGTGGAACGTGTTCGGCGACGCGCAGCTGGCGCTGGCGCGCGAGTTTCCCGACTTCCTGGCGGCGGAAGCGGCGGGCGCGCTGCGCACGGCGGCCGATCGCGGCGGCCTGGCCGGCATCATCGGCTGCGCCCCGCAGGACCTCGCCCCGGAGATCGCCCGCTTCGGCCCACCCTTCCACGCCGTGCGCGTGACCGGCGCCCTGTTCCACACCCAGGGCGGGCTCGATATCGATGCGCGCTGCCGCGTGCGCCGGCCGGGCGGCTCGCTCTTCCCCAACCTGCTCGCCGCGGGCGGCGCCGCCCGCGGCGTCAGCGGCAACGCGGTCTGGGGTTACCTCTCCGGCAACGGCCTGCTGAGCGCCGTGGCCGGCGGATGGATCGCGGCGCGCACGGCGGTGGCGCAGCTCGCACCGGAAAGGCTCACATGACCCTGAAGGCCCTGCTGGCGCGGCCGCAGCCGTTGCTCGCGCCCGGCGTGTACGACGCGCTCAGCGCGCTGGTCGCGGAACAGGCCGGCTTCGAGGCGCTGTACCTGTCGGGCGCGTCGATCGCCTACACGCGGCTCGGGCGCTCGGACGTCGGCCTGACGACGGCGACCGAGGTCGCGCAGACGCTGGCGCACATCACCGATCGCGTGCGCCTGCCGGTGATCGTCGATGGCGACACGGGCTTCGGCAATGCACTCAACGTGCAGCGCACGGTGCGCGATTTCGAGCGGGCCGGCGCCGCCATGATCCAGCTGGAGGACCAGGGCTTTCCCAAGCGCTGCGGCCACCTCGACGGCAAGACCGTGGTGCCGGTGGCGGAGATGTGCGGCAAGCTGCGCGCGGCGCTGGACGCGCGGCGCAGCGACGAGACGCTGGTGCTGGCGCGCACGGACGCGGTGGCGGTGGAAGGACTGGACGCGGCGCTCGAGCGGGCCGAGCGCTACCTGGAATGCGGCGTCGATGCGCTCTTCATCGAGGCGCTGCGCTCGCCCGAGCAGATGCGCGCGGCCTGCGAGCGCTTCGCGTCGCGGGTTCCGCTGCTGGCGAACATGGTGGAGGGCGGAAAGACGCCGGTGCTGGATGTAGCGACGCTGGGCGAGCTCGGGTTTCGCATCGTCATCTTCCCGGGAGGCACGGCCCGCGCGGTGGCGCACACCTTGCAGCGCTACTACGGGACGCTGAAGAACGACGGGACGACGGCGGCGCTGCGGGCCGAGATGCTGGATTTCGACGGGATCAATCGCTTGATCGGGACGCCGGACCTGCTCGCGGCGGGGAAGCGCTACGAGAAATGAATTGTCACCGCTGCCTTGCGCCGCAATCCATGGTGTGAGTGGCACTCCACCGTGGATCCCGGGTCAGGCCCGGGATGACAACCTTGTGAATCCGTCCGCGCTCCAGTCTTCGCTTCCCACGCCGTGGTGCACGAAGAATATGCCTTCCGGGTCGTACTTCCGCTTCACCGCCAGCAGCCGCGGATAGTTCGCACCCCAGAACGACCGCTGCCAGTCCCGCTCGAAGTAGTCGCTTTCCGAGACATAGGAGCCGTACGCCGGCACCAGTCTGCGCAACGGCGCCATCGCGTCCGCCACGGCACGGGCATTGCGGCGCGCCTGCGCCACATGCGGCTCGTGCCCCGCGACACCCGGGTACGCCGGCTGTTCGTTCGCAGCGCTGATCGCGAGCGCGAAGGCGTCCAGCACGGCCGGGTTCGTCGCCGTGTCGCGCGCCGCCGCGATCGCGTCCGCCGGTGCCCCGGCCAGGCCCTTGTTGAAGTGCAGCGAGATGCCGCGGTGGGCCGCGCCAGCCACGAGCGCATCGCACAGCGCCGAACGCTGCCCCTCCTGCAGCAGCGACGCCGGCAACCACGTCGACTGGAACGCGTGCAGGTACTGCCCCACCTGCCCCTCGTCACCGGACCAGAAGAAGTTGCCTTCCGGCGCGCCTTCGCGGCCATCGCGCCGCACGAAGCCGAGCGCCCTCTTCATGAGCGTCGGCGACCAGAAGGTGCGGGCCGGGGTCGTCACGATCCTGAATGGGTTGAAGTCGACCGAGAAGTCCTGCGGCGCGCGGTCCAGCGCATCGAAGAAGGGTTCCCAGACGCGCACCGCCTCCCCGCGGTCCAGGCCCTGGAACACCATGGAGACCTCCAGCACGTGGCCCGGGAAGAAGCGGATCTGCTCGCCCCAGTGCGGGTTCATCAGCGAGCGCGCGCAGAAGTCCATCGCGAGGCCGACCAGGCGGCGGAAGGCCGCCGGCGAACCGGCGCGCACCTTGAAGTTGACGGCCCCGAAGGTCTCCGGCAGCGCATGCACGCGCAGCGTGAGCCGCGTGACCACGCCCAGGCTGCCGCCACCGCCACCTTTCAGGCCCCAGAACAGGTCAGGATGCGTGCACGCGTTGGCGATGCGCGCGACGCCATCGGCGGTGACGACCTCCGCCTCCAGCAGGCTTGCGGCCGCCAGGCCGAAGCGCTTGGAGAAGCTGCCGAAGCCGCCGCTCTGCACCAGCCCCGCGACCCCGACCGTCGTGCAGCCGCCGCCCTGCACGTAACCGCCGCCGCGCGTGGTGACGGCATCGTAGGCATGCACCCAGAGCGCGCCAGCGCCCAGGCTCACGGCGCGCGAAGGCGCCACCTGTCCCGCGCAGCCCTGCGGCACGAACGCGTCGTGCAGCGTCACGTCCTTCATCTGCCGCGTCCACACCAGCAGCGAATCCGGCGCGTTGGAAGTGCCCTGGTAGCTGTGGCCGCCGCCCTTCACGACCAGGCGCAAGCGGTGCGCCCGGGCGAAGCGCACGGCCGCGGCGACGTCGGCGGTGTTGCGGGCTGCCACGGCGTACGCGCTGGGAGAGGACTGCCAGGCATCGACCCAGCCGAAGGTCTGGGTGAGCGCGGCTTCATCGCCGAGGAAGAAAGGGTTCTTCGCTTGCTGGAAGAGATGCGCGCATTGGGCGCTGGCGGGCGCGGATGCGCAGGCCTTCCACGGCGAGCGCACGGACACCAGCGCGCCCTGCACCTGCGACGCCAAGTGCTGCCAGGCTTCGGCGGAAGGCCAGCCGGGTTCGCCGGGGCGCACGCGGGTGAAGGGGGCAGGAGCCGCAGGCGCGGCCAGCGGCCAGGCCGCCGCGGCTTGCAGCAGGCGGCGGCGGGTGGGCGACGACGGGCCGGAGATGATGCGCTTCCCCATGGGCCCGGATGATGCCCGACCCGCACATCCCGTCAGTGCTTTTCCTTCGCGTGGTTGATGGAGTACTTCGGGATCTCCACCACCAGGTCCTTCTGCGCCAGGATGGCCTGGCAGGACAGGCGCGAGTTGGGCTCCAGGCCCCAGGCGCGGTCCAGGAGGTCTTCCTCGTTCTCGTCCATCTCGTTGAGCGAGGGGAAGCCCTCGCGCACGACCACGTGGCAGGTCGTGCAGGCGCAGCTCATGTCGCAGGCGTGCTCGATGGCGATGCCGTTGTCCAGCAGCGCCTCGCAGATCGAGGTGCCGGCGGGCGCCTCCACCTGCGCGCCCTCGGGGCAGTACTCGGGGTGGGGCAGGATCTTGATCTGGGGCATGGGTGTCAGAGGGCCTCGAGGTTCTTGCCGGCGAGGGCCTTGCGGATGCCCTCGTTCATGCGGCGGGCGGCGAAGGCTTCCGTGCCCTTGGCCAGCGCCTGCACCGCCGCGTCGATCGCGGCGGCATCGTCGCCCTGCGCCGTCGCGCGCAGGCCGGCCACCAGCGTGTCGATCACCTGCCGCTCGCCGGCCTCCAGCAATCCGCCGTCGGCCGCCAGCGCGCTTTCGGTCGCCAGGATCATGCGCTCGGCTTCCACCCGCGCCTCGGTCAGCGCGCGGGCCTTCACGTCGGCCTCGGCCGTGGCGAAGCTGTCCTGGAGCATGCGCGCGATCTGTTCGTCCGAGAGGCCGTAGGAGGGCTTGACTTCCACGCGCGCCTCGACGCCGCTGCCCTGCTCGCGCGCGGACACGCTCAGCAGGCCGTCGGCATCGACGGTGAAGGTGACGCGGATGCGCGCGGCGCCCGCGGCCATCGGCGGGATGCCGCGCAGCTCGAAGCGCGCCAGGCTGCGGCAGTCGGCCACGAGGTCGCGTTCGCCCTGCACCACGTGGATCGCCATCGCGGTCTGGCCGTCCTTGAAGGTGGTGAAGTCCTGCGCCTTGGCGGTCGGGATGGTCTCGTTGCGCGGCACGATGCGCTCGACCAGGCCGCCCATGGTCTCGATGCCCAGCGACAGCGGGATCACGTCCAGCAGCAGCAGCTCGCCCTTCGGGTTGTTGCCGGCCAGCTGGTTGGCCTGCACGGCGGCGCCCAGCGCCACCACTTCGTCCGGGTCCAGGTTGGTCAGCGGTTCGCGGCCGAAGAACTCGCCGACGGCCTGGCGCACCTGCGGCATGCGGGTGGAACCGCCCACCAGCACCACGCCCTTGACCTCGTCGCGCGCCAGCTTCGCGTCGCGCAGCGCCTTGCGCACGGCAGCCAGCGTGCGGTCCGTCAACGCGCGCGTCTCGCGGTCGAAGTCCTCGCGTGCCACGCGCACGTCCACGGAACGGCCACCCACGGCGACGGCCGCCGTCGCCACGTCCTGCTGCGACAACTGCTCTTTGACGCGCCGCGCGAGCATGCGGATCGCCGCCTTCTCGCCGGGCGTCACCGCTTCCAGGCCGGCCTGGCGCAGCAGCCAGTCGGCCAGGCAGCGGTCATAGTCGTCGCCGCCCAGGGCCGAGTCGCCGCCGGTGGCGACGACCTCGAACACGCCCTGCGACAGGCGCAGGATGGAGATGTCGAAGGTGCCGCCGCCCAGGTCGTACACGGCGTAGAGGCCTTCGCTGCCGTTGTCCAGCCCGTAGGCGATGGCCGCGGCCGTGGGCTCGTTGATCAGGCGCAGCACGTTCAGGCCCGCGAGCTGCGCGGCGTCCTTGGTGGCCTGCCGCTGCGCATCGTCGAAGTAGGCCGGCACCGTGATGACGGCGCCGTAGAGGTCGGCGTCGAAGGTGTCCTCGGCGCGCTGGCGCAGCGTCGCCAGGATCTCGGCGCTGACTTCCACGGGCGACTTCTCGCCCTCGCGCGTGTGCAGCGTGACCATGCCGGGGTGTTCGGCGAAGCGGTAGGGCAGCTTCTCGCGGCCGGCGATGTCGGCCAGGCCGCGGCCCATGAAGCGCTTGACCGAGGCGATGGTGTTCTCGGCGTCCTCGGATTGCGCGCCGTGCGCGTCGTAGCCGATCTGGCGGCGGCCCTTGCCCAGGTAGCGCACGACGGAGGGCAGCAGCACGCGGCCTTCGGCGTCGGGCAGGCATTCGGCCACGCCGTTGCGGACCGCGGCGACCAGCGAATGCGTGGTGCCCAGGTCGATGCCGATCGCGATGCGGCGCTGGTGCGGGTCCGGCGAGGCGCCGGGTTCGGAAATCTGCAGCAGGGACATGGTGAACCCGCTATTGTCCCAGCTGGGCGAGGCGCGACTCGATGTCCTCGGCAAAGCGCTCGATGAACATGAGGGCTCTCACCTGCCGGGCCGCCGCGGCGGCGTCGCCGTCGCGATCGAGCAGCTGCCCGATGCGCTCCAGCATCTCGCGCCGCCGCGATTGCACGCGCTGAGCCAGTTCGTCGAGTTCGTCCTCGCCGCCGGCCTCGTCGAGCGCCTCCCGCCACTCCATCTGCTCCATCAGGAAGGCGGAGGGCATGGCCGTGTTGCTGTGCGCCTCGATCGGCGCGCCGCGCAGCTCGCAGAGGTAGGCGGCCCGCTTGAGCGGATCCTTCAGGCGCTGGTAGGCCTCGTTGATGCGCACGGACCACTGCAGCGCCACGCGCTGGGCGGCCGCGCCCTGCGAGGCGAACTTGTCGGGGTGCGCCTCGCGCTGGAGGTCCTTCCACCGCCGGTCGATCTCCGGGCGCTCCTGGGCGAACCGCTGCGGCAGGCCGAACAGCTCGAAATCGTCTTGCTGCAGCTTCAAGTTCAGACGCGGAAACTCTCGCCGCAACCGCAGCGGTCGCGTTCGTTCGGGTTGTTGAACTTGAAGCCTTCGTTCAGGCCCTCGCGCACGAAGTCGAGCTCCGTGCCGTCGATGTAGGCCAGGCTCTTGGGGTCGATCATCAGCTTGACGCCGTGCTGCTCGAACACGACGTCCTCCGGCGCGACCTCGTCCACGTACTCCAGCTTGTACGCGAGGCCCGAGCAGCCCGTGGTCTTCACGCCCAGGCGCACGCCCACGCCCTTGCCGCGGCGTTCGATGTAGCGGCTGACGTGGCGGGCGGCGGCTTCGGTCAGGGAGACTGCCATGGCCGTCAGTTCGCGTGCTTCTGCTTGTAGTCGGCCACGGCCGCCTTGATCGCGTCCTCGGCCAGGATCGAGCAGTGGATCTTCACCGGCGGCAGTGCCAGTTCCTCGGCGATCTGCGCGTTCTTGATCGACGCCGCCTCGTCCAGCGTCTTGCCCTTCACCCATTCGGTGACGAGCGAGCTGGAGGCGATGGCGGAGCCACAGCCGTAGGTCTTGAAGCGCGCGTCCTCGATGACGCCGGTGCTGGGGTTCACCTTGATCTGCAGCTTCATCACGTCGCCGCAGGCGGGCGCGCCCACCATGCCGGTGCCGACGCTGGCGTCCCCCTTCTCGAAGGAGCCGACGTTGCGCGGGTTCTCGTAGTGTTCGACGACTTTCTGCGAATAGGCCATTTCTGTACTCCTGGTTCTCTCTGCGTCAGTGCGCGGTCCACTGGATCGTGTTCAGGTCGATGCCGTCCTGGTACATCTCCCACAGCGGGCTCAGCTCGCGCAGCTTGGCGACGTTCTGCTTGATGGTCGCGACGGCGTAGTCGATTTCCTCTTCCGTCGTGAAGCGGCCGATGGTCATGCGCAGGCTGCTGTGCGCCAGCTCGTCGCTGCGGCCGAGCGCGCGCAGCACGTAGCTGGGCTCCAGCGAGGCCGAGGTGCACGCCGAGCCGGACGACACCGCCAGGCCCTTGATGCCCATGATCAGCGACTCGCCTTCCACGAAGTTGAAGCTCATGTTCAGGTTCTGCGGCACCCGGTGCTCCAGGTTGCCGTTGATGAAGACCTGCTCGACGTCCTTCAGGCCGTCCAGCAGGCGCTTCTGCAGGCGGCGGGCGTGCTCGAGATCCTTCGCCATCTCTTCCTTCGCGATCCGGAAGGCCTCGCCCATGCCCACGATCTGGTGCGTGGGCAGCGTGCCCGAACGCATGCCGCGCTCGTGGCCGCCGCCGTGCATCTGCGCTTCCAGGCGCACGCGCGGCTTGCGGCGCACGTACAGCGCGCCGATGCCCTTGGGCCCGTACGTCTTGTGCGAAGCGAGGCTCATCAGGTCGACGGGCAGTTTCTTCACGTCGATCTCGACCTTGCCCGTGGCCTGCGCCGCGTCCACGTGGAAGATCACGTTCTTCTCGCGGCAGATCGCGCCGATGGCGGCGATGTCCTGGATGACGCCGATCTCGTTGTTCACGAACATGACCGAGGCCAGGATGGTGTCCGGGCGGATGGCCGCCTTGAACTGCTCCAGGTCCAGCATGCCGTCTTCCTGCACGTCGAGGTAGGTGACCTCGAAGCCCTGGCGCTCCAGCTCGCGCATGGTGTCCAGCACGGCCTTGTGCTCGGTCTTCACCGTGATCAGGTGCTTGCCGCGCGTCTTGTAGAAGTGCGCGGCGCCCTTGAGCGCGAGGTTGTCGGACTCGGTGGCACCGGAGGTCCAGACGATCTCGCGCGGGTCGGCCCCGATCAGGTCGGCCACCTGCTGGCGCGCCTTCTCCACCGCCTCTTCCGCTTCCCAGCCCCAGGCGTGGCTGCGGGAAGCGGGGTTGCCGAAGTGTTCGCGCAACCAGGGGATCATGGCGTCGACCACGCGCGGGTCGACCGGCGTCGTCGCGCCGTAGTCCATGTAGATCGGGAAATGCGGGGTCATGTCCATCGTCGTAGGGGGCGTCGTGTTTTCGTTATTGCTTGGCCATCGAGCTGCCGAGCGCGAACACCGAGTTCGGCGCGTTCACGCGGATCGGCTTGACCACGGGGGCGCTGGAAATCGCGCGCTTGGGCATGGGCTTGTCCTCGATCTGCACGCCCTTGGCGAGCTGGTCGTCCACCAGCTTCTGCAGCGTGACCGAATCCAGGAACTCCACCATGCGCTGGTTCAGCTGCGACCACAGCTCGTGCGTCATGCAGCGGCCGCCGTCGTTGCAGTTTTCCTTGCCGCCGCACTGCGTCGCGTCGATCGGCTCGTCCACAGACACGATGATGTCGGCGACGGTGATCTCGGCGGCCTTGCGGCCGAGCGTGTACCCGCCGCCCGGGCCGCGGGTGGATTCGACGAGTTCGTGCCGGCGCAGCTTGCCGAAGAGCTGCTCCAGGTAGGACAGCGAGATCTGCTGGCGCTGGCTGATGGCCGCCAGGGTGACGGGGCCATTGTTCTGGCGCAGTGCCAAATCGATCATCGCGGTGACCGCAAAGCGGCCTTTGGTCGTGAGACGCATCGCTAGCTCCTTGTTGCTGGCTTGCTTTACCTGCCTGCGCGGCACCCTGCCGCGCCAGGCCGTCTCCACCCATGCTCCGGCTTGGTGCCGGCCCTCGGACCGAGCGCGCGCCCGGCAGTGTTGGACTCTCTCCTGGGTTTCCTGACTGTTTCCGTCAAGTATACCAGAAACCCCGCACCGCCGTCGGGTACTCAGGTCTTTCCGCTCTGCAGCACCGCCCGCACATGCGTCAGCAGGCCTTCACAGGCCGCCTCGATGTGGTCGAGCACCAGCTCGAAGCCCTGCCGGCCGCCGTAATACGGATCAGCCACATCCCGCGGCAGGCCGGCGGGCGCGAAGGACATGAACCGCCTCAGCTTGTGGCGGTGCTGCGGCGGACAGTCGTCCTCGAGCAGTTCCAGGTGGCCACCGTCCATCGCCAGGATGAGGTCGTAGCGCTCGAAGTCAACGGGCTTCACCTGTTGGGCCCGATGCGGCGTCAGGTCGTAGCCGCGGTTGCGGGCGTGCTCGGTGCTGCGCTCGTCTGCTGGCGCGCCGACGTGATAGTCATGCGTTCCGGCCGAAGAAACACCGACGTGATCCTGCAGTCCGGCTTGCCCGAGTTTGTGGCGCAGAACGAATTCGGCGGTGGGGCTGCGGCAGATGTTGCCGGTGCAGACCATGAGGATGTTGTATGTCTTCATCTTTGAGCGGAACTACGTCAAGGCCCGGGGCGGGGCTGCCCGTCCCGGCGAAATCAAGGAGGAGGTAGCGGCCGAGCCGCAGGCGCAGGCCGCGACGGGGGACATTCGCAGGGACGGGCAGCCCCGCCCCGGGCCGGTCGGAGGGCACCTCTCCGATAACCAAGCCCGGACGACGAAGGCACCGACTACTTCTTCTTCCCCGCGTCGATCGGCACCACGTTGTCATGCACCGACGCCCCAAACGCCTGCTCCTTGAGAAGCGCCAGTTGGTCCCGCACCCGCGCAGCCTTCTCGAACTCCAGGTTCCGCGCGTGCTCCAGCATCTGCTTCTCCAGCTGCTTGATCTTCTTCGAGATGTCCTTCTCGGACATGTCCTCGACCATCGCGCGCTGCAGTTCCTGCTTCTCCTGCTCCTTGCTGGCCTTCTCGCTGTAGACGCCGTCGATCAGGTCGCGGATCTGCTTCTGGATGCTGCGCGGCGTGATGCCGTGCGCCAGGTTGTGCGCGATCTGCTTCTCGCGCCGCCGCTCCGTCTCGCCGATGGCCTTCTTCATCGAGTCGGTCATGTTGTCGGCGTACAGGATCGCGCGGCCGTTCAGGTTGCGCGCCGCCCGGCCGATCGTCTGGATCAGCGAGCGCTCGGCGCGCAGGAAGCCTTCCTTGTCGGCGTCGAGGATCGCCACCAGCGACACCTCGGGGATGTCCAGGCCCTCGCGCAGCAGGTTGATGCCCACCAGCACGTCGAACTGGCCCAGGCGCAGGTCGCGGATGATCTCGACGCGCTCCACCGTGTCCACGTCGCTGTGCAGGTAGCGAACCTTCACGCCGTTGTCGCTCAGGTAGTCGGTCAGCTGCTCGGCCATCCGCTTGGTCAGCGTCGTGATCAGCACGCGCTCGTTCTTCTCCACGCGGATGCGGATCTCCTGCAGCACGTCGTCGACCTGGTGCGTCGCCGGGCGCACTTCCACCTCGGGGTCGATCAGGCCGGTGGGGCGCACCAGCTGCTCCACCACCTGGCCGGCGTGCGTCTTCTCGTAGTCCGCCGGGGTGGCGGAGACGAAGATCACCTGGCGCATGCGCGCCTCGAACTCCTCGAACTTGAGCGGCCGGTTGTCCAGCGCCGACGGCAGCCGGAAGCCGTACTCCACCAGCGTCAGCTTGCGCGCGCGGTCGCCGTTGTACATGCCGCCCAGCTGGCCGATCATCTGGTGGCTCTCGTCCAGGAACATCAGCGCGTCCTTGGGCAGGTAGTCCGTCAGCGTCGACGGCGGCGCTCCCGGCGGCGCGCCCGAGAGGTGGCGCGTGTAGTTCTCGATCCCCTTGCAGTGCCCCAGCTCGGAGAGCATCTCCAGGTCGAATCGGGTGCGCTGCTCCAGGCGCTGCGCCTCGACCAGCTTGCCTTCCTTCACGAAGAAGTCCAGGCGCTCCTTCAGCTCCTCCTTGATCGACTCCACGGCGGACACCACCTTCTCGCGCGGCGTCACGTAGTGGCTGGAGGGATAGACCGTGAAGCGCGGCACCTTCTGGCGGATGCGGCCGGTGAGCGGGTCGAACAGCTGCAGCGACTCGATCTCGTCGTCGAACAGCTCGATGCGGATCGCCAGTTCCGAGTGTTCCGCCGGGAAGATGTCGATGGTGTCGCCGCGCACGCGGAAGGTGCCGCGGGCGAAGTCCTGCTCGTTGCGGTTGTACTGCATGCGGATCAGCTGGCCGATGATGTCGCGCTGGCCGATCCTGTCGCCCACCCGCATGATGAAGCGCATCTGCGTGTAGTCCTCGGGGGCGCCGATGCCGTAGATGGCCGACACCGTCGCGACGATCACCGTGTCGCGCCGCTCCAGCACGCTCTTGGTGGCCGACAGCCGCATCTGTTCGATGTGCTCGTTGATCGAGCTGTCCTTCTCGATGAACAGGTCGCGCTGGGGGACGTAGGCCTCCGGCTGGTAGTAGTCGTAGTAGCTGACGAAGTACTCCACCGCGTTCTTCGGGAAGAACTCGCGGAACTCGCTATAGAGCTGCGCCGCCAGCGTCTTGTTGGGCGCGAACACGATCGCCGGCCGTCCGAGCCGGGCGATCACGTTGGCCATGGTGAAGGTCTTGCCGGAGCCGGTCACGCCCAGGAGGGTCTGGAAGACCTCGCCGTCCTGCACGCCTTCCACCAGCTTCTCGATCGCCTGCGGCTGGTCGCCCGCCGGCGGATAGGGCTGGAACAGCTCGAAGGGGGAGTCGGGGAACGTGACGAACGTGCCCTTTTTATCCTGCTGCTGGGCCTCGTCGGACTGGGGGATTGCACTCATTCGGGTAACTACGGGGTCGACCCCATTAAAATTGCGGGCAGCCGGCCAGCGTACAACAGGCCGGCCGTCTTTGCCATCGCATCCCAAGGAACCCCATGTCCCTCTTCACCGCCGTCGAAATGGCGCCCCGCGACCCGATCCTGGGCCTGACCGAGCAGTTTGTCGCCGACCCCAACCCCAAGAAGGTGAACCTCGGCGTGGGGGTGTACTACGACGACAACGGCAAGCTGCCGCTGCTCGCCTGCGTCCAGAAGGCGGAAGAGAAGATGATGGCCGCCCATGCGGCCCGCGGCTACCTGCCGATCGATGGCATCGCGGCCTATGACGCCGCGATCAAGAGCCTGGTATTTGGGGCCGATTCCGAGCCGGTCAAGGCCGCGCGGGTGGCGACCGTCCAGGCCCTGGGCGGCACCGGCGGCCTGAAGATCGGCGCGGACTTCCTGAAGAAGCTCAACCCCAAGGCGAAGGTCCTGATCAGCGACCCGAGCTGGGAGAACCACCGCGGCATCTTCACCAACGCCGGCTTCGAGGTGGGGACCTATCCCTACTACGACGCGACCAGGCGGGGGATCAACTTCGACGGCATGCTGACCGCGCTCGACACGGCCGAGGCCGGCACGATCGTCGTGCTGCACGCCTGCTGCCACAACCCGACCGGCTACGACCTCACGCCCGCCCAGTGGGACCAGGTGGTCGCGGCCGTCAAGGCGCGCAAGCTGGTGGCCTTCCTGGACATGGCCTACCAGGGCTTCGCCCAGGGCCTGGCCGAGGACGGCCAGGCCGTGCAGAAATTCCTGGCCTCGGGCGAGAACTTCTTCGTCTCGACCTCCTTCTCCAAGAGCCTCAGCCTCTACGGCGAGCGCGTGGGCGCCCTGTCCGTCCTGTGCCAGGACAAGGAGGAAGCCGGCCGCGTGCTGTCGCAGCTGAAGATCGTGATCCGCACGAACTACAGCAACCCGCCCACGCACGGCGGCCAGGTGGCGGCGACCATCCTCAACACGCCGGAACTGCGCAAGCTGTGGGAAGACGAGCTCGCCGCCATGCGCGTGCGCATCAAGCAGATGCGAGGTGCCCTGGTCGAGAAGCTCAAGGCCGCCGGCGTGCAGCGCGACTTCAGCTTCATCACGCAGCAGGTCGGCATGTTCAGCTACTCCGGCCTGACCAAGGAGCAGATGGTCCGCCTGCGAAACGAGTTCGGCGTGTACGGCATCGAGAGCGGCCGCATCTGCGTGGCTGCCCTCAACAGCAAGAACATCGACTACGTGGCGGAGTGCATCGCGAAGGTGGTCTGAGGCCTAGCCCCACACCACCGACCGCATCGAGATCGACGCCGCCTGGAAGCGGTCGTTGAAGAAGCGCATCTTCTCCCCGGGATGCGCCGCGCCGGCCGCGTGCAACAGCGGCAGGTAGTGGTCGCAGGAGGGATGGGCGAGCTGCGCCAGCTCGCCCAGCTTCCGGAAATCCGCCAGTTCCGCCAGCCTGCCCTGCTCCAGCAGGGACGCCGTCTTCGCGTCGAACTCGAACGCCCAGGGATAGGCCTGCATCGCGTTGGCCTCGCGGCGCACCGCGCGCAGGTTGTGCACGATGTTGCCGCTGCCCACGACCAGCACGCCGCGCTCGCGCAGCGATCGCAGCTGCTCTCCCAGCGCGAAGTGTTCCGAGGGCGGACGCCCATAGTCCAGGCTCAGCTGGATCACCGGGATGTCCGCTTCCGGGAACATCGGCTTCAGCACCGACCAGGTCCCGTGGTCGTAGCCCCACTCCTCCTCGTCCAGCCCGAGCTTCGGCTCGCGGATGCCCGCGGCGATCTCCCGCGCGATGGCAGGCGCGCCGGGCGCGGGGTACTGCTGGTCGAACAAGGCCTGCGGAAAGCCGCCGAAATCGTGGATCGTCCTGGGCTTCGCCATCGCCGTCAGGTGCCAGCCGCGCGTGATCCAGTGCGCCGAGACGCACAGGATCAGCTGCGGCTTCGGCCACGCCTTGCCGAACTCGGCGCCCAGCGCCTGCCAACTGCGGCGGAACGCGTTGTCCTCGATCGCGTTCATCGGGCTGCCATGGCCCAGGAACAGCACAGGCAGGCGCGGGCTCTTCGCGAGCGACCGCAGGCCGGCGGCCGCGGCCAGCGCCGCGCCGTCATCGTTCGTCATCAGGCTCCCTCCGGCGATCGCCGCGCCGGCGGCGGCAATCCAGTTGCGTCGTTTCATCGTTTCCATCTCGTGGCCGCCCCGCGGCCGGTGCGGAGTCTGGCACGAACGCCAAATCCTTGGCTCATCCGTACTTTTCCCTTGTGCCATGCGGCTCGCGCCCTGATATATTGCACTGCAACAACAAGGACCACGCCATGCTCTACCAGATCTACGAGGCGCAGCGCTCCCTGATGGAGCCGTTCGCCGACTTCGCGCAGGCGGCGTCCAAGCTCTACAGCAATCCGCTCTCCCCCTTCGCGCAGCTGCCGCTGGCGCAGCGCCTGTCCGCCGGCTACGACCTGCTCTACCGGCTGGGCAAGGACTACGAGAAGCCGGAGTTCGGCATCAAGACCGTCGCCGTCGAGGGCGTGGACGTCGCCGTGCACGAGCGCGTCGTGGTCGACAAGCCCTTCTGCGAGCTGCGCCGGTTCAAGCGCTTCTCGGACAACCCCAGGACCCTGCAAACGCTGCTCGGGCAGCCGGCCGTTCTGGTGGTGGCGCCGCTGTCCGGCCACTACGCGACGCTGCTGCGCGATACGGTGCGGTCCATGCTGGGCGACCACAAGGTCTACATCACGGACTGGCGCAACGCCCGCATGGTCCCGGTGGACCAGGGACCCTTCCACCTCGACGACTACGTCAACTACATCGAAGACTTCATCCGCGCCCTGCAGAAGGAGCACGGCAACTGCCACGTGATCAGCGTCTGCCAGCCGACCGTGCCGGTGCTGGCGGCCGTGTCGCTGATGGCCAGCCGCGGCGAGACCACGCCCCTGAGCATGACCATGATGGGCGGCCCGATCGACGCGCGGAAATCGCCGACCGCGGTGAACAACCTGGCGATGAACAAGAGCTACGCCTGGTTCGAGAACAACGTGATCTACCCGGTGCCGCCCAGCTTCCCGGGTGCCGGGCGCCGGGTGTATCCCGGCTTCCTGCAGCATTCGGGCTTCGTGGCGATGAACCCCGACCGCCATGTCTCCAGCCACTACGACTACTTCAAGCACCTGATGGCGGGCGACGACGCTTCGGCCGAGGCGCACCGCAAGTTCTACGACGAGTACAACGCCGTCCTGGACATGGACGCCGACTACTACCTCGACACGATCCGCGTGGTGTTCCAGGAATTCCGCCTGGTGCACGGCACCTGGGAAGTCCGCAACCCCGAAGGCGAGCTGGAACGCGTGCGCCCGCAGGACATCCGCACCACGGCCCACTTCACGATCGAGGGCGAGCTGGACGACATCTCCGGCAGCGGCCAGACCGAGGCCGCGCACGCGCTGTGCACCGGCGTGCCCAAGGCGCGCCAGAAGCACCTGGAGGTGAAGGGCGCCGGCCACTACGGCATCTTCAGCGGCCGGCGCTGGCGCGAGGTCGTCTATCCCCAGGTGCGCGACTTCATCCGGCAGTTCAACGAGCCGGCGCCCGCGGCGAAGCCGGCGCGCGCCCGCCGCACGTGAACCCGCTGGCGGCGCGCCTGCACGCCGCCCTGCCCCAGACCCAGTGCACGCGCTGCGGCTATCCCGATTGCGCGGGCTACGCCGAGGCCATCGCGGCCGGGGAAGCGCAGGTCAACCAGTGCCCGCCGGGCGGCGCGCAGGGCGTCGTGCGGCTGGCGGAGATCACCGGCCGGCCCGCGTTGCCGCTGAATCCGGAAAACGGTATCGAAGCTCCGCGCCAGCTCGCCGTGATCGACGAAGCCTGGTGCATCGGCTGCACGCTGTGCCTGGACGCCTGCCCCACCGACGCGATCGTCGGCGGCAACAAGCGCATGCACACGGTGATCGAGGCGTACTGCACCGGCTGCGAGCTGTGCGTGCCGGTCTGCCCCGTGGACTGCATCGCGCTGGAGAACGCGAGCGGGGAGCGCACCGGCTGGGATGCGTGGTCGCAGCCGCAGGCGGACGAGGCGCTGGCGCGCTACGAGGCGCGGAAGGCGCGCAAGGCAGGCGAAGCCGTGCAACCCGCGGCGGAAACCGCGGCACCGGCGAACAAGATGTCGGTCATCGAGGCGGCCCTGGCCCGCGCGCGGGCCCGCCGCTCCTAGCCCAGCGCGTCGTTCACCTGCTCGTTGAACTCCGCCTGGCTCAGCGCGTTGCCGATCTCGCGCGGCAGCGCGTCGCGGATGGAGAACACGCCCAGGACCTTGCGTTCCGGCCCGACGATCGGCAGGTGGCGGAAGCCGCGCTCCAGCATGATCACCACGGCGTCCGACACGCGCGTCTCGGGCGCCACGCACTGCGGCTGCGGCGTCATCACCTGCTGCAGGCTGGTGCGCTTCGGGTCGAGCGCGCGGGCCAGCACGCGGGTCATCAGGTCGCGCTCGGTGACGATGCCCAGCAGCCGGTCGGGCGGCTCCATCACCAGGATGCTGCCGCAGTTGGCCCGCGTCATCACGCAGGCGGCGTCCCAGACGCTCGCCTGCGGCCCCAGGCTCAGCACGTGCTTGTTGGGGACGGACTGGAAAACGGTGCGTTCGGCCATGGCGCCCTCCTTCGCGGTGGACTACGGCGGCCTCCCTGTGCCTGGATTCGCTTCAGCGCAATGATGCGTTGATCTTCGCCAGCGCGCCAGTCCCCGGGCACAGGTCCCCGGCGTCCAGGGCGTTGAGCGGCCGGGCGCTGGTGTTCAGCGCGGTGTGCAGGTCCGTGGCGAGCGGGTCGACGTACAGCAGCCCGGTCGCGATCTCGCCGCGGGCCTGGTGCGCGTGCATGTAGGCCATGGCGGCGTAGCGGTCGGTGGGGTCGTAGTCCGGGTGCAGGCTGCGCAGGCGCAGCAGCGTGCCGTCGTGCTGGCGCACGTCCACCACCTCGCCCGGCGCGGCCTGGGCCGTGATCTCCTCGCGCGGGCTGATGAAGTCGATGCGGCTCACCGCCTCGTTGTGCTCGCGCACGTAGTCGTAGCTCTTGGTGCTGCCCGGGTGGTTGTTGAAGGCCACGCAGGGGCTGATCACGTCGATGAAGGCGGCGCCGCCGTGCGCCATGGCGCCCTTGATCAGGGGCACCAGCTGCGCCTTGTTGCCGGAGAAGCCGCGCCCGACGTAGGTGGCGCCCAGCTGCAGCGCCATGCCGACCAGGTCCACCGGGCTGTCGCTGTTGACCACGCCCTTCTTGCTCTTGCTGCCGCTGTCGGCGGTGGCGGAGAACTGGCCCTTGGTGAGGCCGTAGACGCCGTTGTTCTCCACGATGTAGGCCATGCGCACGCCGCGCCGCATCGCATGGGCGAACTGGCCCAGGCCGATGGAGGCGGAGTCGCCGTCGCCCGAGACGCCCAGGTACAGCAGCTCGCGGTTGGCCAGGTTGGCGCCGGTCAGCACCGAGGGCATGCGGCCGTGCACGGTGTTGAAGCCGTGCGAGGCGCCCAGGAAGTAGTCGGGCGTCTTCGAGCTGCAGCCGATGCCGGAGAGCTTGGCGACACGGTGCGGCTCGATGTCCAGCTCCCAGCAGGCCTGGATGATGGCCGCCGAGATCGAGTCGTGGCCGCAGCCGGCGCACAGCGTGGAGATCTTGCCCTCGTAGTCGCGCCGCGTGTAGCCGACGTTGTTCTTCTCCAGCGTCGGGTGGTGCAGCCTGGGCTTCGCGATGTAGGTCATTCGACGTTCTCCCGCAGCGCCTGCGCGTGCGCGGCGATGGCCTGGGTGATGAAGCGGGCGGTGATCGGCGTGCCGTCGTAGTGCAGCACCTTCACCAGCCGCGCGGGGGCGATCTCCAGCTCGTTCACCAGCAGCGTGCGCATCTGGGCGTCGCGGTTCTGCTCGACGACGAACACCCGCTCGTGCTTGGCGATGAAGTCCGCCACGCTGTCGGCGAAGGGAAAGCCGCGCAGCCGCAGAGCATCGAGGTGGACGCCCTCGGCCGCGAGCAGCGCCAGCGCCTCCTCCATCGCCGGGCTGGTGGAGCCGTAGTAGATGACGCCCAGGGGCGTCTCCGCATCCGCGTTGCGCAGCACCGGCTGCGGCAGCAGCGTCGCCGCCGTGCGCGACTTCTGCAGCAGCCGCTCCATGTTGTACAGGTAGTCCGGCCCGCGCTCGGAGTAGCGCGCGTAGGGGTCGCGGCTGGTGCCGCGGGTGAAGTAGGAGCCGCGCGTCGGGTGGGTGCCGGGAAGCGTGCGCCAGGGGATGCCGTCGCCGTCCACGTCCTTGTAGCGGCCGAAGTCCTTGCCGGCTTCCAGCTCCTCCGCGCTCATGACCTTGCCGCGGTCGTACGCGGCGCCTTCCTTCCACTCGAACGGGCGGCACAGGCGCTGGTTCATGCCGATGTCGAGGTCGGTCATCACGAACACCGGCGTCTGCAGGCGGTCGGCGAGGTCCAGCGCCCGCGCCGCGTGCTCGAAGCACTCGTGGGGATCCTCCGGGAACAGCAGCACGTGCTTGGTGTCGCCGTGCGAGGCGTAGGCGCAGGCCAGGATGTCCGCCTGCTGCGTGCGCGTGGGCATCCCGGTGGAGGGGCCCCCGCGCTGCACGTCGATGATGGTCACCGGGATCTCGGCGAAGTAGGCCAGGCCGATGAACTCGGTCATCAGCGAAATGCCCGGGCCCGACGTGGCGGTGAAGGCGCGTGCGCCATTCCAGCCGGCGCCGACCACCATGCCGATGGAGGCGATCTCGTCCTCGGCCTGCACGATCGCGTAGCGGTTCTGGCCCGTGTCCGGGTCGACGCGGAACTTCCCGCAGTAGCGCTGGAAGGCTTCCGCCACCGAGGACGAAGGCGTGATCGGGTACCAGGCCGCGACGGTCGCGCCCCCATAGACGCAGCCCAGCGCCGCGGCGCTGTTGCCATCGACGAAGATGCGGCTGCCGACGCGGTCGGCGCGCTGCACGCGGATGCCCAGCGGCCACTGCAGGTGCTCGTGCGCGAACTCGCGCCCGAGGTGCAGGGCCTGCACGTTGGAGGCCAGCAGCTTCTCCTTGCCGCGGTACTGCTCGCCGAACAGCTTCTCGATCTCCGCCGGGTCGATCTCCAGCAGCACCGACAGCGCGCCGACGTACACGATGTTCTTGAACAGCTGGCGCTGGCGCGGGTCGGAGTAGACCGCGTTGCAGATCTCGGTGAGCGGCATCCCGATCACGTGCACGTCGTCTCGGAAGGCCGCCGGGGGCAGCGGCCGCGTGTTGTCGTAGAACAGGTAGCCGCCCGGCGCCAGCTCCGCGACGTCGGCGTCCCAGGTCTGCGGGTTCATGGCGACCATCAGGTCCACGCCGCCGCGCCGCCCCAGCCAGCCCTGCTCGTTCACGCGCACCTCGTACCAGGTCGGCAGGCCCTGGATGTTGCTCGGGAAGATGTTGCGCGGGCTCACCGGCACGCCCATGCGCAGGATGGACTTGGCGAACAGCTCGTTGGCCGAGGCGGAGCCCGAGCCGTTGACGTTGGCGAACTTGACGACGAAGTCGTTGACGGCTTCGATGCGGCTCATGCGAGGGCCTCCCTGCGTTGCGCCGCCGGCTGGCGCTGCCCGGCCATCGCGGTCTTGAACAGGAACTTCTGCATGTCCCAGGCGCCCGTGGGGCAGCGCTCGGCGCACAGGCCGCAGTGCAGGCAGACGTCCTCGTCCTTCACCATCACGCGGCCCGTCTTGAGCTGGCCGGAGACGTACAGGTCCTGCGCGAGGTTCAGCGCCGGCGCCTTCAGCCGCTGCCTCAGGTCCGCCTCCTCGCCCGGCGGCGTGAAGCTGATGCAGTCCATCGGGCAGATGTCCACGCAGGCGTCGCACTCGATGCAGGTCGCCTGGTTGAACACGGTCTGCACGTCGCAGTTGAGGCAGCGCTGCGCCTCGCGGAAGGCGGTGGGCGCGTCGAAGCCCAGCTCCACCTCCACCCGGATGCTGGCCAGCGCCTGTTCCGCCTTGGCCCAGGGCACGCGGAAGCGCGCGTCCAGCGAGGTCTGGTTGTCGTAGCTCCACTCGTGGATGCCCATCTTCTGCGACAGCAGGTTGACCGTGGGCGCGGGACGCGCGCGGGGATCCTCGCCGTGCAGCAGGCGGTCGATCGAGATCGCGGCCTCGTGGCCGTGCGCCACCGCCGTGATGATGTTCTTGGGGCCCAGCGCCGCGTCGCCGCCGAAGAACACGTTGGGCACGGTGGACTGGAAGGTCAGCGGGTCCAGCTGCGGCAGCCCCCAGCGGTCGAACACGATGCCGGTCTCGCGCTCGATCCAGGGGAAGGCGTTCTCCTGGCCGACGGCGATCAGCACCTCGTCGCACGGGAAGAAGGGATCGGGCTCGCCCGTGGGCACCAGCGTGCGGCGGCCCTGCGCGTCGTACTCGGCGCGCACCACCTCGAACAGCATGCCGGTCAGGCGCCCGGCCTCGTGCACGAAGGCCTTGGGCACGTGGAAGTTGATGATGGGGATGCCCTCGTGCATGGCATCCTCCTTCTCCCAGGGCGAGGCCTTCATCTCCTCGAAGCCGCTGCGCACGATCACCTTGACGTCCTCGCCGCCCAGGCGGCGGGCGGAGCGGCAGCAGTCCATCGCGGTGTTGCCGCCCCCGAGGACGATGACGCGCCGGCCGACGCTGTCCACGTGCCCGAAGGACACGGAAGCCAGCCAGTCGATGCCGATGTGGATCTGCGCCGCCGCCTCGCGCCGTCCCGGCAGGTCGAGGTCGCGCCCGCGCGGGGCGCCGCAGCCCACGAAGATCGCGTCGTAGCCCTCTCCCATCAGCGCGCGCATCGACTCGATGCGGCGGCCGGCGACGAACTCCACGCCGAGGTCCAGGATGTAGCCGCACTCCTCGTCGATGATCTCCTCGGGCAGGCGGAAGCGCGGCACCTGCGTGCGCATGAAGCCGCCGGGGCGCGCCTCGCCCTCGAAGACGGTGACCTCGTAGCCCAGCGGGGCCAGGTCGCGCGCGACCGTCAGCGAGGACGGTCCGGCGCCGACGCAGGCCACGCGCAGCCCGTTGCGGGGCGCGCGCTGCGGCATGCGCCCGCGCACGTCCTCCTTCATGTCGGCGGCCACGCGCTTGAGCCGGCAGATCGCCACCGGTTCCGGGTCGCCGCCATTGTTCTGCTCGACCCGCCCGCGCCGGCAGGCCGGCTCGCAGGGGCGGTCGCAGGTGCGGCCCAGGATGCCCGGGAAGACGTTGGACACCCAGTTGACCATGTACGCGTCGCCGTAGCGGCGCTGCGCGATCAGTCGGATGTATTCGGGAACCGGGGTGTGCGCGGGACAGGCCCACTGGCAGTCCACCACCTTGTGGAAATACGCCGGGTCGGCGATGTTCGTCGGCTGCAAGAAGCCCTCCTGAACGCGGATGGCCGCCATGGGCCGCGGTCCAGTCTACGCCGCCCGGGCCCGCAGCGGGACTCGGTGGATTCCACTAGGCTGGCGGAATCAGCCTTCCGGCAGGGCCGACCGTTGCGCCTTGCCGCCGCGCGTGAGCCACTTCGCGGCGAAGGCCAGTCCCGTCATCGGCTCGCCGAACAGGCGGCCCTGCCCCTGGTCCCAGCCGTTCTTCCGGAGGAAGGCGAGCTGCGCCGCGGTGTCGACGCCGCATGCGACGAAGTTCAGGCGCAGGCGCCGGGCGAGGTCGCCCATCCCCAGCAGCATGGCCTGCGCCGCCGGGTCGCGCTCCAGGTCGTGCATGAAGGAGGCGTCGATCTTGATCTCGTCGCACATCAGCCGGCGCAGGCTCGCCACCGAGGCGCTGGCGCCGAAGCGCACCATGGACAGGCGCACGCCGCGCTTGCGCAGCCCGGACAGCACGGTGGCCTCCTTCGGCCCCAGCGCATCGAGCGCGCCGGCGTGCAGCAGTTCCAGCGTGAGGTGGCGCGGATCCATGCCGCCGGCCATCGCGGCGCTGGCCAGGTGGCCCAGGTCGCTGGGCCGCATGTGGGCGAGCGAGGCCTGGACGCCGACGGGCACCGGCTGCAGGCCGGCGCCGCGCCAGTTGCGCACGTTGACGTGCATCTGCTCGAACACCCACTCGGTCAGCGCGACGTCCATCTCGGAGCTGCCCGCCAGCTCCATCAGCTCGTCGCCCTCGATGACGCGGCCGGAGGCGTGCTTCCAGCGCACCACCGTCTGCGCGCCGACGACCCGCCCGGTGGCGAGCTCCACCACCGGCTCGTACAGCAGCTCGATCTCGTCGCGGCCGACGGCGTGCCGCAGTTCGGCGCTCAAGTCCAGCCGGCTTTGCGCCTGCTCGTTGAAGCGCGGCGAGAAGAACTCGTAGCGGTGCGGCCCGGCCTGCTTGGCATGGCGCAGCGCCAGGCCCGCGTTGCGGATCAGCACGTCCGGGTCCACGCCGTCGGTGGGGAACACCGACACGCCCACGCTGCAGGTGAGGAACACCTCCGGCAGGTCCGGGCGCTGGTAGCTGATGGTGGAGTCCTCCAGCAGCTTGCTGATGAACGCGGCGGCGCTGTGCACGCCGTCCATGAAGGGCACGACGATCGCGAACTCGTCGCCGTCGAAGCGGTAGAGCGTGGGATCGGCCTGCTCGGACGCGAGCTCGCCGCCGGCCTCGGTCTGCACGCAGCTGGCCAGGCGCTTGGCGATGCGCTGCAGCAGCTGGTCGCCCACGGTGCGGCCCAGGGCGTCATTGATGCGGCCCAGCGCATCGACGCCCACGTGCAGCAGCGCGCCGTCGTTGCCGCCCGCCTGCGCCGCCTTCAGCGCTTCCGCCACCGCCTCGCGGTAGCGTTGCTTGTTCGGCAGGCCCGTGAGCGCGTCGTGCTGGCCCAGGTACTCGCGGTAGGCGCTCGCGGCCAGGGTGTTGCGGATGCGCAGGCCCAGCTCGCTGGGGTCCACCGGCTTGGAAAGGAAGTCCATGGCGCCCAACGCCAGGGCCTTGAGCTTGACCTGGGGGTCGGTGCTGCTGGTGAGCACGATCACCGGGACATGGCGCAGCTGCGCGTCGTCGCGCAGGGCCGCCAGGATGTCGAGGCCGCCCACGCGTGGCATGCTCAGGTCCAGCAGCAGCACGCCGGGCGGCTGGCTGCGCATCATGGCGACGGCCTGCTCGGGCTGGTCGGTGTGCACGAAACGACGGTAGCCCGCTTCCGCCAGGAAGGCCTGCGTCATCTCGATGTTCAGCATCTCGTCGTCGACCATCATGATCAACGCCTTCGACAGCCCCGTCACCGAGCGATGGCGCCACAGCATCTGCTGCGGCGACAGCGCGCGCAGGTCCTGCTCGCTCAGCCGGTCCTCGCCGGGCGCGAACACCGTCGGTGCGCTGATGAGCGTCTCGCGCTCGAAACCGCTGTCATCCTGCTGCATCGCTTCCCCCGGCCTCGAGTCCCGTTCCGTCATCGTCATTGTGCACCGGCCTCAGCCGATGGCCGCCTCCGGCAGCTCGAGCTGCTGCGCCATCCGCGCCAGCCGCTGCAGCACCGACGCCGCGGCGGCGCCATCGCCGGCCTTGGCCGCCGCTTCCAATTCGCGCGCCGGCCGGGTGAAGGCGTCGTAGCCCACCGTGCCGGCGGCGCCCGCCAGCCAGTGCGCGAGCCGCGCCACTTCCGGCAGGTCGCCGTCCCCGGCGGCCTGGCGCGCGTTCCCCAGCTGCTCGTGCAGGCGGGCGGCGAACTTGCGCACGATGGGGACCAGCTTCGGATTGCCGGCGAAGCGAGAGCGGATCGGGCCTTCCGCGGGCTCCGGCTCGAGGTCGCCGAACACCGACGGCACCGGCGTCGCCGGCGCCTCCTCCGCCGATCCGCCCAGCAGTTGCGCCACCTGCTGCAGCAGCGCGTCGATGTCCACCGGCTTGGTCAGGTAGGACGTGCAGCCGTCGGCCAGCACCTCCTCCTCGAAGCCCTTCATCGCATGGGCGGTGAGCGCCACGACGGGCAACGTCGCCCCGCGCGCGCGCAGCGCGCGGGTGGCCGCATGGCCGTCGAGCACCGGCATCTGCATGTCCATCAGCACGAGGTCGTAGCTGCCGGCGGCCAGCTTGTCCAGGGCGACCTGGCCGTTCTCCGCCTCCTCGACCCACAGTCCCTGCTCCGTGAGCACCAGCGAGATCAGCTCCCGGTTCTCGGGGCCGTCGTCCACCACCAGCACCCGCGCCGAAGGGATGCGCCAGCGGGTGCGGGGCGCGGCGGCGCCGGCCGCCTCCGCCGCCGCGAGCGCGCCGGCGTCCAGCAGGCGCACGCCCTCCAGCGCGCCGGTGGCGAAGCTGAAGAGCATCGTGGTGCCCACGCCGGGCTGGCTGGTGGCGGTGAGGTCGCCGCCGAGCGCGCGCGCCAGCCGGCGGCTGATCGCCAGCCCCAGGCCGGTGCCGCCGAAGCGCCGGGTGATCGACACGTCCGCCTGCGTGAAGGGGTCGAACATGGCCTCCACCTTCGCCGGGTCCATGCCGATGCCGGTGTCGTTGACTTCCACCGTATAGGCCTGGCCGCTGCAGGCCAGGACCACCTCGACGCCGCCACGTTCGGTGAACTTGACGGCGTTGCTCAGGAGGTTGAGCACCACCTGGCGGATGCGCGCCGGGTCCGACTGCACGCGTTCGGGCACCGGCGTCAGCAGGCGCAGCGACAGCTGGATGCCCTTTTCCTGCGCCTTCAGCCCGAGTTCCGCGAGCGCGCCCTGGATCACCTGGTGCGGCGCGCAGGCGATCTTCTCCACCGTCAGCTGCCCGGCCTCCACCTTCGAGAGGTCCAGGATGTCGTTGATCAGGCCCAGGAGGTGCCGGCCGCTGTGGTGGATGGTGTCCAGGTAGCGCGAGGACTCGCGCTCGCTCTTGCCGAAGCCGCGCCGCAGCAGCTCGGTGAAGCCGAGGATGGCGTTCATCGGGGTGCGGATCTCGTGGCTCATGTTGGCGAGGAACTCGCTCTTGGCGCGGTTGGCGGCTTCGGCCTCCTCCTTGGCCGAGCGGAGCTCGACGCGGCTCTGTTCGAGCAGGGTGATGTCCTCGAGGCTGATGAGGACGCCGGAGGCGCGGCCGCCGGTGGACAGCACGGGCGAGCAGTTGACGACGAAGCTGCGCAGGTGGCCGCCTCGGTCCTTCAGCTTGAACTGCAGGTCGCGCTGGACGACGCCCTGCGCCAGCGCCGTGGCCCAGGGGGCGGCATGCGGCTGCAGCGGCATGCCGTCGCCATCGAGCCAGGCGATCGCCGACACCGGCGTGCCCATCAGTTCGTCGTTGGTCTTCCCCAGCAGCTTGACGATGGCCTCGTTGGCCAGCACCACCGCCTGCTTCTGGTCGATGACCAGCAGGCCCTCGGTGAGCGAATCCAGCGCCGAACGCACGCGGCCCGGGATCGCCCGCGAAGGGTCGAGGTGCCGCAGCACGCGCGTGAGGTACACGCGGAAGCCGAGGAAGCACAGCGCGGAGCAGAACGCCAGCAGCGGGATCAGCGGCGTGTGCAGCAGGCCCGCAGGGCCGGCCGGGGCGATCCGCTCGAAGCGCAGTTCCAGCTGCCCCCAGGGCCGGTGCCCGGCCTCCAGGTTCACCTGGATCTGCGCGTCGTGCGCCGCGTCGCTGTCGATCGGCGCCCAGCGCCGCGCATGGTCGCCCACGGCGACCACCAGCTTGCCCTCGTGCGTGCGCAGGCCGGCGGAGAGCAGCTCGGGGTTGCGCTTCTGCACGAAGCGCAACACGTCCTCGAGCGGTCGCGGGTCCCCGCTGCCCAGGATGGCGGTGCTGCTCGCCGCCAGCGACTCGGCCAGCGCGACCCGCCCCTCGCGGATCGCGCCGTTGCGGTCCGGCACGAGGCCGAAGAAGGAGGCGGCCAGCAGCACCGTGCTGGCGAGCGAGACCAGGCCCAGGGAGATGTAGGTGCGGGTGTCGAGCAGCTTCATCCGAAGCCCCGCAAGGTGTTGCGGCCGCTGGGGCCATCGTCGTGCAAGGGCTCCTCCTCGGATTCATCCTCCTCGTCCGCGCGCGACAGCACGGGCAGCGGGTCGAGGATGCGCCACGCCGGCAGCGCGGACAGGTAGCTGCCCACGAGCACGCCGCCGCGGATCAGCCACAGGATGTAGACCAGCGACAGCCCGAAGGACACGCTGGCCACGGAAACGGCCAGGGACTGGTCGAGGTCCAGCTCCTCGCGCACGGACTGGCGCAGGCGATCGAGCTCGCCGGTGAAGGTCGTCGAGCGCAGCGAGCGCTGCAGGTCCGCGAGGCCCGCCCCGTCGCTGCCCAGCGCCGTGGCGAAGCGCGAGAGCAGCAGTTCGCCCTGCCCCTGGCCCGAGATCAGCTCCAGGCCCCCGCGGTCGAACACGATGGTGCGCAGGATGCGGCCCGCGTCGGCCTCGGCGAGCAGCCGGGCCACCGGCGCGGGGAACGACAGCGTACCGTCGTCCCGGCGCACCACCGGGATGTCGGGAGTGGGTCCCAGCGCGTCCTGCAGGGATTGCGAGGTGTGCCCGGGGGCCGGCGGAGGCGGCGCGGGCGGCGGCGGCGCGGGAGGCTGGGGCGCCGGGGCCGGCGGCACCGGGTGGACGGGGGGTTCGGCCGGCGGCGTGGGCGCGGGCGGCGGCGTCACGGGCGGCGCCGGTTCCGGTCCGGCCTCGCCCGCATCCGCCACGCGGACCGAGAGCACCTGCTGGTCGGAAAGGCGGCCGTCGCTCACCTGCACGATGACTTCGTAGAGGTTGTCGCGGTCGGTGTCCGCGGGCGCCTCGAAATCGGGGGCGCGCACGAAGGAGAGCGCGCCCGTGGCCGGGTCGATCGTGAACAGGCCCGCGTCGGCCCCGCCCGCGATGGTGTAGGCCAGGTCCTGCAGCCGGTCGTCCACGTCGCTCGCATCGACGGTGACGACCGGGGTGCCGTTCTCGCTCACCGTCACCGTGGAGGCCGGGGCGCCGTCCAGGCTGGTGATCACCGGCGCGTCGTTCACCGCCGTCACGACCAGGCTCGCGCTGCCGGCCACGCTGGCCAGGCCATCGCCCACCGAGTACGTGAAGGTCACCACACCGTTGAAGTCCGCGTCGGCCGTGTAGGTCCAGGTGCCGTCGGAGCGCGCCACCAGCGTGCCGCTGCTGGCGACCAGGTTCGTCACGGCGAGCGCGGGACCGTCGATGTCGCTCGCGCCTTGCAGCAGCTGCGCCGGTGCGAGGACGATCGGGCCGCTGTCTTCGGCGATCGCGGGCAGCACGACGGGGGCGGCGACGGGGGCGTCGTTGACGGCAGCGACGGCGATCGTCACGGTGGCGGGCGCGGCGCCGCCCAGGCCCGCGCTGTCGGTCACGGTGTACCTGAAGGTGGCCGTGCCGTTGAACTCCGCCGCCGGGACGAAGTAGAAGCTCCCGCTGGCGTATGCGGTTCCGGCAACGGCCAGCGTCGTGAGCGCCGCGTCGGAGTACAGCATGCCATTCGCGGGCAAGCCCTGCAGCGTGAATGTCAGTCGGGCGCCGTCCTCCACGTCCGTGCCGCCCAGGGTGACGGGAATCGATGCCGCATCCTCGCTGCCGCTCGCCGTCACGTCGGCCGCGACCGGTGCATCGTTCACGGCCGTGACGTGGAAGGTGATCCTGTTCGCCACCGGATCGAGGTCCACCCCGCCGCCGGCCGTGCCGCCGTCGTCCTGCACCTGGAACGTGAAGCTCGCGTACGAAGCCCCGGTCGCGTTGGCCGCCGGCGTGAAGACCAGCTTGCCCGCCGCGATGTCGGCCAGGTGGACCAGGGTGCCGGCGGTCACGGCCACGCCGTCGATGGTCAACAGCCCCGCCGTGGGCACGGAGGTGATCCGCACCGCGGCGAGACTGTTGCCGTCCGCCGCGTCGGTGAAGCCGAAGTCCGCTGCGGCCAGGGTGCGGGATCCATCCTCGACAAGCGTGAGGGTCGCATCCGTTCCGGCCGGGGCGTCATTCACCGGCGTCACGTCGAACGTGATGGTGTTCGCCACCGGATCCAGATCCACGCCGCCGCCGGCCGTTCCGCCATCGTCCTGCACCTGGAAACGGAAGCCGGCGTAGGCCGTGCCGTTCGCGTTGGCGCCGGGCGTGAAGACCAGCTTGCCGGCGGCGATGTCGGCGAGGGACACCAGCGTGCCGGCCGTCACGGCCACGCCGTCGAGCGTCAAGGTGCCAGCCGTGGGCATGGAGGTGATCCGCACGGCGGCGAGGCTGTCGCCGTCCGCCGTATCCGTGAAGCCGAAGTCCGCGGCCGCGAAGGTGTGCGAGCCGTCTTCCCTGATGGTGATGGTCGCATCCGCCCCGGTGGGGGCGTCGTTCACCGCGGTCACGTTGAAGGTGATGGTGTTCGCGACCGGATCGAGATCCTCCCCGCCTCCCGCCGTCCCGCCGTCGTCCTGCACCTGGAATCGGAAGCTGGCGTAGGCGGCGCCATTCGCGTCGGCTGCCGGCGTGAAGACCAGCTTGCCCGCCACGATGTCGGCCACGGTGACCAGGGTGCCCGCGGTCACCGCCACGCCGTTGACGGTCAACACGCCCGCCGTGGGCACGGAGGTGATCCGCACGGCCGCGAGATCGTTGCGGTCCGCCGCGTCCATGAAGCCGAAGTCCGCCGCGGCGAACGTGTGGGAGCCATCCTCGACGAGCGTGACCGCGGTGTCGGCACCCGTCGGCGCGTCGTTCACCGGCGTCACGTCGAACGTGATCGTGTGGACCACGCCATCGAGGTCCACGCCGCCGCGGTCCGTGCCGCCGTCGTCCTGCACCTGGAATCGGAAGCTGGCGTAGGCGGCGCCATTCGCGTCGGCTGTCGGCCTGAACACCAGCTTGCCCGCCGCGATGTCCGTGACGGAGACCAGGGTTCCGGCGGTCACGGCCGCGCCGTCGATCGTCAAGGTGCCCGCCGCCGGCAAGGAGGTGATCCGCACGGCGGCGAAGTTGTTGCCATCGCCATCCGCGAAGCCGAAATCCGCCAGCGCGAGCGCACGGGAGCCATCCTCCTGCAGGCTGATGGTGGCATCCGTTCCCGTCGGGGCATCGTTGACCGAGGTCACTTCGATCGTGATGGTGTTCGCGGCCGGGTCGAGGTCGACCCCACCTCCGGCCGTGCCGCCGTCGTCCTGCACCTGGAAGCCGAAGCTCGCGTAGCCGCTGCCGTTCGCGTCGGCAAGCGGCGTGAAGACCAGCTTGCCTGCCGCGAGATCCGCCAGCGAAACGAGCGTGCCGGCGGTCACGGCCACGCCGTCGAGGGTCAACAGGCCCGCCGTCGGCACCGTCGTGATCCGCACGGCCGCCATGGCGTCGCCGTCGATCGCATCCGTGAAGCCGAAGTCCGCCGCCGTGAAGGTGTGCGAACCGTCCTCGTCCACCGTGACGGTGGCATCCGTTCCCGTCGGCGCGTCGTTCACCGGCGTCACGTCGAACGTGATTGTCCTGGCCACGGGGTCGAGGTCCGCTCCGCCGCCGGCCGTGCCACCGTTGTCCTGCACCTGGAACTGGAAGCTGGCGCAGGCCAGGCCGTTCGCATTCGCTGCGGGCGTGAAGGCCAGCTTGCCTGCGGCGATGTCGGCGAGGGACACCAGCGTGCCGGCCGCCACGGCCACGCCGTCGACCGTCAACGTGCCTGCCGCCGGGAGCGATGTGATCCGCACGGCGGCGAAAGCGTTGCCATCGGCCGCGTCGCTGAAGCCGAAGTCCGCCGCCACGAAGGTGTGGATGCCGTCCTCGTCCATGGTGATGGTGGCGTCCGTTCCGGCCGGCGCGTCGTTCACCGGCGTCACGTCGAGCGTGATGGTCTTCGCCACCGGATCCAGATCCACGCCGCCGCCGGCCGTTCCGCCATCGTCCCGCACCTGGAAACGGAAGCTGGCGTAGCCGCTGCCATTCGCGTCGGCCACAGGGGTGAAGACCAGCTTGCCCGCCGCGATATCCGCCACGGAGACCAGGGTGCCCGCGGTCACCGCCACGCCGTCGATCGTCAACAGGCCCGCCGCGGGCACCGAGGTGATCCGCACGGCGGCGAAGTCGTTCCCATCCACCGCGTCCGTGAAGCCGAAGTCCGCTGCCGCGAACGCATGGGAACCGTCTTCGTCGATCGTGACGGTCCCATCTGCCCCGGAGGGAGCATCGTTCACCGGGGTCACGTCGAACGTGATGGTGTTGGCCACCGGATCGAGCTCGACGCCGCCGCCCGCCGTGCCGCCATCGTCCTGCACCTGGAAGCGGAAGCTCGCGTAGCCCGTGCCGTTCGCGTCGGCAGCCGGCGTGAAGACAAGCTTGCCTGCAACGATGTCGGCCAGGGACACGAATGTGCCAGCCGTCACGGCGACGCCGTTGACGGTCAAAGCGCCCGCCGTCGGGACCGTGGTGATCCGCACGGCGGCGAGATCGTCGCCGTCCGCGGCGTCCGTGAAACCGAAATCCGCTGCCGCGAAGACGTGGGAACCATCCTCGTTCAGGGCGATGGTGGTGTCGGTACCCGCCGGCGCGTCGTTCACGGGTGTCACGTCGAACGTGATCGTGTCGGCCACCGGATCGAGGTCGACGCCACCGCCCGCCGTGCCGCCGTCGTCCTGCACCTGGAAGGTGAAGCTGGCGTAGCCGGTGCCGTTCGCGTTGGCCACCGGCGTGAAGACCAGCTTGCCGCCCGCGATGTCGGCCAGCGAGACCCGCGTCCCGGCGGTCACGGCCACGCCGTTGACCGTCAACGTCCCCGCCGTCGGCAGCGAGGTGATCCGCACGGCGGAGAAGCTGTTGCCATCCGCCACGTCGGCGAAGCCGAAGTCCGCCGCGGCGAAGGTGTGGGAGCCGTCCTCGTCGATGGTGAGCGTCTTGTCGGCGCCCGCGGGCGCATCGTTGACCGCGGTGACCTGGAGCGTGATCGTGTTGGCGACCGGATCGAGATCCACGCCGCCGCCGGCCGTTCCGCCATCGTCCTGCACCTGGAAGCGGAAGCTGGCGTAAGTTGCTCCATTCGCGTTGGCCGCTGGCATGAACACCAGCTTGCCCGCGGCGATGTCGGCCAGGGACACCAGCGTGCCGGCCGTCACGGCCACGCCGTTGATCGTCAACCTGCCCGCCGTCGGGACCGTGGTGATCCGCACGGCGGCGAGATCGTCGCCGTCCGCGGCGTCGCTGAAGCCGAAGTCGGCTGCCACGAAGACGTGGGAACCATCCTCGGCGAGCGCGATGGTGGCGTCGGCGCCCGTCGGCGGGTCGTTCACCGGCGTCACGTCGAACGTGATGGTGTTGGCGACCGGATCGACGTCCACGCCGCCGTCGGCCGTGCCACCCTCGTCCCGCACCTGGAAGGTGAAGCTGGCGTACGCCGTGCCGTTGGCGTTCACCGCGGGCGTGAAGACGAGCCTGCCCGCCGCGATGTCGGCCGCGGAGACCCAGGTGCCGGCCGCCACGGCCAGGCCGTTGAGCGTCAACGCGCCAGCCGTGGGCAAGGCGGTGATCCGCACGGCGGCGAGGGCGTGGCCGTCGGCCACGTCGGTGAAGCCGAAGTCGCCTGCCACGAAGATGTGGGAGCCATCCTCGGCGAAGGTGAGGGTCGCGTCCGCTCCGGCCGGAGCGTCGTTCACCGGCGTCACGTCGAAGGTGATGGTGTTCGCCACCGGATCCAGATCCACGCCGCCGCCGGCGGTTCCGCCATCGTCCTGCACCTGGAAACGGAAGCTGGCGTAGGCCAGGCCGTTCGCATTCGACGCCGGCGTGAACACCAGCTTGCCGGCGGAGATGTCCGCGAGGGAAACCAGCGTGCCGGCGGTCACGGCCAGGCCGTCGAGCGTGAGCACGCCCGCCGTCGGCAAGGAGGTGATCCGCACGGCCGCGAGACCGTGGCCATCCGCTGCGTCGGTGAAGCCGAAGTCGCCTGCCACGAAGATGTGGGATCCGTCCTCGTCGACGGCGAGGGTCGCGTCCGCTCCGGCAGGCGCGTCGTTCACCGGTGTCACGTCGAACGTGATGGTGTTGGCGACCGGGTCGAGATCCGCGCCGCCACCGGCCGTGCCGCCGTCGTCCTGCACCTGGAAGCCGAAGCTGGCGTAGCCCGCACCCTTCGCGTTGGCCGTCGGCGTGAAGACCAGCTTGCCCGCGGTGATGTCGGCCACGGACACCAGCGTGCCGGCCGCGACGGCCACACCGTCGAGGGACAACATCCCCGCCGTCGGCAGCGAGGTGATCCGCACGGCGGCGAAACCGTGCCCGTCCACTGCATCCGTGAAACCGAAGTCCGACGCCGCGAAAGTGTGGGAGCCGTCCTCGTCGAGCGTGATGGTCGCGTCCGTCCCGGAGGGGGCGTCGTTCACCTCCGTCACATTGAACGTGATGGTGTTCGCGACGGGATCGACATCCAGCCCGCCCCCGGCCGTGCCGCCGTCGTCCCGCACCTGGAACTGGAAGCTGGCGTAGGCCAGGCCGTTCGCATTCGCCGCCGGCGTGAAGACCAGCTTGCCCGCCACGATGTCGGCCAGGGACACGAACGTGCCCGCCGTCACGGCCACGCCGTCGACCGCCAGGGTGCCCGCCGTCAACAGCGAGGTAATCCGCACCGCGGAGAAGTTGTTGCCCTCCGCAAGGTCGCTGAAGCCGAAATCCGCGGCCACGAACGTGTGCGAACCGTCCTCGGCCAGCGTGAGGGTCTTGTCCGTGCCCGCGGGTGCGTCGTTCACCGGCGTCACGTCGAACGTGATCGTATTGGCCACCGGATCGAGGTCGACACCACCACCGGCCGTGCCGCCATCGTCCTGCACCTGGAACGTGAAGCTGGCGTAGCCCGCCCCGTTCGCGTCGACTACCGGCGTGAAGACCAGCTTGCCCGCCGCGATGTCGGCCAGGGAGACCAGCGTGCCGGCCGTCACGGCCACGCCGTCGATGCTCAAGGAGCCCGCCGCCGGCACCGAGGTGATCCGCACGGCGGCGAGGCTGTCGCCGTCCGCCGCGTCGCTGAAGCCGAAGTCGGCTGTGACGAAGACGTGCGAGCCATCCTCGGTGACGGTGAGGGTCGCATCCGTTCCGGCCGGGGCATCGTTCACCGGCATCACATCGAACGTGATGGTGTTGGCCACCGGATCGAGGTCCACCCCGCCGCCGGCCGTGCCGCCGTCGTCCTGCACCTGGAACGTGAAGCTGGCGTAGCCCGCCCCGTTCGCGTCGGCCACCGGCGTGAAGACCAGCTTGCCCGCCGCGATGTCGGCGACAGAGACGAAGGTCCCGGCCGTCACCGCCACGCCGTCGACGCTCAACACGCCCGCCGTCGGCAAGGTGGTGATCCGCACGCCGGCGAAGGCATCGCCCTCTGCCGCATCGGTGAAGCCGAAGTCCCCCGCCACGAAGACGTGGGATCCGTCCTCGTCGATCGTCAATGCCTGGTCCGCCCCTGCCGGCGCGTCGTTCACCGCGGCCACGACGATCGTCGCCGTCGCGGGCGTGGCATCGGCCAGGCCTCCGCTGTCGGTCACGGTGTACTTGAAGCTGGCGGTGCCGTTGAAATTCGCCGCCGGGACGAAGTAGAAGCTCCCGCTGGCGTATGCGGTTCCGGCAACGGCCAGCGTCGTGAGCGTCGGGTCGGCATACAGGGTCCCGTTCGCCGGCAAGCCCTGCAGCGTGAACGTCAGGCCCGTGCCGTCCTCCACGTCCATGCCACCCAGGCTGACCGGAATCGATGCCGCATCCTCGCTGCCGTTCGCCGCCACGTCGGCCGCGACCGGTGCATCGTTCACGGCCGTGACGTGGAAGGTGATCGTGTTGGCCACCGGATCGAGGTCCACCCCGCCCCCGGCCGTTCCGCCATCGTCCTGCACCTGGAAAGTGAAGCTCGCGTAGGAAGCCCCGTTCGCGTTGGCCGCCGGCGTGAAGACCAGCTTGCCCGCCGCGATGTCGGCCGCGGAGACCACCGTGCCGGCCGCCACCGCGACGCCGTCGTGGGTCAGCGTCCCCGCCGTCGGCACCGAGGTGATCCGCACGGCGGCAAGACCGTTGCCATCGGCCGCGTCGGTGAAGCCGAAGTCCGCCGCCACGAAGATGTGCGTGGCGTCCTCGGCTATCGTGAGCGCCCGGTCCGCCCCGGCCGGCGCGTCGTTCACCGGCACCATGGCGATCGTCACCGTGGCCACCGCCGAGGTGGAGATGCCGTCGCTCACCGTGTAGGTGAAGCTGGCCGTGCCGGCGAAGTTCGCCAGCGGCGTGAAGGTCACCGTGCCGTCGGCGTTCAGGACGACGCTGCCGCCGCTGGCGTTGCCCACCCCCGTGATCACCAGCGGGCTCCCCACCGTGTCGAGATCGTTGCCCAGCAGGTCCGCCGCGCTGTAGGTCGCCGTCGTGTCCTCGGTGGCCACCAGTGCGTCGTCGCGCGCCTGCGGCACGTCGTTCACGAGCACTGTCACGGTCACGGGCGCCGAGGACAGGCTGCCGTCCCGGGCCGTGTAGGTGAAGCTGGCGTTGCCGACGAAGCCGGCGGCAGGGGCGAAGCTGACGGAGCCGTCCGCGTTGAGCGTCGCCGTGCCGCCCGTGCCGCTCGTGACGCTGCCGATCGTGAGCGCGTCGCCGTCCACGTCCGTGTCGTTGCCGAGCAGCTGTCCCGCCGTGAAGACCACCGGCGTGTCCTGGATGGCGACCAGGCTGTCGGCCACGGCCACCGGCGCGTCGTTCACGGCGGTCAGGTTGATCGTGACCCGGGCCTCCTTCGACACCAGCGTGCCGTCGGTGATCGTGTACTTGAAAGTCGCCGGCCCGGCCAGGTTGGAGGGCGGCGTGAAGGTGATGGTGCCGTCGCCGTTGAGCACCGCCCCGATCCCGGACACGCCCGCGATGCTGATCGGGCTGCCCTCCGCATCGCTGTCGTTGGCCAGCAGGTCCGCCACGTCGATGGTGATCGGCGTGTCCTCCACGCCGGCGAAGGCGTCGTCCCGTGCATCCGGCGCGTCGTTGATCGGCCGCACCGTGATGGTGACGGTGCCCGGCGCCGAGAGGTTCACGCCGTCGGTGACGACGTAGGTGAAGCTGGCGGTGCCGGAGAAGTTCGCGGCCGGCGTGAAGCGGAAGGTGCCGTTGCCATTGAGGCCCACCGTTCCGTTGACGGCGTTGCCGACGCTGACCACGCTCAGCGCGCTGAGGGGCGACTCCACGTCCGTGTCGTTGGCCAGCAGCAGGCTCAGGTTGAAGTTGACGACCTCGTCTTCGTCGATCGTGAAGCTGTCGGCCTTGGCCACCGGCGCGTCGTTCACCGCCGCGACGGTCACGGTCACGGTCGCCGGCGAAGACACGGCGCGGTCGTCGCTCGCGACGTAGCTGAACTGCGCGGTGCCGTTGAAGTTGGCGTTGGGCGTGAAGGTGACGGTCCCGTCCGCGTTGCGGACCACCGTCCCGCCGCTGCCGCTCGTGACGCTCGCGATGGTGAGCGGGTCGCCGTCCGCGTCCGTGTCGTTGCCGAGCAGCGCCGCCGCGGTGTACGTGACGGGCGTGTCCTCGGTCGCGGCCAGCGTGTCCGCGTTCGCCACCGGCGGCGCGTTGATGTCCACCGTCACCGTGGCGGGCGCCGACTGCAGCGTGCCGTCCGAAACCACGTAGCTGAAGCTCGCGTTGCCCGCGAAGCCGGCGCTGGGCGTGAAGGTGACGGTGCCGTTGGCATTGAGCACCGCCGTGCCCCCGCTGATGCTGGTCACGCCGGAGATGGTGAGCGTGCTGCCTTCGACGTCGGTGTCGTTGGCGAGCAGCGTCGCGGCGGCGTAGGTCACGGGGGTGTTCAGCGTGGCCTGCACGGTGTCGGGCTGCGCCGTCGGGGCGTCGTTCACCGGCAGCAGGTCCAGGGTCGCCGTGCCGGCGACCGTCACCGTGCCGTCGCCGATGTCGTAGGTGAAGCTCACGGCGGTGTCGTCGTTCGCCGCCGGCGTGAAGGTCCAGGTGCCACCGCCCAGGTCCAGCAGCGTGCCGCTGCTGGCCGAGAGATTGCCGACCGTGAGCATGTCGCCGTCCACGTCGGCGGCATTCGCCAGCAGTTCGGCCGCCGTGATCGTGCGCACCGCGTCCTCGTTCGAAGCACTCAACACCACGTTGCTCGTGGTGGGGAGGTCGTTCACCGAGGTCACGGTGAGGTCCAGCGTCTGCGTCGCGCTGCTGAACGCGGTCGTGCCGCCGTTGCCGGTGGTGTCGGCCCGGCCGCCGGCGCTGCCGGAAGTGCGGTCCCAGGCGCGGACCGTCAGCGTCGCCGTGCCATTGAAATTCGCCGCCGGCACGAAACGGATCCGCGTCTGGCCATCGGCGGCGAGCAGCAGCGCGCTGCTCACCGAAGTCCCGGCGATGACGCTCCAGGTGCTGCCGTCGGTGGAGTACTGCCAGGCGCCGTTGCTGCTGTCCTGGCCGGTGATGGCGATGCCCTGCACGGCGCCCGCATCGAGGTCGAGCACCTTCCCGGCCAGCAGCGCATCCACCAGGAAGCCCGGGCCGCCGCTGCTGTCCTCCAGGATGGCGCCGGGCTGCACCAGGCCGCCGAGCACCGGCGCGGTGTTGGGCAGGGTGAAGCTCGCGATCAGGGCGTCCTGTCCCGTGGACTTGGCGGATTGCGCCGTTCCCGCCGTCCCGTAGCCCGTGCTGCTCGTCCCCCCGGCGATGACGGCCTGGTTGCCCGTGACGGCGACGCCACCCGGCGTGGCCGTGGCCCCGTAGTACGTGCCGTACATCAGGTCGGAAGCCCCCGTGCCCACGGGGTTGAGCACCAGCAGGAACAGCGCCGTCCCGGGGTTGACGGACTGGGCGGCGTCGCCCGTGAGCGGAAGGTCGGTCGAGCCGGCGTCGCCGGTGATCACCACCCGCGAGCCCGCGATGGCGACGCCGGTGGGATGGTCCACCCCCGAGGCGCCGATGAAGCTGGAATAGCGCAGCGAACCCGAACCCGTCTGCGTCGTGTCGTACACGCGCAGGAAGCCGGTGTCGCGGTTGCTGCCCGCCAGGCTGGTGATGAACGCGCCCGTGCTGGTGGCGAACGCGCTGCCCGTACGCGTCTCGCCCACCACGTAGGCCTTGCCCGTGCCGTCGACCGCCACGGCCGCAGCGCTGTCCACGGCGTTGCCGCCGATGAAGGTGGCGTAGGAGGCGCTGCCCCCGGAGGCGCCGAGGCGCACGAGGAAGCCGTCGGCCGCGCCGGAGAGCGTGGCCTGCGCGCCGTTCATGGCGAGGTCGTCGCCGCCGATCGCCCAGGAGCCCGAACGCGTGGTGCCGACCACGTAGGCCTCGCCGCCGCTGCCCACGGCGATGCCGGTGGCGGAATCGTCACCGTTGCCGCCCAGCTGCTGCTGCCAGCCCACCGAGCCATCGGCCAGGTACTTGTTGACGAACACGTTGACCGAGCTGCCCAGCAGCGGGGACAGCAGCCCGGTCAGCAGGCCGGTCGGCGTCACCTCGCCGGCGGCGTAGACGCTGCCGGCGCTGTCGACGGCCACCGCATTGCCGCTGTCGGCGGCGTCGCCGCCGAAATAGGTGCTGAAGCGCAGCGCGCCGCCGGCGTTCAGCTCGAACACCACCGCGTCCTGTCCGGACAGCAGGCCTGCACGGGTGTCGTCGTCGGCGTTCAGCGTGGGGAAGTTGGACGACTTGCTCCAGCCGGTGACCGCGATGTAGTTGCCGGTGGCGTCCACGGCGATCGCATTGGCCTGCTCGTCGTTGCCGCCGCCGATGCGCGACGCCCACACCACCTCCGAGAGGTCCGGCTTCAGCTTGGCGACGAAGATGTCGCCGGCGCCGCCCGGCGAACCGATCGAGCCGGAGAAAGGCGCGCCGCTGCTGGTGGTGCGGCCCGTCACGTAGACATAGCCCGCCGCATCGGTGGCCACCGCCACGGCGGACTCGCCACCGGACGCGCCGAGGTAGGTGGCGTAGTCCAGCACCGGGTCGATCACCAGCTCGCGCGCGTGGTCGTAGTTCCCCAGCACGAAGCCGATGCTGCCGTCGGCGCGGATCTCGTAGCGGCTGGCCACCGTCTCCAGCCCGCCGGCGCCGCGCTGGTAGCTGAGGGGCGCGTGGAAGCGCAACGCCTGGTCGCTCCCCTCCACCTGCAGCACCAGGTCGCCGTTGGCGGCGATGGCCGCGCCGGCCACGCCCTCGAAGCGCAGGCCGATCGCGCTCGCGTCGGCGCCGGCCGCGACGATGAAGTCGTACTCCAGCTGCCGCTGGTTGCCGTAGTAGCGCACGTCGATGCCGTCGTAGACGTCGCGGTAGCGCACGGCTCCGTAGTTCGCGATCCCCGAGCGCCACTGCGACGCATCGTGGCCCACGAAGGAGTTGCTGCGTGCGGCCAGCAGGTCCTCGCCCTCCCCCTGGGCGTCGGCCGCGGCGTCCACGAGCTGCAGCCGGACCTCGCGCGTGCCCTCGGGCGTCGCCAGCGTGATCGCGGCGTGGCCATCCTGCAGCGTCAGGCCGTAGCCGCTGCCCCAGGCGCTGAAGTCCACCCCGGCGGGCGCCTGTCCCTCGTTGGCCTCGAAGGCGATGCCGGTGGCGGCGTAGCTCGCCGCGCCGCCCTGCTGCGGGCTGTTGGCGGAAGACGTCGCTGCCGGCGCCGCGCCGGCCGCCGTGTACTCGCCGTCGGCCCCCAGCGTGCGCACTTCGCTGCCCGCATCGGCCGCATCGTGGGCCAGCAGCAGGCCCCCGGTCAGGTCGGCGGAGAACAGCAGGCGCGGCTCCATCCATTCCGCCACGGCAGCGGCGGGGCCGGGCCGGTCGGGGCGGAGACGGGAGAGCCAGCGCACGGCGTCGCCCCGGTTCCTAGGGCCGCGGCGCGACGCCGCCCAGGTCGGTCCGGCAGCGCAATCCGGCCGGCAGCGCGAAATCCGGATTGGGCAGCTCGAGCCGCACACGGAACGTGTTGCTGGCCCCGTCGATGACGCCGTCCACCACGGTCACCTTCGCCTGGCGCGTGCCGGCGCCGGGAAACTCCGGCGTCACGGCGGCGTTCATGCCGGCGCGCACGCTCGCGTACGCAGCCGCCGGCAGCACCACCTCCACGCGCAGCGGGTTGACCATGGCGATGCGGTAGATCGGCTTTTCCTCCACCCGCTCGCCGGCCGCGAGGTAGCGTTCCACCACCACGCCGGCGATGGGGCTGCGGATCGTGCGCAGGCCCAGCTGCGCCTGCGCGAGCTCGTGCTCGCGCGCGTACACGTCGCGCTGCTCGCGCGCCTGCGCGAGCCGGTTCTCGGCCACGAGCGCCTCGGCGCGCGCCTGCTCCAGCGCCTGGCCGGAGATGAACTGCTGGTCGGCCAGGTTCTTCGCCCGCGCCAGCTTCTGGCGCGCCAGTTCGGCATTGGCTTCGGCGGCGCGCAGTTCGCCCACGGCCTGCGCCTTGCTCTGGGCCACCGCGAGCGACTGGCGCTCGACGTCGGAGCGCAGGGTGGCGAGCACCTGGCCGGCGCGCACGCGCTCGCCGCGTTCCACGGCCATGCTGTCGATCACGCCGATGATCGGGCTGCCCACGTCGGACACCTGGAAGGGTTCGATCAGGCAGCCGAGCGCCTGCGCCAGCGCGGCGGCCGGGGCCAGCGACACCAGGAGGGTCGCCCAACGACTCGTTCTATTCATGTTGCACCTGCCTGCTGAACGTCAGCTCGCGCTCCGCGGATTCGGTGGCACGGCTGAGTTTCACACGCTCGTAACGATGAGTAAAGGATTCGCGTCGCTGGGCGACGTCGACCGTGATCTTTGCCAGCCCTCCCGCGGCCGGCCGGCGGGCCAGCCAAGCCAGCCAGGCGGCCGGCCACCAGCGGCGCAGCAGCGGGAAATCGGCAGCCACCATCCGCCGGACGCTTCCCGGCTGGCCCTGGCGGCCCGCGCGCCCGAGGAATTGGCGGTCGATGCGCGCCGATGCGTTCACCTGGCAGAGGATCACGTGCAGCCCGCCGCGCTCCAGCACCTGCGGCTCGCAAAGGATGTCGGTGCCGCGGCCCGCCATGCTGGTCGCCACGGTGATCCGGCCGGCCTGGCCAGCCGCCGCGATCAGCTCGCTCTCCTCGCGGTCCTGTCGCGCGTTCAACACGCGGTGCGCCAGGCCGCGGCCCGCCAGCACCGCGGAGAGCGCCTCCGACTGCGCCACGGTTTCCGTGCCGACCAGCACCGCCCGGCCCTGCGCGGCCAGCGCCTGCGCTTCGTCGGCGACCTGCTGCCACAGCGCGGCGCTGTCGGGCGCCAGGGACGGGCGCCAGGCCTGCACGCGCCAGGGCAGCCGCCGCGGGATCAGCACCAGCTCCAGGCCATAGACCTGCCGCAGCTCGCGGCGCGCCTCCCGCAGCGTTCCGCTGGCGCCGGCGAGGCGCAGGTAGCGCGGGAAGAAGCGCTGGAACGTGATCTGCGTCAGGGTGCCGTTGCGGCGCGACGCCTGCAGGCCTTCCTTCCACTCCACCAGCTGGTGCAGGCCCGCGGACCAGGCCCGCCCCTGCGCCGCGCGGCCCGTCGTCTCGTCCACCAGCAGGACCTCGCCGTCGCGCACCACGTAGTCGTGGTCGCGGCGCAGGACGTGCAGCGCCACCAGCGCCATCTCCACCGCGGCTTCGCGATGGGCGCGGTGTCCCAGCAGCGGATGGTCGGCCACGGGCCAGGCCGCGAGGCGCCGGCGTCCCTGCGCCGTGAGCTCGAAACGCCGGCCGTTGCCCTGCGGCAGGTAGTCGGCGCCGGGCGCGAGCCGCGCCGCCACCTCCAGCGCGCCGCGGTAGAAGCCCGCCTCCGCCGGCGAGCCCTCCGCCTGCGCGAGCACCAGCGGCACCCGCGCCTCGTCGACCAGCACCGTGTCCGCTTCGTCCAGGATCGCCATGCACAGGCCGCGCAGCACCGGCGGCTGCGCGCCGTCCGCGCCCCCGAGCCGGCGCGCGCGCCGCTCCAGCGGCGACAGGTCGGCCGCGCGCTGCACGCCGTCGCGCAGGTAGTCGAAGGCCAGTTCCTTGGCCGTGCAGTAGGTGACGTCGGCGCCGTAGGCCAGGCGGCGTTGCGCCGCCTGCATGGGTTGCGTCACGCAGTCCACCCGCAAGCCCAGGCGCGCGAAGAACGGCCGCTGCGCGTCGGCGTCGCGTTGCGCGAGGTAGTCGTTGGCGGTCACCACGTGCACCGGCGCGCCGCCCAGGGCGGCGACGGCGGCGGCCATGGCGATGGCGGCGGTCTTGCCCTCCCCCGTGGCCATTTCGGCGAGCCGGTCGTCCAGCAGCACGCGGGTGGCCATCAGCTGCTGCGCGTGCGGAACGTAGCCGGCGGTGTGCGACAGCGCGCTCGCGGCCAGCACCGTGGCCTCCAGCACCCAGGCGTCCGGGTCGCGGGCCAGGGCGGGCAGCGCGTGCAGACGCTGCGGCAACGCGTCGGCCCCGGCCGTGCCGCGCGCGAGCACGTCCTGCGCGAAGCGCTCCAGGCGCACCAGCCCCAGCCGTTTCTGCCGGCGCGGCGTGCCGGGCGCCGCGGCTTGTTCGGGGTACTCGCCCCAGACCACGCCCGGAAAGGGCCAGGCGGCGAGCGCGAGGTCTGCGCTCATGCCTGTCCGGTGGGGCTGAACTGGCGCAGCAGCAGTTGCCTCGCCGTGCGCAGCAGCTGCCAGCCGAGGGGTTCCGCCGGCAGCACCAGCTTCACCCAGGCGCGGCCGCCCACGTGGCCCGCGGGGAGGCCGGGGATGACGACGTCCAGCAGGAACACGGGGAGTTGCGTGCGCAGGCCGTCCGCATCGGCCGGGTCCACCGGCACCGGTCCGCCGAGGCGGTCGCCGAGCGCCGCGCTGGGCAGCTGGCGCGTGGCCGCCGGTGTTTCCTGGCGCAGCTGCGCGGCGTGCGGCGTCCACGGCGCTTCGGCCAGCCGCACTTCGACGGCGCGCACGCGTGCGCGCACCCGCAGCAGGTCCTCGTCGCGCAGGACGAGGCGCACCTGCGCCGGGTCGGGCCCCAGCACGTAGCCCAGCATGGCGCCGCGCTGCGCGTACGCGCCGAGCAGGTCGTCCTGGCGCGGCCAGACCGCGTGGCCGGTGCTGGGCGCGCGCACCTCGAGCCCGGCCAGCTGCTGTTCCGCGAAGCGCAGTTCCGCCTCGTTGCGGGCCAGCTGCTGGTTCAGGTCGCCGGCACGCGCGGGATCCTGCAGCAGGGCCTGGTACTGCTGCGCGTACAGGCCGGTGCGCTCGCTCGCGGCCTTGTCGCGCTGCGCCACGAGGTCGGCATCGGCGAGCTTCAGCACCACCTGGTCGCGCTGCACGCCCGCGCCGTCGCGCACCACCAGCGCCTGCACGAACCCGCCCGCCTCGGGGCGCAGCTGCGCGCGTTCCGGCGGCCAGACCACGCCCTGCGCGATGACGCTCGACGGCGCCGGCACGACGAACAGCGCCAGCAGCAAGGCGAGGCAGGCGCCGCCCGCGATCGCGATGGCGCGGCGCCGCGCGCCGGGGTCCGGCGCGGCCGCGGCGGAACGCATCAGGCGGCCCGCGGTCCCCGCCAGCAGCCACGCGAGCAGCGCGACGCCGGCGGCCCAGCCGAGGAACCAGGAGTGCTGCCCGATCCAGAGCACCAGCGCGAACAGCAGCACGACGCGCCAGGCCCACGAGGCCGGCGCGTACGCCACCAGCCACTTGCTCTCGCCGGCCGCGAGCGCGCCCGCGGGCAGCCCCGGCTCGGCGCCGATCAGGCGGCGCCAGGCCGACGCCCACCAGGCCTGGCTGCGCAGGGCCAGGTTCGGCAACTGCAGCAGGTCGCACAGCAGGTGGTAGCCGTCCAGGCGCACGAGCGGATTGGCGTTGAACAGGATCGTCGACACCGAGCAGATCAGGACGACCACCGTGGCGGCATCGCGCAGCAGCCCCGGCGCGAGCAGCGTCCACGCGAAGACGGCGAGCGACGCCAGCGCCAGTTCCACCAGGATGCCGGCGGCGCTCACCAGCGCGCGCTGGCGGGCCTCCGGGAAGGCGCTCGCCGCGCTCGCATCCACGTAGGGCGCGGGCGTCAGCAGCAGCAGCGACACGCCCACTTCGTGCACCGCCCCGCCGAAGCGCCGCACCGCGAGCGCGTGCCCCAGCTCGTGCAGCGACTTGACGACGGGATACGCGAACCACGCGATCGCATAGCTGGAAGGCGTGGCCAGCACGCGCAAGGCGTCGGCCTTCAGCTGGGGGAAGCCGACCGCCGCGGCGAGCAGGGCCAGCAGGAACGCCGCCGCCCACAGCAGGAACAGCGGCCAGCCCGGCAGCCGCGCGACCGCCGGGGCCAGCCGGTCCAGCAGGCGCGTGGGATCGAACAGGCGCACGCGCAGCATCAGGGGGTTGATGAAGGCGCGGCGGCGCCGCTCCTCGTCCTCGCCCCGGCGCGCGAACAGCAGCGACAGGTGCGGCGCGGCGTCGAACTGCAGCATGCCGGCGCGAAAGAGCTGGGCCAGCAGGCGCAGGACGTCGTCCTGCCCCGGGGCGGCATCGCCCTGCTCCTGCAGCAGCTGCTGCCACACCGCCTCCACGCTGGCGCGGCCGTCGCAGCGCCCGACGAAGGCATAGGCGGCCGGGTTGAGCCGCAGCTGCCGTCCCGAGCCCGGCTCCACGAGCACGTGCCAGAGCTGGTCGCGCACGCGCTGCCGCACGATCTTCAGGCCGCCCACGAGGCTGGGCTTGAGGGGCGCGACCCGGTACCAGGAATCGCTGACCAGCGGCTGCGTCACGGCAGCACGGTCCAGAGCGCCAGCCGCAGCCAGGCCGCCGTCCGGTGGAACAGCAGCCACGCGAGCGAACGTCGCCCCACCTCGATCTTGGCGATGCCGCTCAGGCCGGGACGCAGCTCGGGCAGGCGCTGCTCGAGCGCGCCCTCGACCTCGAAATAGTTGCGGCCGTCGGCGGCGGTGGCCAGCGGCACGATGCGCCGCGTGGTGAAGCGCAGCGCCTGCTCGGGCCGCGCCGCCAGCGCGAGCTGGCCGGCCTGCCCCGGCCGCACGGCGGCGATGTCCGCCTCGTCCACCTCCACGATCAGGCGGAAGCTGTCGCTCGGCGAGAGCAGCATCAGCACCTCCCCCTTGTGCACCGGCGCGCCCAGGTTCTGCGCGAGGTCGCCCTTGATCACGACGCCGTCGAAGGGCGCGGTGAGCTGGCTGCGCTGCAGCTGCGTCTCGGCCAGCGTCAGCAGCGCCTGCGCTTCGGCGGCGCGCGCCTGGCTCACCACCATCTGCGTGCGGTCGTTGCGCGCCTGCGCGGCGCGGTAGGCGTTCTCGTGCTGGCGCAGCTCGCTTTCGCGCCGCTGGCGCTCCAGCTCCAGGTCGTGCGAGGAGAGCTGGGCCAGCAGCTGGCCGGCCTTCACGCGGTCGCCGGGCCGCACGCTGGCCTGCTGCAGGAAGCCGTCGGCGGCCGCCACGACTGCGCGCTGCACGGAGCCCTCCAGCCGCGCCGGGGCGCTCACGCGCCAGGGCAGCGGCAAGGCCAGCGCGACCAGCAGCAGCGCGATGCCGCCGCCCCAGGCGAGGCGCTTGCGCGGCGGCGTGTCCAGGCGCGCGCGCAGCGCTGCCGCCCAGCGTGCATGCCAGGGCGTTTCGGCCGCCTGCTTCATCCGCAGGACGGGCGCGGCGAAGCTGGCGACGTCCTCGGCGAGCGCGATGTCCTCCGCGGCCAGCGGCAGCTCCGGCCCGCGCTCCAGCGTCAGGGCGCCGATGGTGCGCGCGTCCACGACGATGGGGATGCTGCAGGCCTGGCCGGCGCCCGCCAGCTGGCGCTGCGCCAGCGTGACGGCCGGGTGGCCCGCGAAGGGCGGCCAGGCCACCGTGCGCTGCTGGTCCAGGGCTTCGTGCATCGCCGCGGTGATCGCCGCGGCGGCCGCGTGGCGCGGGTCGATGTCGCCGGGCTGCGAGCTGCCGGCGATGCGCAGGTCCTCCCCGTGCAGCAGGCCCACCGTGACGCGCTGGCAGCGCAGGATCTCGGCGAGTTCGGCGGCCAGCGCCGTCGCCGCCTCGGCGAGCGGCCCGCGCGCCAGCAGCGCCCCCTGGCAGCGCAGCACCGCGTCCTGCGGCGCCAGGCCGCGGGCGGCGGCGACGAGCAATTGGGGCGGGGCCTTGTCCATGGAATGCGGGGTGGTCCCGGATTCTGTGGAGTCCGCGCGCTCGTTACAAGATGAAACGAACGGTCCGGCCGCCGGCCGGGCATTCCCGGCGTCCCAGCGGCAAATCCTTCCGTTACACGCGGCGTCGGCGCAACGACGCGCCGGGCCTCAGGAGGGCGTGGCTGCGAGGGCCGCGAAGGCGCGCACCACCTCGGGCGGCGCCTGGACCAGCTCGATCAGGACGCCCTCGCCGCCGACCGGGAACTGCTCGTTGCCCTTGGGATGGACGAAGCAGATGTCGAAGCCGGCGCCGCCGCGGCGGATGCCCCCAGGGGCGAAGCGCACGCCCTTCGCCGTGAGCCAGTCGACCGCCTTGGGCAGGTCGTCGATCCACAGGCCCACGTGGTTCAGGGGCGTCTGGTGCACGGCGGGCTTCTGCTCCGGGTCCAGCGGCTGCATCAGGTCCACCTCGACGCGCAGCGGGCCCGTGCCCAGCGCGCATATGTCCTCGTCGACGTTCTCGCGCTCGCTCTTGAAGGTGCCCGTGACCTCCAGGCCGAACAGCTCCACCCAGAGCTTCTGCAGCCTCAGCTTGTCGGGACCGCCGATGGCGATCTGCTGGATGCCCAGCACCTTGAAGGGTCTCGTCATTCGAACTCCACGATCGGCTGGTCCACGGCGAGGGACTCGCCCTTGGCGGCCAGCACCTTGCCGACGATGCCGTCGGTGGCGGCGAAGAGCACATTCTCCATCTTCATCGCCTCGATCACGGCGAGGCGCTCGCCCGCCTGCACCTTCTGCCCCGGCTGCACCGCCACGTCGACCAGCAGGCCCGGCATGGGCGAGAGCAGGAAGCGGCTCATGTCCGGCGGCGCCTTGAAGGGCATCAGCGCGTGCAGTTCGGCCGTGCGCGGCGTCAGCACCAGGGCGTCCAGGCGGCTGCCGTCGTGCTCGATGCGCAGGGCCAGCGGCTTGCCCGGCAGCCCGCGCACGACCTGCGCCGTGAAGGCCTTTCCGTCCACCGTGCCGCGGATGCGCGCCGCACCCAGGTGCCAGCGGCTGCAGATGGTGTACTGCTTGCCCCCGGTCTCGACCACGCTGGAGCCGGACTGCGCCTCGAAGTCGCGCACCTTCGCGGCCTGCTGCACGTGCTTGCCCTGCGGGTCGAGCTTCACCACGACGAAATCCTCGTCCACCTTGAACTCGTGGCCGCGCAGTTGCCCGCTGATGCCGGCCGAGCGTTCCAGCGCACGGCGGTTCACCCAGGCGGCGAGCGCCACCAGGAAGTCGGGATCGGCATGCGGCACCTCCTCGGCGCGGAAGCCACCGGCATAGTGCTCGGCGATGAAGCCCGTGTTGAAGTTGCCGGCGACGAAGTCCGGGTGCGCCAGCAGCGCCGCCTGGAAGGGGATGTTGCTGGCGATGCCGCGGATCACGAAGCCGTTGAGGGCTTCGCGCATCTTCGCGATCGCGTCGGCCCGGTCCGTGCCGTGCACGATCAGCTTGGCGATCATCGAGTCGTAGTACATCGGGATCTCGCCGCCTTCGGCCACGCCGGTGTCCACGCGCACGCCGTAGCGATGCTCCACGTCCGAGGCCCACATGCCCGTCTTCGGCGGCTGGAAGCGCACCAGCCGCCCCGTCGAAGGCAGGAAGTTGCGGAACGGATCCTCCGCGTTGATGCGGCACTCGATCGCCCAGCCCTCGCGCTTCACGTCGGCCTGCGCCAGCGGCAGCTTCTCGCCGGCGGCGATGCGGATCATCAGTTCCACCAGGTCCAGGCCGGTGATGCACTCGGTGACCGGGTGCTCCACCTGCAGGCGGGTGTTCATCTCCAGGAAGTAGAAGGACTGGTCCTTGCCGACCACGAACTCCACGGTGCCGGCGCTCTGGTAGTCCACGGCCTTCGCCAGCGCCACCGCCTGCTCGCCCATCGCCTTGCGCGTCGCGTCGCTGATGAAGGGCGACGGCGCCTCCTCGATCACCTTCTGGTGGCGGCGCTGGATCGAGCATTCGCGCTCGTTCAGGTAGATCACGTTGCCGTGCGCGTCGCCCAGCACCTGGATCTCGATGTGGCGCGGCTCCTCGACGAACTTCTCGATGAACACGCGGTCGTCGCCGAAGCTGTTGCGCGCCTCGTTGCGGCAGGAGGTGAAGCCCTCGAAGGCTTCCTTGTCGTCGTACGCGACGCGCAGGCCCTTGCCGCCGCCCCCGGCGCTGGCCTTGATCATCACCGGGTAGCCGATGTCCCTGGCGATCTGCACGGCCTGCTCGGCGGTCTCGATCGCGTCGTTGTAGCCGGGGATGGTGTTGACGCGCGCTTCCTTCGCCAGCTTCTTGGAGGCGATCTTGTCGCCCATCGCCGCGATCGAGTGGTGCTTGGGCCCGATGAAGACGATGCCCTCTTCCTCCACGCGGCGCGCGAAGTCCTCGTTCTCCGACAGGAAGCCGTAGCCGGGGTGGATGGCCTGCGCGCCGGTCTGCTTGCAGGCGGCGATGATCTTGTCGGCGGCGAGATAGCTCTCGCGGGAGGGCGGCGCGCCGATGTGCACGGCCTCGTCGGCGAGCGCCACGTGGCGGGCGTCGCGGTCGGCATCGGAATAGACGGCGACCGTCCGGATGCCCATCTTCTTCGCGGTGGCGATCACGCGGCAGGCGATTTCGCCGCGGTTGGCGATCAGGATCTTGGTGAACATGCGGGGTCCTTAATGCGGGGGCAAGGACGCAAAGGTCGCAAAGGTTTCGCAAAAGTCGCAAAAAGACCGCAAGGAATATTCATTGAATTCTTTTGCGACCTTTGCGTACCTTTGCGACCTTTGCGTCCGGCTGTCCGTATCGGCTGTTCAGAGCGGAATGTTCCCGTGCTTGCGCCACGGGTTCTCCAGCTTCTTGTCGCGCAGCATCACGAGCGAGCGGCAGATGCGCTTGCGGGTTTCGTGCGGGAGGATCACGTCGTCGATGAAGCCGCGGGCGCCGGCGACGAAGGGGTTGGCGAAGCGGGCCTTGTATTCGGCCTCGCGGGCGGCCAGCTTGGCCGGGTCGTTCTTGTCCTCGCGGAAGATGATCTCCACCGCCCCCTTGGCGCCCATCACCGCGATCTCGGCATTGGGCCAGGCGAAGTTGACGTCGCCGCGCAGGTGCTTGGAGCTCATCACGTCGTAGGCGCCGCCGTAGGCCTTGCGCGTGATCACCGTGATCTTGGGCACGGTGCACTCGGCATAGGCGAACAGCAGCTTGGCGCCGTGCTTGATGATCCCGCCGTACTCCTGCGCCGTGCCGGGCAGGAAGCCGGGTACGTCCACGAAGGTCACGACCGGGATGTTGAAGGCGTCGCAGAAGCGCACGAAGCGCGCCGCCTTGATCGAGCTTCGGATGTCCAGGCAGCCGGCCAGCACCATCGGGTTGTTGGCGACGATGCCCACCGTCTGGCCTTCCATGCGGGCGAAGCCGATCACGATGTTCCTGGCGTTCTCGGACTGCAGCTCGAAGAAGTCGCCGTCGTCCACCACCTTCACGATCAGCTCCTTCATGTCGTAGGGCTTGTTCGGGTGGTCGGGCACCAGCGTGTCGAGCGAGTAGTCCAGGCGGTCGGCCGGGTCGTTGCTCGGGCGCAGCGGCGGCTTCTCGCGGTTGTTCAGCGGCAGGTAGTTGTAGAGACGCCGCAGCATGATCAGCGCCTCGACGTCGTTCTCGAACGCCAGGTCGGCGACGCCGCTCTTCGTGGTGTGCGTGGTCGCGCCGCCGAGTTCCTCGGCGCTCACTTCCTCGTGCGTCACCGTCTTCACCACCTCGGGGCCGGTCACGAACATGTAGGAGCTGTCCTTGACCATGAAGATGAAGTCGGTCATGGCCGGCGAGTACACGGCGCCGCCCGCGCACGGGCCCATGATCATGCTGATCTGCGGCACGACGCCCGAGGCCATCACGTTGCGCTGGAACACGTCGGCGTAGCCGCCGAGGGAAGCGACGCCTTCCTGGATGCGGGCGCCGCCCGAGTCGTTCAGGCCGATCACCGGCGCGCCGACCTTCATCGCCTGGTCCATCACCTTGCAGATCTTCTCGGCGTGCGCTTCCGACAGCGCGCCGCCGAAGACGGTGAAGTCCTGGCTGAAGACGAACACCAGGCGGCCGTTGATCATGCCGTAGCCGGTGACGACGCCGTCGCCGGGGACCTTGTTGTCGGCCATGCCGAAGTCCGTGCAGCGGTGCTCCACGAACATGTCCCATTCCTCGAAGGTGCCCTCGTCCAGCAGCAGCTCCAGCCGCTCGCGCGCCGTCAGCTTGCCCTTCTTGTGCTGTGCCTCGATGCGCCGCGCGCCGCCGCCCTGGCGGGCCGCCTCGCGCTTCTTCTCGAGCTGTTCCAGGATGTCATGCATCTCGTTCTCCGTTCGTCTTCATCGCGTGCAGCAGCTGGCGCGCGGCGGTCGATGCCGCGATGCGCCCCTGCTCCACGTCCGTCGTCATCCGCGGCAGCAGCGCCTGCACGGCGGGGTGCTGCCGGAAGTCCTGCTTGAGGCCGCTCTCGATGCGCTCCCACATCCAGGCGAGCGACTGCTGGCGCCGGCGCGACTGCAGGCGGCCGCTGGCCTCCTGGAGTTGCCGGAAGCGCGTCACGGCTTCCCAGAAGCGGTCGACGCCCTCGCCCTGGAGCGCGCTCAGCTGCAGCACCTGGGGATGCCACAGCGCCGCGTCGTGCTGCGCGTGGCCGGGGTTGCCGTGCTGGCCCAGGATGCGCAGCGCGCTGGTGATCTGCGCGCGGGCGCGCGTGGCCGCATCGGGGTCGAGGTCGGCCTTGTTGATCACGATGAGGTCGGCGATCTCCATCACGCCCTTCTTGATCGCCTGCAGGTCGTCGCCGGCGTTGGGCAGCTGCAGCAGCACGAACATGTCGGTCATGCCCGCGACCGCCGTCTCGCTCTGGCCCACGCCGACCGTCTCGACGATCACGACGTCGTAGCCCGCGGCCTCGCACACCAGCATCGCCTCGCGCGTCTTCGCCGCCACCCCGCCCAGCGTGCCGCTGGAGGGACTCGGCCGGATGTAGGCCTCGGGCCGCACGGACAGCTGTTCCATGCGCGTCTTGTCGCCGAGGATGGATCCCCCCGACACGCTGGACGAAGGATCGATCGCCAGCACCGCGACGCGATGCCCCTGCGCGATCAGCGCGAGCCCCAGCGTCTCGATGAACGTGCTCTTGCCCACGCCCGGCACGCCGCTGATGCCGAGCCGGAACGACTTGCCCGTGTGCGGCAGTAGTTCCGTCAGCAGCGCATCCGCCTGCGCGCGGTGGTCCGCCCGCGTGGACTCCAGCAGCGTGATCGCCTTGGCGACCGCGCGCCGGTCAGCATCGAGAATTGGGGTCAGATTCCAATTCTTCGCCGCGGTCGCGCTTCTGGGAGCCATGAAATTGGAATCTGACCCCAATTAGCTGATCGCCTTGCGGATCTGCTCCAGCACGTCCTTCGCGCTGGCGGGGATCGGCGTGCCGGGGCCGTAGATGCCCTTGACGCCCGCGTTGTAGAGGAACTCGTAGTCCTGCTGCGGGATGACGCCGCCGACGAAGACGATGATGTCGCCGGCGCCCTGCTTTTCCAGCTCGGAGATGATGGCGGGGACGAGCGTCTTGTGACCGGCGGCGAGCGTGCTGATGCCCACGGCGTGCACGTCGTTCTCGATCGCCTGGCGGGCGCACTCTTCCGGCGTCTGGAACAGCGGGCCGATGTCGACGTCGAAGCCCAGGTCGGCATAGGCGGTGGCCACCACCTTGGCGCCGCGGTCGTGGCCGTCCTGGCCCAGCTTGGCGATCATCACGCGCGGGCGGCGGCCCTGCTCCTGCGCGAACTGCGCGATCTCGCCCTTCAGTCTTTCCCAGCCCTCGGCCGAGTCGTAGGCAGCTGCGTACACACCGGTCACCTTCTGCGTATCGGCGCGGTGGCGCCCGAACACCTTCTCCAGCGCATCGCTGACCTCGCCCACGGTGGCCCGCAGGCGGATCGCCTGGATGCTCAGGTCCAGCAGGTTGCCCTGCCCCGTGCGCGCGGCGGTGGTCAGCGCCTCCAGTGCCGCCTGCACCCTGGCGCCGTCGCGCGACGCGCGGATCTTCTGCAGGCGCGCGATCTGCTGCTCGCGCACGCGCACATTGTCCACTTCCAGGATCTCGACCGGCTCTTCCTTCTCCAGCCGGTACTTGTTGACGCCGACGATCACGTCGCGCCCCGAGTCGATGCGCGCCTGCTTCTCCGCCGCGGCCGCCTCGATCTTCAGCTTGGCCCAGCCCGAATCGACGGCGCGCGTCATGCCGCCCAGCGCCTCGACCTCCTCGATGATCTTCCAGGCGGCATCGGCCATGTCCTGCGTCAGCTTCTCCATCATGTAGCTGCCGGCCCAGGGGTCGATCACGTTCGTGATGTGCGTCTCTTCCTGCAGGATCAGCTGCGTGTTGCGCGCGATGCGCGAGCTGAACTCCGTGGGCAGCGCGATGGCCTCGTCGAAGCTGTTGGTGTGCAGCGACTGCGTGCCGCCGAACACCGCGGCCATCGCCTCGATCGTCGTGCGCACGATGTTGTTGTACGGGTCCTGCTCGGTGAGCGACCAGCCCGAGGTCTGGCAGTGCGTGCGCAGCATCAGGCTCTTGGGGTTCTTCGCGCCGAAGCCCTGCATGATGCGCGACCACAGCAGCCGCGCCGCCCGCATCTTGGCGATCTCGAGATAGAAGTTCATCCCGATCGCCCAGAAGAAGGACAGGCGCCCCGCGAACGCGTCGACGTCCAGCCCCTTGGCCAGCGCCGTCTTCACGTACTCCTTGCCGTCGGCCAGCGTGAAGGCCAGCTCCAGCGCCTGGTTCGCGCCCGCCTCCTGCATGTGGTAGCCGGAGATCGAGATCGAGTTGAACTTCGGCATGTGCTTCGCCGTGTACTCGATGATGTCGCCCACGATCCGCATCGAGGGCTCCGGCGGATAGATGTAGGTGTTGCGGACCATGAACTCCTTGAGGATGTCGTTCTGGATGGTCCCCGACAGCTGCTCCTGCTTCACGCCCTGTTCCTCGGCCGCCACCACGTAGCCGGCCAGCACCGGCAGCACGGCGCCGTTCATGGTCATGGACACCGACACCTTGTCGAGCGGGATGCCGTCGAACAGGATCTTCATGTCCTCGACGGAGTCGATCGCCACCCCCGCCTTGCCGACATCGCCCACCACGCGCGGATGGTCGCTGTCGTAGCCGCGGTGCGTGGCCAGGTCGAAGGCGACGCTGACGCCCTGGCCGCCGCCGGCCAGGCCCTTGCGGTAGAAGGCGTTGGATTCCTCCGCGGTGGAGAAGCCGGCGTACTGGCGGATCGTCCAGGGGCGCGACGCATACATGGTCGCCTGCGGCCCGCGCAGGAAGGGCGCGAAGCCGGGCAGCGTGTCGGCGTGTTGCAGGCCCTGCAGGTCGGCGGCCGTGTACAGGGGCTTGACCGTGATGCCGTCGGGCGTGACCCACTCCAGCGCTTGCAGGTTGCCGCCGGGGGCGGACCTGGCGGCGGCTTTCTTCCAGTCCTCGAGCGAGGCGTTCGGTGCGGGCTTGGGCGTCGTGCTCATGGCGTCTTCCTGTCGTGCCGCGGGCGGCTTGCCGGCGGCGGACGCCGATCTTACATGATTCATAATTATTGATAAAGAATGCATGACGGCCTAGAATCCGCTCCATGTCCGCCCTGTCCCTCGCCCCGCGCGCCCTCTACGAGGAGGTGGCGGAGCTGCTGCGCCAGCGGATCTTCCGCCGCGAGCTGGAGCCCGGCAGCTGGATCGACGAGGTGAAGCTGGCGCAGGAGTACGGCATCAGCCGCACGCCCCTGCGCGAGGCGCTGAAGGTGCTCGCGGCCGAGGGCCTGGTGACCATGAAGGTGCGGCGCGGCGCCTACGTCACCGAGGTCTCCGAGCAGGACCTCGCCGAGGTCTACCACCTGCTCGCGCTGCTGGAAAGCGATGCCGCCGCGGTGGTCGCCGAGCGCGCGACGGCGCCACAGCTCAAGGAACTGCAGAAGCTGCACAAGGACCTGGAGGCGGCCGTGAAGGACCGCGAGCGCTTCTTCGCGCTGAACGAGCGCTTCCACATGCGACTGCTGGAGATCGCCGGCAACAAGTGGCGCAACCAGATGGTGGCCGACCTGCGCAAGGTGATGAAGCTGCACCGCCACAACTCGCTGCTGAAGTCCGGACGCATCCAGGAGTCGCTGGACGAACACGCGCGCGTGATGGAGGCGCTGGCGAAGCGAGACGCCGAGCGCGCGCGCGAGCGGATGCAGGAGCACTTCCGCAACGGGCTGGAAGCGGCCGCCTAGCGGACCCCGGATTCCCGCTCGATCGCTCCCTTCGCCGCCAGCAGCAGCGGCGCGATCTTCTCCAGCATCATCTGCGGCGGCAGCACGTAGGCCGGGCCGCCCACGCTCACGCCATACAACTCCCCGCGCGGCCCGTGCAGCGCGAAGCCCAGCGCGTTGATGTCGGGATGCCACTCGCCGAAGGACGTGCAGAAGCCGTCGCGGGCGTAGTCGGCGAGAGCCGCATGCATCTTCTCCTGTACCTGCGGCGCGGCATCGCCCGCGGCCGCCACCACCTCCTGCAGCAGCGAGGCGCGCTGCTCCGGCGGCAGCGCCGCGTAGTAGGCGCGTCCCATGGACGACGTCGCGATGCGCATGCGCGATCCGACGTCCATGCGCGAGAGGATCAGCGCCGTGCGCGGACGCAGCGTGTCGATGAGCACGAGGTCCAGGCCGTCGCGCACGCCCAGGTGGACGTTGGCGCCCGACGCCTCCGCGAGTTCGGCCAGGTGCACGCGCGCCTGCTGGCGGAAATCGAAGCTGCGCAGGTAGGCCTCACCCAGGTGCAGGGCGGCCGGGCCGAGCGCATAACGCTCGCCCGGCGCCAGGCGCAGGAAGCCGGCCGACTGCAGCGTGGCGACCAGCCGCGACACCGTCGCCTTGGGAATGCCGGCGCGTTCCGCCAGGTCGCGGTTGGACAGCGGCTCGTTCGCGTCCGCGACGATGCGCAGCAGGCTCAGCCCGCGCGCGAGGGCGCTGACCTCGTCCCTGGGGCCCGCTTCCGACCCGCCACCGATCGCATCCGCCATATTCATGGAACCCAGTTTCATTTTTTCTAGAGTTTCGGATAACATTCCGGAACGCCGTTTCATTTTATCCCCAACTGAGGAGACAAAGCTTGCGCTGGATCAATCTCTGTGCCGGCCTGCTGGCCGGCACGATGGCTTTCGCCGCCCCCGCCGCCACGCCGACTGCCGAAACCTATCCCACCGGCCCCGTGAAGATCATCATCCCCTTCCCGCCGGGGGGCCCGACCGACACCATCGGCCGCATCCTGGCGCAGAAGCTGCAGGAGACCTGGGGCCAGCCGGTGATCATCGACTACAAGCCGGGCGCCGGCACGGTGATCGGGGCCGACTACGTCGCCAAGTCCGCGCCGGACGGCCTGACCATCGGGATGGTGAACTCCTCGCTGGCCGTCAACCCGACGCTGCGCGGCAAGCTCCCCTACGATACGCAGAAGGACCTCGCCGGCATCACGCAGCTGTTCGACATGCAGCTGGCCCTGGTCGCCCGTCCCGATGCGCCCTTCAACAACCTGAAGGAGCTGATCGCCTACGCCCGAAAGAACCCCGGCAAGCTCAATTACGGCACGCCGGGCGCCGGCAGCACCACGCATCTGGGCGCCGAGCTGCTCAAGCGCGAAGCCGGCTTCGAGATGCAGCACATCGCCATGAAGGGCAGCGCCCCGGCGCACACCGAGCTGATGGGCGGGCGACTGGACCTCGTGGTCGATCCCTTCCTGTCCATCCTGCCCTACGTGCAGGCCGGCAAGATGAAGATGATCGCGACCCTCGGCGCCAAGCGCGTCGCCGGCCACGACTACCCGACCGTGGCCGAGGTCATCCCCGGCTTCGACGTCGGTGCCCTGCTCGGCTTCGTCGCCCCCGCCGGCACGCCCAAGCCGGTGCTGCAGAAGATCCAGGCCGACACCGCCAAGGCGCTGGCCAGCCCCGAGGTGAAGAAGCGCGCCCAGGAGTACGGCCTCGCGATCGTGGGCAGCAAGCCCGAGGAATTCGACGCCTTCCTCGCCAGGGAGATGAAGCGCTGGGGCCGCGTGGTCACCGAGGCGCACATCCGCATCGACTGACCTCCACAGCACAGACATGAGCCTGCAACTCAAGCCCCTCCATCCCGTCTTCGTCGCCGAGGCGAGCGGCATCGACCTGACCCGCCCGCTGGCGCCGGCCGACGTGCGCGCCATCAACGCCGCGATGAACCAGTACGCCGTGCTCGTGTGGCGCGGCCAGCCGCTCACCGCGCAGCAGCAGCTGGACTTCGCGAAGTCCTTCGGCCCGCTGGACATCGGCCTCAAGCGCGTGTTCAAGCGCCCCGAGCGCCTGGAGGACGAGCGCCTGATCGACATCTCCAACGTCGACGCGCAGGGCAACGTCGCCCGGCGCGACTCGCCGAAGAACCTGTCGAACTTCGCCAACCAGCTGTGGCACTCCGACAGCTCCTTCATGAACCCGCGCGCGGCCTACTCGATGCTGCATTGCGTGATCACGCCCAGCTGGGGCGGCAACACCGAGTTCGCCGACCTGCGCGACGCCTACGACACGCTGGACGAGCGCACCAAGGTGGAGATCCAGGACCTGAAGGCGGAGCACTTCGCGCTGCACACGCGCCTGCTGCTCGGCGACGACGCGTACACGGACGAACAGAAGAAGGAGATCCCGCCCGCCGTCTGGCCGCTGGCCGACACGCACCCGGGCTCCGGCCGCAAGGTGCTGTTCGTCGGCGTGCACGCGCGGCAGATCCTCGGCTGGCCCACGGCGGAAAGCCGCATGTACCTGCAGGACCTGCTGGAACACGCGACGCAGCGCGAGCGCGTGTACCGCCACGAGTGGACGCCCGGCGACCTGGTGATGTGGGACAACCGCAGCACCCTGCACCGCGGCCGCCGCTACGACGTGAGCGAGCGCCGCGAGCTGCGCCGCACGACGGTGAACGACACGCCGGAGGCGATGCTGCTGGCGGCTTAGGCCCTCACCCCAGCCCTCTCCCGCAAGCGGGAGAGGGAGCCTTGCCCTAATCCAGCGTCCAGACCACTCCGAAGTTCAACCCCAGCACGTCGATGCCGGGGTTCGGCCGGGTCATGCCCAGGTTGGAGTGGTGGGTGAAGTACGCCGCGGCGGTGAGGCCGATGCCCTCGCCGATCTGCCGGCGCAGGCCCAGCTGCGTGAACCAGTTGAAGGCCAGGTCCTGCCCCTGGCCGCCTTCCACGCCCTTGGAGTTGATGAATCCGGCGCCCCCGCCGACCTCGAAAAAGCCCGCCGTGCGGCGATCCGCCGACCAAAGCTCGAAGGAAGGCGCGCCCGCCACGGCGAAGTAGTGGTCCTCCGGCCCGCGCACGATCGCCTCGCCCACCAGGGCGACGCGGTTGCGCACCGTCAGGCGCGCACCGCCCCGGCCTTCCCACAGGTTGAACATCGCCGGGCTGCGCCACGCCAGTTGCAGCGGTGCGATCCGGTAGTCGTGCGGCGAGTTGTCGCGCACCTTCGCCAGGTAGCCGCCCTCAAACGCGAACTCCCACTGGTCCGCCGGATGCCGCAGTTGCGCCTGCGCCGAAGCGCCCCACAGCACGGCCGCCGCGACGAGCGCGCAGCGACGAAGAGTCCTCCGCAGCCTCATCGCGCCACTCCCCGCGCGCGGTATTCGGAAAAGATGCCCAGCTCCACGTGCCGTTCCACGTCGGCCAGCCCCGCGTTCGCGAGCGTCTCCAGCACCTGCGCCGGCGGCACGCAGGCCTCGATCGTGTCCCAGTAGTAGCGCCACAGCATGGGCGTCGTCGCCGACTTCGCCACGAAGCGCGCCAGCAGAGGCACCGCGCCCCGCATGTAGGCCTTCAGCAGCCGGTTGCCCCAGCGCGTCCGCGCCCGCGTGATCTCCAGCACCAGCAGGCGGCCGCCCGGCTTCAGCACGCGGCGGAATTCCGCCGCCGCGGCGCCGAAGTCCGCGATGTGGCGCAGCGCGTACCCCATCACCAGGAAGTCCGCGCTGGCCGTCGCCACCGGGATGTCCTCGGCGCGGCCCAGGCGGCACGCCACGCCCGCGGGCAGGTGCGCTTCCTTCATCATCCCCGCGCTGGGATCGACGCCGACCAGGCACCGGGGCTCGCCGGTGATCCTCAGGATCTCCTTGCTCACGAGGCCCGTGCCCATCCCCACGTCCACCACCTGCATGCCCGGCGCGAGGCCGGCGCGCAGCAGCGCCTGGCGCCGGTACCAGGAGCCGGTGCCCAGGCCCAGGATCTTCTCGAGCCGGTCGTAGTCGACGGCGGTGTCGTCGAAGGTGCGGCGCAGGAAGGCTTCGCGCGCGGCGGGGTCGTCGCCGCGGTAGTAGGACGGCAGGGGCGCGTGCGGCAGGCGCACGGAGGCCGGTGAAGGTGCGGGAGGCGTGGACGGCATGGGGACTGCGGGTCGTGGCGGACGATGCACGCCGGCGTGATGATGTCCTCGCGCCGGCACACGGCTCCATTGTCGCGCATGGCCGTCGCATAAAATCCACGCTTTTCAAGCCGCCGCTGCCCCCGGGCAACACGATGACTGCCGACAAACAACTGCTTCAGGAAGTGGCCAGCCTGCTGGTCGAAGCTCTCCACCTGGAGGTCGCGCCCGAGGCGATCGACCCGAACGAGCCCCTGTACGGCGACGGCCTCGGGCTGGACTCGATCGACATGCTGGAGGTGTCGCTGGTCGTGTCCAGGCGCTATGGCGTGCAGCTGCGCGCCGACGACGACAACAACGAGAAGATCTTCGGCTCCCTGGCCAGCCTGGCCGACCACATCGCCGCCCACCGGACCACCTGATGCCCGCCGGCCCTGCCGCCCGCCGCATGCGCTTCCTGGCGGGTGCCGCCGCGGCCCTGGCGTACGCGCTGGGCTCCCACTGGATGATGACGCACGCCCAGGACTCGGCCTGGACGCTCGGCTTCGTGCTGGGCCCGCTGGCCGTCGTCGGCATCGCGTCGCTCTGGCGCGCCCGCCAGCGCGCGCTGGCGCTCGCGGCCCTGGCCGCGGTGCTGCTGCTGGCGCTGCGGGCGGCGGGCGCCGGTTTCTCCAGCCGCTGGCTCTACCTGGCGCAGCATGCCGGCGTCCACCTGGCGCTGGGCGCCTGGTTCGGCGGCACGCTGCGCGCAGGCGCCGAGCCGCTCGTGAGCACGCTCGCGCGGCGCGTGCACGGCGGCCTGACGCCGGCGATGGCGGCCTACACCCGCAACGTCACCCGCGCCTGGACGCTCTACTTCGTCGCCATGGCGGCCACGTCGGTGTCGCTGTTCCTCGCCGGGGACTTCGCCGCCTGGTCGCTGCTGGCCAACCTGCTGACGCCGCTGCTGACCGCGGCGATGTTCATCGGCGAATACCTCGTGCGCTACCGCCTGCACCCCGAATTCGAGCGCGTGGGCCTGGTCCAGGCCGTGCGCGCATACCGCGCCCATGGCGCGGCAGGCGTGGTCGAGCCGTGAGCGACGCCCGCCTGGCCTTCCTCCAGGGCGGCGCCGCCCTGGACAGTCCCCTGTGCTGGCGTGGCGGCCGGCCGGTCTCGCGCCAGCGTTTCCTGCAGGAAGTGCAGGCCCTGGCGGCGACGCTGCCCCAGGGCGGCCCGGTGCTGGCGATGACCGCCGACCGCTACCTGTTCACGCTGGCGCTGGCGGCGGCCGCCGTGCGCGGACAGGCCGCGCTGATGCCGCCCAACCACACGCCGGACATGGTGCGGCGGCTGCGCACGCTGTTTCCTTCCGCCTACGTGCTGTCCGACGAGGGCCAGCCGGCGCTCGCCCTGCCCACCCTGCCCTTTCCGGACCTGCGGCCGGCGCCCTCCGACCCCGCGCCGCTGCCCATGATCGAAGCCGACCGCGAGGTCGCCCACGTGCTCACCTCCGGCTCCACCGGCGACCCCATGCCGCACGGCAAGCGCTGGGACCTGCTGGTGGCCAACGTGCGCGGCGCCGCCGCCCGCATCGCCGAGTACCTGCAGCGGCCGGACCTCACGGGCGTCACCGTGGTCGGCACCGTGCCGGCCCACCACATGTACGGCTTCGAGTCCACGGTGCTGATCGCCGCGCTGGGCGGCGCGGCCTTCGCGGCGGAGCGCCCCTTCTTCGCGCAGGACATCGCCGCGACACTCGCCGCCGTGCCGCGGCCGCGCGTGCTGGTCACGACGCCGCTGCACCTGAAGACGCTGCTCGACGCCGGCATCGCAGTCCCGCCGCTGGACCTGGTCGTGAGCGCCACCGCGCCGCTGCCGCCGCAGCTGGCCGACCGGAGCGAAAAGGAGCTGGGCGCGCCGCTGGTGGAGATCTACGGCTGCACCGAAGCCGGCCAGGTGGCGACGCGCCGCACGACCGAGGGCCCCGAATGGGAGGCCTTCCCGGGCCTGGTGCTCGCGGGCGACGGCGAGCAGGTGCGCGTGAGCGGCGGCCATGTCGCGACGCCGACGCCGCTCGCCGACGTGCTGGAGGTTCTCTCGCCCACGCGCTTCCGCCTGCTGGGACGCAGCAACGACCTGATCAACGTCGCCGGCAAACGCAGCTCGCTGGCCCACCTCAACCACCACCTGAACAGCATCGCCGGCGTGCGCGACGGCGCCTTCTGGCTGCCGCCGGACGAAGGCGATGCCTCGGTCGTGCGGCTGGTCGCCGTCGTCGCCGCGCCGGAGGTCAGCCGCGAACAGCTGCTCGCCGCGCTGCGCGAGCGCGTGGACGCGGCCTTCCTGCCGCGCCGCATCCTGCGCGTGGACACCCTGCCGCGCGATCCCACCGGCAAGCTGCCGGCGCGCCGCCTCGCCGAACTCGCGACGCGGCTGCTGGCGGAGGCAGGCGATGCCTGAGATGCGCAGCAAGACCATCGATGTGCCGGCCACGCATCCTTCGTTCGCCGGACACTTCCCCGGGCAGCCGCTGCTGCCCGGCGTGGTGCTGCTGGCCGAAGCGATGGAGGCGCTGCTGGAGGATGCGGAGGCCGCCACGACGCTCGGCCCGCGGCCGCGCCTGGCCAGCGTGAAGTTCCTCGCCCCGGTCCGCCCCGGCGCCGCCATCGAGGTGCGCTGGAGCGCCGGGGCCCCGCGCGTGCGCTTCGAGGTGTGGCGCCATGCCGAAGGCGACGCGCCGCGGGGACAGCTCGCGGCCAGCGGCCAGTTCGAGGCCTCCGCATGAGCGCCGCGCAGCAAGCCTCCGCCGCCTGGGCGACGCAGCGCGAGCGCAGCACCGCGGGCGTGCTGCGCCTGATGCGCTGGATCGCCGTCACGCTGGGGCGCCGCATCGCCCGCTGGGTGCTGCACCCGATCACGCTGTACTTCCTGCTGTTCGGCGGGGCCGCCGCGCGCGCCTCCCGCGACTACCTCGCCCGCGTGCACGGGCGTCCGGCGCGCTGGCGCGAGCGCTACGCGCACATCCACCACTTCGCCGCGACCATCCTCGACCGCGTGTACCTGCTGCGCGGCGACTTCGAACTGTTCGAGGTGGAGCTCGAGGGCGTCGAGCACCTGGACGCGGTGCTGCAGGCCGGTCGCGGGGCCTTCCTGGTCGGCGCCCACCTGGGCAGCTTCGAGGCGCTGCGCGCGCTGGGCCAGGCGCGCCGCGGCCTGCGCGTGGCGATGCTGATGTACGAACAGAACGCGAAGCTGGTGGGCGAGACGCTGCGCGCGATCGCGCCCGAGGCGGAACTGCACGTGATCGGCCTGGGCCGCATGGAGGCGATGCTGGAACTGCGCGACTGGCTGGAGGACGGCGGCGTCGCCGGCCTGCTGGCGGACCGCACGCTGCAGGGCGCGGGCGCGAATGCCGGCCGCTCGCGCACGCACGCGATCGACTTCCTCGGCGCGCCTGCGACGTTCTCGGACGGCGCGTTCCGGCTCGCGGGCCTGCTGCGCCGGCCGGCCGTCTTCATGGCCGGCCTGTACCTGGGTGGCAACCGCTATCGGCTGCGCTTCGCCCCCATCGCGGACTTCAGCGCCGGCGGCGACCGCGCGGCGCAGGAAGCCGCGGCCGAGGCGGCGCTGCACACCTACGTCCGCCTGCTGGAGCAGCAGTGCCGCGCAACGCCCGCCAACTGGTTCAACTTCTACGACTTCTGGGCGCCATGACGCACACCCGCTTCCTGCCGCGCCGCGCCCTGCTGCTGCTGGCGCTGGCCTGCGCCGCGCCCGCCGGCGCCGCCGGATTCGACCTCGACGCGCTGATGGCGCGCCTGGCCCAGGTGCGCTCCGGCGAAGCGGTGTTCACGGAAGACCGGCAGGTGCTGCAGCTCGATCGCACGATCCGCTCCAGCGGCCGCCTGCGCTTCGCCGCGCCCGACGTGTTCGTGCGCGAGACGCTGCGGCCCACGCAGGAGAAGCTCGCGGTGCAGGGCAACCAGCTCACCGTCAGCCGCGGCAACCGCACGCACACGGCGCTGCTCGACGCGGTGCCCGAGGCGGCGGTGATCGTCGAGGCGATCCGCGGCACGCTCACCGGCAACCGCGCGATCCTGGAGCGCTACTTCGACATGAACCTGCAGGGCAGCCCCGAGCAGTGGCAGCTGCAGCTGATGCCGCGCGACCCGCGCCTGCGCGGCCAGGTCACGCAGGTGCGCCTGTCCGGCCGCCAGGGCCAGGTGCGCGAGGTGCGCATCTCGCTGGCCGACGGCGACTCCTCGGTGATGCGCATCGAGCCGGTGGCCGCCGGCGCGCGGCCTTGACGGCTCCCTGGCGCGCCGCGTGGCGCCAGCCGGCGCCGTGGCTGTGGCTCGTCGCCATGGCGATCGGCCTGTGGCTGTGCGCGCGCGCCAGCTACGTCGCCGACCTCTCCGCCTTCCTGCCGTCCGCGCCGACGGCCGAACAGCGCGTGCTGCTCGCGCAGCTGAAGAACGGCGCGACGGCGCGCGTGCTGATGATCGGCCTCCGCGGCGGCGAGCCCGCGCAGCGCACGGAAGCCTCGCGCAAGCTGGGCGAGGCGCTGCGCGCGAGCGGCGCCTTCGAGTCCGTGCACAACGGCGCCGGCGAGGAGGACGCGGCGCTGGGCCGCGTGCTGTTCGACCGCCGCTATCTCCTGAGCCCCGGCGTCGATGCGCAGCGCTTCACGGCCGAAGGCCTGCGCGCCGCGATCGATGAAACGGTGAGCCTGCTGGGCACGCCGGTCGGCAGCCGCATCAAGCCCATCCTGTGGCGCGACCCCACTGGCGAGACGGTGCGCATGGCCGAAGCCATGATCCCGGCCGCCGCGCCGCGCACCGAAGACGGGGTGTGGGTCTCGCGCACGCAGCCGCGCGCCGTGCTGGTCGCGACGACGCACGCCGACGGCGGCGACCTCGACGGCCAAGCGGCCGCGCAGGACGTCGTGCGCCAGCAGTTCGCGGCCGTCGCCGCGCCGGGGATGCAGCTGGAGCTCTCCGGCCCCGGCGTGTTCTCGGTCGAATCGCGCGCCACGATCAAGTCCGAAGTGGAGCGGCTGGCGACCCTGGGCACGATCGCGATGGTCCTGTTGCTGCTGGTGGCCTTCGGCTCGCTGCGGCCGCTCGGGCTCGCCGTGCTGCCGGTCGCGAGCGGCGTGGTCGCCGGCATCGTGGCGGTCAGCCTCACGGCCGGCAGCGTGCACGGCCTCACCCTGGGCTTCGGCACCACGCTGATCGGCGAGGCGGTGGACTACGGCATCTACTACCTCGTGCAGGCGCGCGGCCTGCGGCGCGAAGGCTGGCTGCGCGAGCACTGGCCCACGGTGCGCCTGGGCCTGTGGACCTCGGTGGCCGGATTCGCCGCGCTCGCCTTCTCCGGCTTCGGCGGGCTCGCGCAGCTGGGCGTGTTCGCGATCAGCGGGCTGTTCGCCGCGGCCCTCACGACGCGCTACCTGCTGCCGGTGCTGGCGCCGCAGGGCGCGGCGGGCACGGGCCTGCGCGACCGCCTGGGCCGCTTCACCGGCGTGCTGCTGGCGCTGTTGCAGCGCGCGCGCTGGCCGCTCGCCGCGTTGAGCGTCGCGGCGGCCATCGCGGTGCTGGCGCTGCCCTCGCCCTGGCGCGGCACGCTGGCCTCGCTCAGCCCCGTGCCGCCGCAGGCGCTCGCACTCGACGCGTCGCTGCGTGCCGACCTCGGCGCCGCCGACGGGGGCGTGCTGGTGGCGCTGGAAGCGCGCAGCGAAGCCGCGGCGCTCGCGGCCGCCGAACAGGTCGGCGAGCGCCTCGACGCGCTGGTGGCCGACGGGCGCCTGCCCGGCTACCAGTCGCCAGCGCGCATCCTGCCCAGCCCGCAGGCGCAGCTGGCCCGGCGCGCCATCCTGCCCGAGGCCGGCGTGCTGCGCGCGCGGCTGGCCGAGGCCACCCGCGACGGCCCGCTGCCGCTCGCGAAGCTGGAGCCCTTCGTGGCCGACGTGCAGGCGCAGCGCAGCGCCCCCGTGCTCACGCGGGCCGACCTGCAGGGCACGCCGCTCGCGAGCGCCGTCGACGCGCAACTGCTGCCCGGCCACGACGGCGAACCCTGGACGGCGCTGCTGTCGCTGCAGCCCGCCGCCGGCGGCGAGCTGCCGCTGGACGCCCTGCGCCGCGCGATCGCCGAGGTGCCCGGCGCCCGCATCGTGCAGATCCAGCCCGAGCTCGATGCGATCTACGCGGGCTACCTGCGGCAGGCGCGCTGGCAGGCGCTGCTGGGCGCGCTGGCCGTGCTCGCCCTGCTGGCGGCGCACCTGCGCTCGGCGCGCCGCCTGGTGCGCGTGCTGGTGCCGCTCGCCGCCAGCGTGCTGCTGGTGCTCGCGGGGCTGACCGCCTCCGGCGCGGCGCTGGGCGTGCTGCACCTCGTGGGCCTGCTGCTGGTGGCGGCGATCGGCTCCAACTACGCGCTCTTCTTCGAGCACCTGCAGCTGCGCGGCGCGGCCGACCATGACACGCTGGCCTCGCTGCTGTTCGCCAACGTCACCACGGTGGTCTCCTTCGGGCTGCTGGCGACGGCGGACGTGCCCGCCCTGGCGGCCGTCGGCCAGACCGTGGCGCCGGGAGCGTTGTTTTCGCTGCTGCTGGCTGCGGCTTTTTCCCGGCGTGGCCTCCAGGGAACGGGCGGGCGCGTGTCACAATGAATACGCATGCATGAGCTGCGCCCGCCGCGGCCCATGCCACCGCCGTACCGCCCGTGACCGCCGCCGTTTCCCCCCCGACCGCCCGCCCCTGGCCGCTGCCGCCGCTGCTGCGCGCGACGGCCGCCGTGCACGCGGGTGCGGCGCTGGCCCTGGCCGCCTCGCCGTCGCAGTGGCCGTGGCCGCTGGCCGCGCTGGTGCTCAATCACGCGGCGCTCACCTTCGCCGGGCTCTGGCCGCGTTCGCGCTGGCTGGGCGAGAACCTCGTGCGCCTGCCGGCCGCGGCGGCCGCGCGCGCCGAAGTGGCGCTCACGATCGACGACGGACCCGACCCGGAGGTCACGCCCGCGGTGCTGGACCTGCTGGATGCGCACGGCGCGCGCGCCACCTTCTTCTGCATCGCCGAACGGGCGCTGCGCTACCCGGAACTGGTGCGCGAGATCGTGCGCCGCGGCCACAGCGTGCAGAACCACACCCACGTGCACCGCCACGACTTCTCGCTGCTGGGCCCGCGCGGCTTCGCCCGCGAGATCGGGCGCGCGCAGGCGGCGCTGGCGCCCCTCGCCGGCGAGGCGCCGGCCTTCTTCCGCGCGCCGGCGGGCCTGCGCAATCCCTTCCTGGCGCCGGTGCTGCACCGCCTGGGCCTCACCCTCGCCAGCTGGACGCGCCGCGGCTACGACACGCGCGAACGCGATCCGGGGCGCGTGCTGGCGCGCCTCGTGCGCGGTCTCGCCGCCGGCGACATCGTGCTGCTGCACGACGGCAACGCGGCCCGCGATGCGCAGGGCCGGCCCGTGATCCTCGCCGTGCTGCCGCCGCTGCTGGAACGCCTGCGCGCGCAGGGACTGCGCCCGGTCACGCTGCCGCAGGCGCTGCGCGCCGGAGCTGCGGCATGAGCGCCGTGATCGCCCGCGATCCCGCTGCCTGGCGCGAGCTGCTGGAACGCGCCAGCGCGCCCTATCGCCGCGCGGGCCGCTTCGCGTGGCACTTCGCGCGCGGCAAGCTGGGCATGGACCCGGTGTTCCGCCACCTCCTGGGCAGCGGCCTCATCGCGCCCGGCGCCCGCGTCCTCGACATCGGCTGCGGCCAGGGCCTGCTCGCGAGCCTGCTGCGCGCCTGCGGCGACATGCACGGTGCCAGCGCCTGGCCCGGCTGCTGGCCGCCGCCTCCCGCCGGCGCGCGCGTGACCGGCATCGAGCTGATGCCGCGCGACGTGGACCGCGCCCGCGCGGCCCTGGGCGACGCGCCCGATGCGCGCTTCGTCTGCGCCGACATGCGCAGCGCCGCCTTCCCCGAATCCGACGCCGTGGTGATCCTCGACGTGCTGCACTACGTGACCCACGCCGAGCAGGAACAGGTGCTGCGCCGCGTGCGCGACGCGCTGGCCCCCGAGGGCCGCCTGCTGCTGCGCGTGGGCGACGCCGGCGCGCGCCGCGGCTTCGCCATCAGCCAGTGGGTCGACCGGCTGGTCACGCGCGTGCGCGGCCACGCCGTGCCGCCCACCTACGGCCGGCCGCTGGCCGCCTGGATCGCGCAGCTGCAGGCCCTGGGCCTGCACGTCGACGCGCGCCCCATGAGCGAGGGCACGCCCTTCGCCAACGTCCTGCTGGTCGCCCAGCGCGCCTGAACGAGGCTGCCTTCCGCATGAACCCGCTGCCCATCACGCACGCCACGCTGACCACCGCGCTCGGCAGCGGCCTCGCCGCGCACGTCGCTGCGCTGCAGTCGCGACGCAGCGGCCTGCGGCCCTGCGCCTTCGACGACGTGGACCTGCCCGGCTGGATCGGCCTGGCCGAAGGCCTGGAGTCCGTCGCCCTCCCGTCCGGACTGCGGGGCTACGACTGCCGCAACAACCGCCTCGCCTGGCAGGCGCTGCAACAGGACGGCTTCCTGGAGGCCGTGCGCGCCGCCTGCGCCCGCTGGGGCGCGCACCGCGTCGCGGTGCTGCTCGGCACGAGCACCTCGGGCATCCTCGAGAGCGAGCACGCGTACCGCCGCCGCGGCCCCGACGGAGCGCTGCCGGCGGACTTTCGCTACGCGCAGACGCACAGCACGGCCTCGCTCGCCAGCTTCGTGGCCGAGGCGACCGGCGCGGGCGGCCCGCGCTGGGTCGTGTCCACCGCCTGCTCGTCCAGCGCCAAGGTCTACGGCGACGCCGCGCGCCTGCTCGCCTCCGGCTGGGTCGATGCCGCCGTGGTCGGCGGCGTCGACAGCCTGTGCCTCACCACCTTGTACGGCTTCCATTCGCTGCAGCTGTTCGCCGCCGACGTGTGCCGGCCCTGGGACGCGCAGCGCAGCGGCGTGTCGCTCGGCGAAGGCGCGGCCTTCGCCCTGCTGCAGCGCGAGCCCGTCGCGGGCGAAGCGCCCTTCGGCACGCTGCTCGGCTACGGCGAGAGCAGCGACGGCTACCACATGAGTTCGCCGCATCCGGAAGGCGCGCTCGCCGCCGTGGCCATGCGCCAGGCGCTGGCCGAGGCGGGCCTGGAGCCGGCGCAGGTCGGCTACGTCAACCTGCACGGCACCGGCACGCCCAGCAACGACGCGGCGGAAGACCGCGCCGTGCAGTCCGTCTTCGGCCAGGACATCCCCTGCAGTTCCACCAAGGGCGCGACCGGCCACACGCTGGGCGCGGCCGGCGGCGTGGAAGCGGTGATCAGCCTGCTCGGCCTGCGCCACGGCCTGATGCCCGGCGGCCTGAACCTGCGCGAGCGCGACCCGTCGCTGGGCGTCAACTACCTCGCGTCCAACCGCGTCGCGCGCTTCGCGCACGCGATCAGCAACTCCTTCGGCTTCGGCGGTTCCAACGCCAGCCTCGTGCTGGGAGCCGCCTGATGTCCGCCATGCAGCTGCACCTGCTCGGCGTGGGCCTGCTGGCGCCCGGCTTCGCTTCCTGGGAAGCGGCGCTGCCGGTGCTGCGCGGCGAGGCGTCCTACGTGCCCGCGCCTGCCGTGGTTCCGCCGCCGCAGCGCCTGCCCGCGGCGGAGCGGCGCCGCGCCGGCACCTCGGTCAAGGCGGCGCTGACCGTCGCCGACGCCGCCTGCGCCGACGCGGCGCTCGACCCCGCCGGCCTGGCCACGGTGTTCACGTCCTCCAGCGGCGACGGCGCCAACTGCCACGCGCTGTGCGAGACGCTCGCGCATCCGCCCGGCGCCGACCGGCTGGTCTCGCCCACGCGCTTCACCAACTCCGTGCACAACGCCGCCGCCGGCTACTGGCACATCGCGGTGGCGAGCCAGCAGGCGTCCACCAGCGTCTGCGCGCACGACGACAGCTTCAGCGCCGGCCTCGTCGCCGCGCTCGTGCAGCTGCCCGCGCTGCGCGCCCCCCTGCTGCTCGTGGCGAGCGACACGCCCTACCCCGAGCCGCTGCACGCGACGCGGCCGCTGCCCGACACGATGGGCGTGGCGCTGGTGCTGGCACCCGGCCACGCGGCGGGCGCGGTGCGCCTGACGGCGCGCCTGCTGCCGCAGTCCGAAGCCGGCCCGCCCACGCGCTGCCGCGACGCCGCGCTGGAGGACCTGCGCGAGCGCATTCCCGCCGCGCGCGCGCTGCCGCTGCTGGAAGCCGTCGCGCGCCGCGAGGGAGCGTGCGTCGTGCTGGCCGGTTCGCCACAGCTGGCGCTGCGCATCGAACTGGAATTCCCGCAATGAGCACCGTGCTCGGCCACGAAGCGATCGCGGCCCTGGTCCCGCATGCCGGCCGCATGTGCCTGCTGGACACCGTGCGCTCCTGGGACGGCACGCGCATCCGCTGCACCGCGACGAGCCACACGGACGCCGACCATCCCCTTCGCAGCCGCAGCGGCCTGCTCGCCGGCGCGGCGATCGAATACGCGGCCCAGGCCGCCGCCGTGCACGGCGCGCTGAAGGCGCGGGCCGCCGGCGGCAGCGCCGCCCCCGGCTTCCTCGCCAGCGCGCGCGGCGTGCAGCTGCACCGCCTGCGCCTGGATGACCTGCCCGGCGAGCTGGCGGTGGAAGCCGAGCACCTGGCCGGCGAAGGCCGCCAGCTGCTCTACGCCTTCACCGTGACCCACCAGGACGCCCCCGTCGCCGACGGCCGCCTCGCCGTCGTGCTCGACACGCCGCTGGCCGCATGAAGCGCGCGCTCGTCACCGGCGGCAGCGGCGATCTGGGCAGCGCCATCGCCAGGCGCCTCGCACGCGACGGCCTGCACGTGATCGTGCATGCCAACGGGCGCCTCGCCGCCGCCGAGGAACTGGCCGCGCGCATCCGCGCCGACGGCGGCTCGGCCGAGGCGGTGGCCTTCGACGTGACCGATGGCGAAGCCTGCGGCGCGGCGCTGGCGAAGCTGCTCGAGGTCGGCCCCGTCCAGGTGCTGGTGAACAACGCAGGCATCCACGACGACGCCGTCTTCCCCGGCATGCGGCCGCAGCAGTGGCACCGCGTCATCGACGTGTCGCTGCACGGCTTCTACAACGTGACGCAGCCGCTGTCGCTGCCCATGGCGCGCACGCGCTGGGGCCGCATCATCAGCATCAGCTCGGTGGCGGCCGTCGCGGGCAACCGCGGCCAGGTGAACTACGCCGCCGCGAAAGGCGCGCTGCACTCGGCCAGCAAGGCCTTGTCGCTGGAACTCGCCAGCCGCGGCATCACGGTCAACGTCGTCGCCCCGGGCATCATCGCCTCGGCGATGGCGGACAAGGTGTTCGACGCGGCGACCATCGCGCAGATGGTGCCCGCCAGGCGTGCCGGCAAGGCCGACGAAGTGGCGGCGCTGGTGGCCTTCCTCGCCGGCGAGGAAGCCGGCTACATCTCCGGCCAGGTGATCTCGATCAACGGCGGAATGGCCTAGCGTTTTTCCCCCTCTCCCGCTGGCGGGAGAGGGCCGGGGTGAGGGCCCTGGAGATACTGGAACGGCGGCTTCCGCTTCCTGCGCCGCCAGGCCAGCCCCGGCAACCGCACCACGAACTCCAGCACCAGCCTCGTGTGCATCCACGTGAGCAGCGCGTTGTCGCGCACGTAATGGAAGTGCGACACGCCGCCCTCTTCCGGCCGCAGGTACTTCACCGGCGCGTCGAGGTTGACCGGCGCGACGCCGCGCCAGGCGAGGCGCACGGCGGCCTCGGTGTCGAAGTCGAAGCGCCGCATCCAGGGCTGGCGCCGCATCACGGCGAGCAGCTCGGCGATCGGGTACACGCGGAAGCCGAACAGCGAATCGCCGACGCCCGCGCCCAGCGTCTCCAGGTCGGTCCAGCCGTTGGACACGCGCCGGCCGCGCACGCGCAGCAGCGGCGCGGAGGCGTCGAACACCGGCTTGCCCAGGATCATCGCGTCCGGCCGCTCCTGCGACGCCTGCATGAAGGCGGGGATGAGCCCGGCAGGATGCTGCCCGTCGGAATCCATGGTGAGCGCGTGCGTGAAGCCGGCGTCCGCCGCGGCCTCCAGGCCCTTCAGCACCGCGCTGCCCTTGCCGCGGTTGACCGGCAGCACGATCACCTTCAGCTGCGGATCCTCCGCCGCCATCGCCAGCAGGCCCTGGGCCGTGCCGTCGGTGCTGCCGTCCACGACGACCCACACGGGCGCCCAGCGCGCGCGCGCTTCCCGCACCGTGTCGTACACCCGGGGACCCGTGTCGTAGCTGGGGATCAGGACCAGGTGCGTGCGCGAGGGCGGCGTCACGGGCGCAGCTCCCGGCGGAAGTACTCCTCCATGCGCGCGGAGGCCTGCTCCACGTCGCCATCGATCTCGAAGCGCTCGCCCAGGCGCGCCCGGAACACGATCGGCACCGGCGGCAGCTTCCACAGCGGCCAGCCCTTGGCGAGGTAGGGCGAGTCGGTCTCGATCACGACGGTCTGCACCGGCACGCCCGCCCGCTGCGCGATCAGCGCGATGCTGCGGCTGAAGGGATGGATCTGGCGCGGCGACGGGCTGCGCGTGCCCTCGGGGAACACGACCAGCTGGCAGCCCGCGTCCAGCCGCTCCACGCCCGTGCGGATCATGGTGCGCGTCGAGTCGTTCACGACATAGCCCGCCAGCCGCGCGCCGGCGCCGAGGAAGGGATTGCGCATCAGCGAGCCCTTCATCACGCAGGTGCCGCGCGGCAGCCGCGCGACGATCATCAGCGCGTCCAGCAGGCTCGGATGGTTGGCGGCGATCACCAGGCCGCCGGGCACGTCGCGCAGCGCGTCGAGCGACTCGGCCTCCAGCCGCATGAGGCCGCTGGCGCGGGCGCAGGCCCAGTAGAAGCGGTAGCCGTAGGCGATGCCCGCACGGCCCACGCGCTGGGCGCGCTCGCCGCGCAGCACGAAGCGCAGCAGGAAGGCGATCGCGTTCCAGGTGAGCGAGATCACGCCCAGCCAGGCGAGCAGCACGAACAGCCAGGCGCTCAGCAGCGGCCGCAGCAGCAGGGCCGGCCGCACGGCGACCGCGGGCGGCGCTTCCTGCGCGCCGTCCTGGGACAGGTCGACGTAGTGCGAGCTCACGACAGCGCCGGGTCGATCTCGCGGACGTGGCGGCGGCGCCGGCGCCACGCGCGCCAGGTGCGCAGCGGATGCGCCAGCGAGACGGCGTAGTACAAGCCCTTGAACAGGCTCAGGGGCAGCCGGAAGGGCGTGCCGCGGTGCACGTCGCCGGCCAGCACCGTCAGAACCGCCTCCTTCACCCGCAGCGGGTTGCGCGGCTCCATGAAGAAGCCCCGCATCGTCGGGTTGGTCATGCGGTAGATGAACCAGCTGAATTCCCTGGGCGCCGAGCGCGTGAAGCGCTCGAAGGCGGCACGCGCGCCGGCGGCGCGCGCCGGGCCCTGCTCCAGCGTCGCCTCCACCAGCGACACCGCGCCGAAGGCGCTGCTCATGGCGAGGTACACGCCCGAGGAGAACACCGGGTCGACGAAGGCGAAGGCGTCGCCCAGCAGCACGAAGCGCTCGCCCGTGCAGTGGGTGCCCAGGTAGGCGTAGTTCCCGGTGGCGTGCACCTGGTCGCCGATCAGCGTCGCGCCTTCCAGGCGCTCGGCCAGCTCGGGGCACATGGCGATGGTGTCGCGGAAGAACTCCACGACCGGCTTGTCGCGCGACTTCAGGTAGTAGGGCCAGACCACCGCGCCGACGCTGGTGCTGCCGTCCGACAGCGGGATGAACCAGAACCAGCCGTGCGCGAACCAGAAGATGGTGATGTTGCCTTCCTGCCTGCCCTCCAGGCGGCGGGCGCCCAGGTAGTGGCCGAAGAGCGCGGAGCTGTTGTGGTCCGGGTGCTTCAGCTTGCTCTTGAACTTGTTGGCCAGCAGCGTGTCGCGCCCGCTCGCGTCCACCACGTAGCGGCAGCGCCAGCGGGCCCGGCTGCCGTCCTCGCGCTCGACTTCGGCCGTGGCACCCTCTGCGTCGAACGCCACGTCGCGCACGCGGTGGCCCTCGAAGGTGCGGGCGCCGGCCGCGGCGGCGTTGCGGAACAGGACTTCGTCCAGCTCGGAGCGGCGGACCTGCCAGGCGTAGGGCAGCGACTTGTCCATCGCGTCCTGGAATTCGACGTGGCTGCGGTGGTCGTGGTCGGGCGAGATGAACTCCACGCCCCACTTGGGCATGCCGATGCGTTCCACCTCGGCGCGCACGCCCAGTTCGTCGAACAGCGGCACGTTGGCCGGCAGCAGGGATTCGCCGATGTGGAAGCGCGGGTGGCGCGCCTTCTCCAGCACGTGGACGGCGCGTCCGCGGCGCGCCAGCAGCGTCGCCAGCGTGGCGCCGGCGGGGCCGCCCCCGATGACCAGGACGTCGCAGGAAAAATCAGGCTCCCGCGCGGTGGCCGTTGCAGTCATCGTCACTCCCACTCCTTCTTCGGCAAGGCGCGATTCTAGCGACGCAATGTTTCGGAACTTCCCGGCCGCGCGCGGGATGCGTGCAGGTGGCACGGGGGTGTTGCGCGGGCGCAAGCCGGGGCTTGCGCCGATGTCGCCAACAGCTCAGGCCGCGAGCGGCCGGGCGGCCGGCTTCGCCCTGGCGAGCAGGGTCCCGAGCGCGTCGCAGCGCCGCCGCAGCGCTTCCAGGTCCTCGCTGCCGGCCGCCTGCTCCAGCGCGCGGCTGGCCCGGCTCGCGTCGCGGAAGCCGTACATGGCCAGGCTGCCCGCGAGCTTGTGCGCCGTGGCGCGGATGGTCTCGCGCTCGCCGGCGGCGACGGCCGCGGCGAGGTCCTCCGCCATCTGCCGGCGGGAGGCGAGGAATTCGTCCATCAGCGGCAGCAGGCCGGGATCGATCCAGATGCGGTCGTCGGCCGGCGCTGCGGCCGGGGCCACGGTGGCCGGGTCCTGGCCCGTGAGCACGGCGAAGACTTCCTCGCGCGAGGCGGGCTTGGCGAGGTAGAGGTCGAAGCCGGCGTCCAGGCACTGGCGGCGCGTCCCTTCGTCATCGTGGGCGGAGAAGGCGGCGATGCGGCTGGGCGCCTCGCCGCGCTGCGCCTGCAGCGCGCGGACCTGCCGCACCGCTTCCAGCCCGCCCATGACGGGCATCTCCACGTCCAGGAAGATCACGTCGGGCCGGGACTGCTCCACGAGCTGCAACGCCGCGCGCCCGTTGACGGCGGTGCGCACGGTGAGCGGCGGGCTGGGCAGCAGGCTCTTCAGCACGACGATGTTGTATTCGTCGTCGTCCACGACCAGCACCGACAGCGGCGGCAGGCTCGGCGCCTGCACGCCGCGCGGGACCGCCGGCGCGGTCACCTGCAGCGGCGGTGCCGCGTGCCAGATCGGCAGGCGCAGGGACAGCGTGGTGCCCTCCGGGCCCGATGCCATGCGCAGCGCGCCGCGCTGCACCCGCGCCATCAGCCGCGCCGAGTACGCGCCCAGGCCGCTGCCGTCCGGCTTGCCCGCCGTGTTGTACTTCTCGAAGAAGCGTTCGCGCGCGCCCGGCGGCACCTCGCCCTCGTTGTGGATGTCCAGCGCGACGCAGTCGCCGTTGCCGTCGAACTGCCGGCGCAGCGTGAGCTTCACCTCCGCGCCCTCGGGCGAGGCCTCCAGCGCGTTCTTCAGCAGGTTGGCGAGGATCGCGTAGCAAAGCAGGTCCTCGCCCTGCGCGTACACGGGTTCGTCGGGCAGGTCCAGCGCGAGCCGCACGCCCTTGGAGCGCGCGTGCGCCAGCAGCTCGCGCCGCACCGTGTGCGCGAGCGCCGCCAGGTCCACCGCCTGCGCGCGCAGCCGGTAGGTGCCCTCCTCCATGCGGAACAGGTCCAGCGAGAGGTTGACCATGCTCAGCACGCGCAGGGCGGCACGCTCCACCGTGCCGAGCAGCTCGTCGTCCTCGGGCGAGAGCGGATGGCGCTCGCGCAGCAGCCGCGGGACCGAGGCGATGCTGGCCAGCGGCGTCTTCAGGTCATGCCGGGCGATGCGCTCCACTTCCTCGCGCAGGCGGAAGGCTTCGCGCAGGGCCGTGTTCTGGTCCTCCAGCTGGCGCACGAGGTTGTCCAGCCGGTCGCGCTGCTTCGCCTCGCGGGCGTGCTGGGTGTTGGCGATGTGGGAGAAGAGGTTGGCGAAGACGACCAGCAGCAGCAGCGTGACCGCCACGCGCGTCGTGAGGGCAGCGCCCAGGTGCATCCAGGCGAGCGGGATCGTGACCAGGATCAGCGTCACGTTGAACAGGTTGGCCCGCCGCCGGGGCAGCATGAAGTGGAACAGCAGGATGCCCGGGTAGACCCACAGCACGCCGATCAGGCCGTTGTGGTACATCGCGAAGGCGAGCCCGAACAGCGAGGCGAGGAAGATCGCGGTGGCCGGGACCACCGGCCGGCCCGAGCGCGCGATGGCGAAGGCGTTGACCAGCAGCCCGATCACGAACGCGCTGGTGACCACGCCGAGGATCGGGCGGTCCTGGAAGAAGTTGTTGACGGCGAAGGGGCCCAGCAGCACCGTGCCGGCCACCGACAGGCCCATGAAGATGCGCTGCCGGTGCGCCTCGACGAAGCCGTCGGCGTGCTCCCGCGGATCCGAGCTCGGCCACCACGAAGCGGACTCCTCGTTCAGGCGCACGGCCGCTGCCTCCTTCCGCGGACCATTATGGAGGCTCGCCGCGGAAGCGCAACACTCAAGTGCCAGCCCATCCGACGCGGAAGCTCACATGACCTCCCCGCCCGAAACCGAGATCGCCTGCCCGGTGATCGCCGCGGCGCCGTAACCGCACAGCCAGCGCACGGCGTCGGCCACTTCCTGCGGCTGCACGATGCGCTGCTGCGGGTTGCCCGAGGCGAACCCGGCGCGGGCCTCTTCCTCGCTGCGTCCCGTCTTCGCCACCACGTTCGCGATGCTCTCGCGCAGGATGTCGGTCTCGGTGTAGCCGGGGCACACGGCGTTGACCGTGATGCCCTTGCGCGCCACCTCCAGCGCGAGCGAACGCGTGAGCCCCAGCACGCCGTGCTTGGCCGCGACATAGGCGCTCACGTAGGCGTAGCCCTTCTGCGCCGCCGTGCTGGCAACGTTGACGATGCGGCCCTGCCCTGCCGCCAGCATGTCGGGCAGCGCCGCCTGCGCGCACAGGAAGCTGCCGGTGAGGTTGACGCCCAGCATGCGCTGCCACAGCTCCAGCGAGGTTCTGGCGAACGGCGCGCTCTCCGCCTGGCCGGCGTTGTTCACGAGGACGGTGATCGGCCCGCGCGCCGCGCGCGCCTCGGCGAAGGCGGCCTGCACCTGCGCCGGATCGGCGATGTCGGCCACGACGAGGCCATGCGCGCCGGGCAGCTCGCGCGCCAGCGCGGCGAGCGTCTCGCGCCGGCGCCCCAGCAGCGTGAGCGTGGCGCCCTCTTCGGCCAGCGTGCGCGCGATGGCGGCGCCGATGCCGCGCGCGGCGCCGGTCACCAGGGCGTGTCTTCCCTTCAGCAGCATGATCCCTTTCAGTGGGCCGCGGCGGCGCGGTCCCAGCACCCGGGCGGGACGCCGCGCTCGCGCAGCCGGAATTTCTGCACCTTGCCGTTCTCGGTGCGGGGCAGCTCGGTCTCGAAGGCGACGTAGCGCGGCACGGCGAACTTCGGCAGGCGCGCGTCGCAGAAGGCGGCGAGTTCGGCCGCCTGCAGCACGGCGCCCTCGCGCAGCACCACGGCGGCCATGACCTCGTCTTCCGCGAGTTCGGAGCGCACGGGGAACACCGCGACGGCGGCGACGGCGGGATGCGCCAGCAGCACCTGCTCCACTTCCCAGGACGAGATGTTCTCGCCGCGGCGGCGGATCGCGTCCTTGATGCGGTCGACGAAGCGGAAGGCGCCGTCGGCCTCGCGCACCACGCGGTCGCCGGTGTGGAACCACAGGTTGCGCCAGGCGTCCACCGTCTGCTGCGGCTTGCCGAAGTAGCCGGACGCGAAGGCGAAGGGCTCGTCGGCGCGCAGCACCAGCTCGCCGGCCTCGCCGGCGGGCAGCTCGTTGTCGGCCTCGTCCACCACGCGCGCATGGAAGCCGGGCCGCAGCCAGCCCATGACGCCGCGCCGCGGCGCATCGGGCGCGGTGGCGATCACGAAGTTCGTCTCGGTGGAACCGTAGCCTTCCAGCAGCGTGACGCCGGTGCGCTCATGGAACGCCGCGCCGGCCGACGCGGGGACGCCGGGGCCCAGGCCGATGCGCACGCGGTGGTCGCGCTCCGCGGGGCCTGGCGGCTGCGCCAGCAGGATGGGGACCATCGCGCCGAGGAGATACACCACCGTCGCGCCGCTGCGCGCCATCGCCGGCCAGAAGCCGGAGGCGGAGAACTTCTCCAGGAACGTGACGCGGCAGCCGACGACGGCGGCCTGCGCGAAGGTGTTGAGCGCGTTGATGTGGAACAGCGGCAGCGTCGTGCACAGCACGTCGTCCTCGCGCAATCCCAGCACGCTCGCCGTGTTGGCGCCCCACCAGAAGTACTGCGCGTGCGGGCACAGCACGCCCTTGGACGGGCCGGTGGTGCCGGAGGTGTAGAGGATGGCGAGCGGGTCGGAGGGCAGGACGGGTTCGGCGGGGATGGGTTCGCCGGCAGCGGGCCAGGGTTCGATGCGCGGTGCCGGTCGGTGGGGTTCGCTGCGCTCACCCCGCCCTACGAATGCGGCGCCCGTAGGGTGGCGGTGAGCGAAGCGAACCCCACCGACCACCCACATGCATTCCAACGCCGTCCGCCCCAGCTCCGCCGTCTCCAACCTCGGAAGAAACCCCTCCTCGATCACCATGAACCGCGCCGCGCTGTCCGCCAGCAGGTACCCGATCTGCGGCCCCATGGACGCACTGTTCACCGGCACGGCCACCGCGCCGATCCACCCGCACCCCAGCACCGTCTCGAGGAACTCCACGCGGTTGGAGCACATGATCGCCACGCGATCCCCGCGCCCCACGCCCGCGGCCCGCAACGCGCCGCCGCGGCGCGCCGCCACTTCCGCCGCATCCTTGTGCCGCCACTGCGCTCCCGGCATCTCCAGGAAGGGCCGGTCGCCGAACCGCTGCGCCTGCCGCTGCAGCAAGGCGGGCACCGTGCGCTCGCCCGGCGGCAGCAGCCACTCAGTCTTCATCGGTGGCCCCGCCGAGGTAGGTGGCCTGCACCCGCGGGTCGCCCGCGAGGTCGGCCGAGGCGCCGCTCAGGGCGACCTCGCCGGTCTCCAGCACGTAGCCATGGTCCGAGCTGTCCAGCGCCGCGCGCGCGTTCTGCTCCACGAGCAGGATGGACACGCCCTCGCCGCGCAGGCCGCGCACGATCGCCAGGATCTCCTGCACGATCAGCGGCGCGAGGCCCAGGCTCGGCTCGTCCAGCATCAGCAGGCGCGGCGAGGACATCAGCGCGCGCCCCAGCGCCAGCATCTGCCGCTCGCCGCCCGAGAGCGTATCGGCGCGCTGCGCGCGGCGCTCACCCAGGCGCGGGAAGCGCTCGTAGACGAAGTCGAGCCGGCTCTTCAGCGCCGAGCCGCGCAGCTTCCTCGAGAAGGCGCCCAGCATCAGGTTGTCCAGCACGGTCAGTTCGCCGAACAGCTCGCGCTTCTCCGGCACCAGGCACAGGCCGCGCTCGACGCGCGCTTCCACGTCGAGCCCATCGAGGCTCTCGCCCTCGAAGCGCAATCCCCCCTTGGACGGCAGCAGGCCCATGGCGGCGGCCAGCAGCGTCGTCTTGCCGGCGCCGTTGGGGCCGATCACCGAGACGATCTGTCCCGGCTGCAAGGTGAGCGACACGCCCCGCACCGCATCGACCTGCCCGTACGAAACGTGCAGGTCCTGGATCTCCAGCATCGCCGCGCTCATGCCGGCGCCCCCGCGACCTTGCGCGCCGGCTCCGCAGGCGCCGCCGGCGCGGCGACGGCGCCGCCCAGGTAAGCGGCCTGCACCGCCGGATCCGCCCGCACCATCGCCGGCTCGCCCTCGGTCAGCTTGGAGCCGAAGTTCATGACCACCAGGCGGTCCACCAGTTTCATCACGAAGTCCATGTCGTGCTCGACGATCAGGATGGTCACGCCCTCGGCGCGCAGCTTGCGCAGCAGCTCGCCCAGTTCCTGCTTCTCCTTGCGGCGCAGGCCCGCGGCCGGCTCGTCCAGCACCAGCAACACCGGGTCGGCCGCCAGCGCGCGGGCGATCTCCAGGATGCGCTGCGTGCCCAGCGGCAGGCTGCCCGCGAGTTCGTGCGCGCGCCCGGCCAGGCCGATGCGTTCCAGCTGCCGCCAGGCCTCGGCCAGGATCTGCGCTTCCTCGCGCCGGTCCAGGCGCAGGCCCGCGGCCAGCAAGCCGGCGCGGGTGCGGCCGTGGGCGCCGAGCGCCACGTTGTCCAGCAGGCTCATGTGCGGGCGCAGCTTCACGTGCTGGAAGGTGCGCGCCATGCCGCGGTTGGCGATCGTGCGCTGGGCCAGCCCGGTGACGTCCTGGCCCAGGAACTCCACGTGGCCGCTGGTCATCGCCAGCGTGCCCGTGAGCAGGTTGAACATCGTGGACTTGCCGGCGCCGTTCGGGCCGATCAGGCCGACGATCTCGCCCGCGCGCACCTCGAAGCTGACGTCGTTCACCGCCACCAGGCCGCCGAAACGCTTGACCGCGTTGCGCACTGCCAGCAGCTTCTCGCCGCGTGGCGGCAGCGTGCGCCGCGGCAGCGGCGGCGCTTCCGGCGGGCGCACCGCCACCGCCGGCGCGAAGCGCCCGCGCGTCCAGCGCGTCACGAAGCCCATGAGGCCGCCGCGCGCATGGTGCAGCAGCAGGATGAACAGCAGCGCGAAGCCCACCGCCTCCAGCTGGCCGCCGCGCTGCGACAGCAGCGGCAGCACGTCCTGCAGCGCGTTCTTCATGATCAGCACGAGAGCCGATCCCACCAGAGCGCCGCTCAACTGCCCCAGGCCGCCCGCCACCACCATCAGCAGGTATTCGATGCTGGCGCGCACGTCGAAGGGCGAGGGACTGACGAAGCGGTTCTTGTGCGCGTACAGCCAGCCGGCGATGCCGGCCAGCAGCGCCGCCAGCACGAACAGCCACAGGCGCACGCGGAAGGCGTCCGCGCCCACGCTCGCCAGCAGCGTGTTGCCGCCGCGCAGGCTGCGGATCGCGCGGCCGCTGCGGGAAGCCAGCACGTTGTAGCTGAACCAGCAGGCCAAGCCCACGATCGCCCAGATCAGGAAGTACATCGCGCGCGGATCGACCAGCGACCACGGCCCGATGCTCAGCGCCGGCACGTTGGACATGCCCGTGTGGCGGCCCAGCGCATCGATGTTGCCGAACAGCATGGCGATCGACAGGCCCCAGGCGATGGTGGACAGCGGCAGGAAGTGCCCGCCCAGGCGCAGCGTCAGCAGGCCGATGCAGAGCGCGGCGCCGCCCGTGAGCAGCAGGGCGAAGGGCAAGCCCAGCCACGGCGAGGCGCCATGCACGGTGGTGAGCCAGGCGCTCGCGTAGGCCGCGATGCCGACGAAGGCCGCCTGCCCGAAGGACGTCGCGCCGCCCACGCCCGTCAGCAGCACCAGGCCGAGCGCGACGAGCGCGCCGATGCCGATGTCGTTCAAGAGGCTGACACCGAAGTTCCCCAGCAAGGCCGGCGCGACGGCCACCAGTGCGACCACGGCACCCACCAGCGCAAAATGACGGCGGCGCTGCGTCATTGGTCCAGCTCCTCGGCTTCTTCCTCGGGGTGCCGCATCATGGCCGAGCGCAGCATCAGCACCGGGATCAGCAGGCTGAACACGATCACGTCCTTCAGCGCGCCGCTCCAGAAGGAGCCGAAGCTCTCCACGATGCCGACGGCCAGCGCGCCCAGCGCGGTGAGCGGATAGCTCACGAGGCCGCCGATGATGGCCGCCACGAAGGCCTTCAGGCCGATCAGGAAGCCGGAGTCGTAGTACATGGTCGTCACCGGCGCCACCAGCACGCCGATCAGGCCGGCCAGCAGCGAGGCGAAGGTGTAGGCCAGCAGCGCCGTGCGCGCCGGCCGGATGCCCACGAGGCGCGCGCCCACGCGGTTGACGGCGGTGGCGCGCAGCGCCTTGCCGACCACGGTGCGCTCGAAGGCGAGGAAGAACAAGGCGCTCAGCACCACGGCCGCCGCCAGCATCAGCAGGACCTGCGCGCTGACCGAGAAGCCGCCGGCCAGCGCCAGCGCGCCCTCGGCGAGCGGCGCCGTGCGCGAGCCTTCCGGCCCGAAGAACAGCAGGCCCAGCCCGGACAGCAGGAAGTGCAGCGCCAGCGAGGCGATCAGCAGCACCAGCACCGAGGCATCGGCGATGGGCTGCAGCGCCAGCCGCGCCACCAGCGGCGTGATCGGCACCACCAGCAGGATCGCGACGATGATGAAGACGGCATGCGGCAGCTGCTGGCCCGAGACGGCCCAGGCCAGCGCGCAGGGCAAGGCCGGCAGCACGCCCCAGCCCAGCACCGCGCGCGGAATGGCCGCGGCCTCGCCACGCCGCCACAGCGCGTAGCTCTCGGCGGCGACCGCGAGCACCGCCAGCGTCAGCACCAGGCCGATCGTGGGCGGCACGCGATGGGTTTCGAACGCGGCCAGGCTCAACGCCGAGAACGCGGCGACGTCGCCGAAGGGGACGAACACCACCCGGGTCACCGAGAAGATGAGCACCAGGCCCAGGCCGGCCAGCAGGTACACCGCCCCGTTGGCCAGGCCGTCGATGCCCAGGATGAGTGCGACGTCCCAGCTCATTTACGGAACCAGCTTCCAGTGGCCCTTGTCCAGCGTGACGATCACGCGGGCGCGTTCGTCCACTCCATAGAGCTGGCCTTGCTTGAAGTTGTAGACGCCGTGCGTGCCCACCACTTCCTTGGTGGACATGATCGCGTCGCGCAGCGCGGCGCGGAACTCGGGCGTGCCCGATTCGGCCTTGGTCGCCTGCATCGCGCGGGCGGCGGCGTCGGCGAACACCAGGTAGCCGTCGAAGGAATAGGCGGAGAAGGCGTCGGTGGTCGGCGCGTTGTTCACCTTCTGGAAGATGTTGCGGAAGTCCAGCGCCACCTTCTTGGTCGGATAGTTCGCCGGCAGCTGCTCGGCGACGATGATCGGGCCGGTGGGCACCTGCGTGCCTTCGACGGCGGCGCCGCCGACGCGAATGAAGTCCGAGTTGATCAGGCCGTGCTGGCCGTAGATCGGGCCCTTGTAGCCGCGCGCGGCCAGCGCCAGGTAGGGCAGCGCGCCCGGCGTGCCGGCGCCGCCGGTCATCACGGCGTCGGGATGCGCGGCGATGATCTTCAGCACCTGGCCCGTCACCGAGGAATCGGCGCGGGCATAGCGCTCGTTGGTCAGCACCTTGATGCCGGCCGGCGCCGTCGCCTTCATCAGCGCGTCGTACACCAGGTCGCCCCAGCCGTCGGAGAAGCCGATGTAGGCGACGGTCTTGACGCCGTTCTTCTTCATGCGCTCGACGACCGCGTCCACCATCAGCTGCGTGGGCTGGGCGACGGTGACCGTCCAGTCGAGGTCGGCGCCCTTCAGGATGATGGGCGTGAGCCCGATCATGGGCGTCTTCAGCTCGCGCGCGACCTGCGCCATCGCGATGGCGGCGGGCACGCCGGACGTGCCCATGATCACGTCGACCTTGTCCTCCTCGATCAGCTTGCGGGCGTTGCGGCCGGCGGTGGTCGGGTCGGAGTTGTCGTCCAGCACGATCAGCTGCACCTTGCGGCCGTTGATCTCGGGCTTGTAGGCCACGGCGGCCTGCATGCCCTTGGCATACGGGACGCCGAGCGAGGAGTTCGGGCCGGACAGCGAGACGCTGAGGCCCACCTTCAGGTCGGCGGCGGCGGCCCCGGCCGCGAGGCCGAAGGCAAGGGCGGCGCCGAAGAGGGCGCGGCGGGTGAGAGCATTCATCGTGTGTCTCCTGTTGGTTTGGTCTGGTGCACGGGAAAGACTCAAGGAAAAAGCTGGATCGCCGGCAAGGGTTCGCCGGCGTCCAGCAGGTCGACCCGCTTGAGACGGATGCGCCATTGGTCGCCCACCCGCACGAGGCGGTGGGTCGCGGAGCCCGCCAGCAGCAGCTGGCGCGCGCCGCGCGATTCGATGTAGAGGAAGGGCGTGCGCAGCTCGCACGTATCCGCGTCGCCGGCCACCTGCCGCGAGGCCTGCAGCACGTGCTGGCAGCGGCTGCGCGGATGCTGCGAATGCGCCTTCGGGTTCTTCAGCCGCTCGACGCGCAGCGACAGCAGCAGGCGGTCCTCGTCGGCGAGCGCGTTGTACGCCGCGCCCTCTTCCTGCGCGGCGCCCGCCAGCGGCACCCAGTAGCGGCCGTCCTCGGCGAACAGCGCCAGCCATTCGTCGAAGCGCTGCTCGTCGATCAGGCGCGCCTCGTGCGCGATGAAGTCCTGCGGTGACATGGTGGCGCTACTCCGGCAGGTCGGCGGTCATGTACTGCGCCCAGGCGCGGAACTGGTTGCGCATCAGCAGCTCGTTGGTGCCGTTCACTTCCCGTGTGCCGCCTTCCAGTTCGGCACGGTCGAAGTCGCGGTGCAGGCTCACCCAGTCGTTGCGTCCGGCCTTCAGGCCCTGCTGGATGCTCTCGAACAGGTGCACGTCGTCGTGCGCCACCACCGACATCGGCGAGAACACCAGGCGGTTGTACGTCAGGGAACGATCGAACAGCAAGTCGGGCGCACCCTCGGCCCGCAGGCTCCAGGCCTCCACCAGCGTGCGGTCCGCCGCCAGCGGCCGGATGACGCGGATCGCCTGCGGCGAGCTCTTCACCGACAGGCTGGGGAAGCACACCGAGTTCTGCGGCGAGCGCTGCAGGATCTCGGCCGTGCGCTCCGCCCCGTGCGCGGCGACCAGCGCCGCCTCGTATTCCGGCACCTGGGCGTAGCCCGAGTGGATGCTGAAGTTCACCCCCAGCATGCTGTGGCCGTTGGGGTAGACGCGGCCGCCCATGCGATCGAAGAAGTCGTAGCCGGCGCCGAAGGGCAGGATCTGCTCCATTGCCATCGGCTTGGGCGCATCGGCCGGTTTCCCCTGCCACAGGCGGTTGGCGGCCTGGGTCGCGGACTCGTGCGCCGACTGCGGGTGCACGGTGTCGTTGATGTTCTCCAGGTACATCTTCCAGTTGCAGTGGATGACGTTGCGCAGCACGCCGCCTTCCACCTTCAGCCGGCCGACCGGCGAGCGGTCCACCAGGTTGTCGATCGCGCCCAGCACCTCGCCGAAGTAGGCGCGGAAATCCGGACCGCCTTCGTTGATCTTGCAGAACACGAAGTCGCGGTAGACCGCCACGTGCGCCGGCGCGCCCAGGCCCTGGCCCGACTCGCAGTCCGCGAGGCGCGTGCCCTCGTAGCCGTTCTTGATGGGGACGGCCAGCGGCGAGCCGTCCAGCTTGTAGGTCCAGGCGTGGTAGGGGCAGCGCAGGAACTTGCCGGCGTGGCCGCTCGCGTCGGTGGCGAGCGGCATGCCCTTGTGCGCGCAGCGGTTGTTCAGCACGCGGATGCCGCCGTCGGCCTGCCGCACCATCAGCAGCGGCTGGCCGGCGATCTCGACGGTGATCCAGTCGCCCGGCTCGGGGACCTGGCTCGCGTGGCCGACGAAGTTCCAGGTGTTGGCGAAGAAATGGCGCTGCTCCAGCGCGAACAGCTCCTCGCTCAGGTACAGGTCGCGGTGGACGCGATCCTCCTGCACCAGGGCCAGGATCTGCTTGCGCGTGGGCTTCACCGGCTGCTCCTCAGGGCACCAGCTTCCATTGGCCCTTGTCCAGCTTGACGATCACGCGCGAGCGCTCGTCGGAGCCGTAGCGGTTGTCGGGCTTGAAGTTGTAGACGCCGTGCGTGCCCACCAGCTCCTTGGTGTTCACGATCGCGTCGCGCAGCGCGGTACGGAAAGCCGGCGTGCCCGGTTCGGTCTTGGCGGCCGCGCGCTGCGCCGCGTCGGCGAACAGCAGCCAGGCGTCATAGGAGTAGGCGGAGAAAGCGTCCGTCGGCACGGCGCCGTGGACCTTCTGGTAGGCGGCCCGGAAGTCCATCGACACCTTGCGGATCGGGTTCGATGCGGGCAGCTGCTCGGCGACGATCACCGGGCCGGTGGGCGCCAGCAGGCCGTCGACGGAGGAACCGCCCACGCGCACGAAGTCGGGATTGATCAGCGCGTGCGTGCCGTAGATCTGGCCCTTCCAGCCGCGCTCGGCGAGCGCACGGTAGGGCAGCGCGCCCGGCGTGCCGGAGGTGCCGGTCAGCACGGCGTCCGGGTGCGCCGCGACGATCTTCAGCACCTGCCCCGTCACCGAGCTGTCGGCGCGGGCGTAGCGTTCGTTCGCGACCACCTGGATGCCGGCGGCCTTGGCGGCGGGCACCAGCGAGTCGTACACCAGGTCGCCCCAGGCGTCGGAGAAGCCGATGTAGCCCACGGTCTTGACGCCGCTCGCCTTCATGCGCTCGACGACGGCGTTGATCATCAGCGGCGCGGGCTGCGGCAGCGTCACCATCCACTCGCCGTCGGGGCCGGGAAGGTTGGCATTGGCGATGGAGATCAGCGGCGTCTTCGTCTCGCGGGCGACGGCGGCGATCGCCAGCGCGCCGGGCGAGCCGGCCGTGCCGATGATCACGTCCACCTTGTCCTCGGCGATCAGCTTGCGCGCGTTGCGCGCGGCCGTCGAAGGATCGGAGGCGTCGTCCAGCTGGATCAGCTGCACCTTGCGGCCGGCCACCGTGGGCAGGTGGGCGGCGCCGGCCTGGATGCCTTTCGCGTACGGGATGCCCAGCGAGGACACGGGCCCGGACAGCGAGGTGATGAAGCCGACCTTGAGGTCGGCGGCGAACGCGTTCAGTGCGAGGCCCGCGCCCAGGACGGCGGCGGCGATGGTCTTCACGGCTTGCATGGTTCTCCTGCGGGTCAGAGGGCGATGCTGCCGAGGCTCGCGCCTCCGCAGACATACAGGGTCTGGCCGGTGATGAAGCCGGCCTCGGGATGGATGAAGAAGGACACGGCGCGGGCGACGTCGCCCGGTTCGCCGACGCGGCCCACCGGGATGGAGGCGGCGAGCTTCTGCTCGCGCTCGCTGCCGGCCGGGATCACGTCGTAGAACATCTCCGTGTGAACGGGCCCGGGGGCCACTACGTTGACGGTGATGCCGTCGCGCGCGAGTTCCAGCGCCCAGGTGCGGGCCATGCCCAGCATGCCGGCCTTCGTGGCGGAATAGCTCGTGCGCGTCTGGGCGCCGAGGGCCGCGCGCGAGGACATCAGCAGGATGCGGCCGAACTGGCGCGCGCGCATGGTCGGCAGGGCCGCCTGCACCAGCAGCACGGCCGAGCCCAGGTGCAGGTTCATCAGCGCGTCGAGGTCTTCCAGTTCGACCTCCGGCAGCAGCGCCGGGCGGATCACGCCGGCGTTGTGCACGATCGTCGTCACCTCGAAGCGCTGCGCCATCTCGCGCGCGGCCTGCGCCGTCGCCGCGCGGTCGGACAGGTCCACTTCGATGCTGTGCAGGCGCGGATGGCTCGTTTCGCTCTTGCGCCGCGCCAGCGAGATCACCTCGTAGTCCTGCGCCAGCAGCGATTCGCAGATCGCCTTGCCGATGCCCGCGCTGCCGCCCGTGACGGCGGCCACCTTGTTGACCTTCATGGCTTGTCCTCCACCAGCGCCAGCACCCGCAGGGGGCTGCCGCTACCCTTTTCGATCTTGAGCGGCGGGCAGATCAGCAGCGTCCCCGTGGGCGGCAACAGATCCAGGTTCGTCAAACACTGCAGCCCGTAGCGGTTGGCGCCGTGCATGAAGTAGTGACAGGGGTAAGGCGGCCGCAGGTGGTAGCCCTGCCCCGCGTCCGTGCCGATCGCCTCGGAGCCGAAGCCCAGCACCTGGCGCTGTTCGACCAGGAACTGCACGGCTTCGGTGCTGGGGCCGGGCGTGTGCTGACCGGTCTCGTCGAAGTTCTGGTAGGCCTCGGGGTCGGTGCGCTTGGACCAGTCGGTGCGCATCAGCACCCAGGCGCCGGGGGTGATGCGGCCGTGCGCCTGCTCGAAGCGCTCGATGTCCTCCACGGTGAGCAGGTAGTCCGGGTCCTTCTTCACTTCCTCGGAGCAGTCGATCACGAAGGCCGGCGCCACGAAGTTCTGCACGGGGATCGTGTCCACCGAGTTGTTCGGCAGGTCGCGGCCGGAGATCCAGTGGATGGGCGCGTCGAAGTGCGTGCCCGTGTGCTCGCCGCAGGAGAAGTTGTTCCAGTACCAGCCCGGGCCGCGGTCGTCGTACTTCGAAACCTCCTCGATGCGGAACGGCCAGCACTGGCCCATCTCGGGCGGCAGCGCGATCTGCGGGAATTCCGGCGTGAGCGTCTGCGTGAGGTCCACCACGCGGATGCGGCCGCTGGCGAGCGCCATCGCGACGGCGCCCAGCACGGTGTTCGTTGCCTGTGTCATGTTCAGCTCCCGCCCGAAGCGAGTTCGCGCTCCAGCACCTTGGGGTTGTCGCGCCAGCGCTCCAGCCATTCCTGGGCGACGTCGCCGGGGTAGACGTCCTCGATGCCTTCCTTCAGCGCCTTGACGATGGCACTGGCCAGCGCCGCCGGCGCCACCTTGGGCGGCGGCAGGTTCTGGTTCCACTCGTCGTCGATCGGGCCCGGGAACAGGTTGATCACGCGGATGCCGGCCGGGCGCATCTCCGCGCGCAGGCACTGCGCGAGCGACAGCGCCGCGGCCTTGGAGGCGGAGAAGGTGCCGTGCGGCGGGAAGTTCGACAGCGCGTAGATCGACAGCAGGTTCACCCAGGCCGCCGCATGCGTCACGCCGTCGGCCGAACGCCCGCGCAGCGCCGGGCCGAACTCCTGCGCCAGGCGCAGCAGGCCGAAGTAGTTGATGTCCATCTCCATCCGCGCGACGTCGGTGCCGCGGCGGCCGGAGATGCCGAAGGCGCGGTGCACCTCGGCGTTGTTGATCACGATGTCCACCTTGCCGCCGATGGAGCCGGCCAGCTCGGTCACCGACTTGCCGTTGGTGAGGTCCAGCGGCACCAGCGTGACCTGCGGCAGGGCGGTGATGTCGTCGAAGCCGGGCAGCTTCTTCCACGGCTCGGCGTGGCCCACCCAGACGATCTCGGCGCCGGCCTTCACCATCGCCTGCACGATGGCCTGGCCCACGGCGGTCTTGCCGTCTGTGACCAGCACCTTGCGGAACTTGGGGTCGCTCGTCATTTCTCGCAGCATCCTGTCGTCTGCCATGTGTTCGCTCCCGTCGGGGGGAAATCCGATCAGCACCGCCTGGCCGGCGCGGTCCAGGCGGGCGCCGACGTGCACGCGCGTGGGCGCGTCGCCCACCTCGCCGTGCAGGTGCACCATGATGGAAGGGCCCGCATCCAGCTGCACCAGCCCCAGGCGCCAGGGCAGGCGCTCGCGGAAGAACAGGTCGTTGCTGTGGTGCAGGGTCGTGCTCGCCAGCAGCTGGCCCGCGCCGGACTGCGGCTTCCACTGCAGCCGCGGCGACAGGCACTGGTGGCAGGCCTCGCGCGGCGGGTACTGCACGGCGCTGCAGTCCTTGCAGACCTGCAGCTCGAAGCGGCCCTCGGCGGCCGCCGCCGTCATGCCCTGCGCGACGCGGCCGCGCGCCCAGGGCGGCAGGTTCATCTGCCGGGTGCGCAGGACCGGGTTCTTGCGCTTCGGCTTCATCAGCGGCATGGTCATGACGATCTCCCGAGCAGCACGGCGCCCGTGCACAGGCACCGGTCGTAGGTCACCATGCCGAAGCCGGTGACCAGGCCCAGCCGGGCATCCTTCACCGCGCGCTCGCCGGCCTGGCCGGTGAGCTGGCGGATCGCCTCGGTCATGCCCAGGAAGCCGCCGGCCGCGCCGGCCTGGCCGCAGGAGAGCTGGCCGCCGCTGGTGTTGTTGGGGAAGTCGCCGTCGAAGGTGGTGCTCTTCGCGCGCACGAAGGCCGGGCCCTCGCCCTTCTCGCAGAAGCCCAGGTCCTCGAACTGCATCATCACGATGACCGGGTAGTCGTCGTAGGTCTGGACGAAGTCGACGTCGTCCGGCTTCGCCCCGGCCTGCGCGTAGAGGTCCTCGCGGTCCATGCGCCAGCCGCCGCGCACCATGATCGGGTCGTCCGAGTAGGCGTTGTGCCGCTCGATCGCGCCGCGCACCAGCACGTGCGGCAAGCCCAGCTCGCGGGCGCGCTCCTCGCGCATGACCAGGAAGGCCTCGGCGCCGGCGCAGGGCATCACGCAGTCGAACAGGTGGATCGGGTCGGAGATCGGCCGCGCGCCCATGTACTCCTCCAGCGTCAGCGGCTTCTTGAACAGGGCATTGGGATTGAGCAGCGCGTTGCGGCGCTGGGCCACGGCGATGCGGCCGAAGTCCTCGCGCCGCGCGCCGTAGGTGCGCATGTAGTTCGCCGTGATCATGGCGAAGATCGAGTTGGGGCCCCCCGAGCCGTAGGGGTAGCTGGCGTCGCGCGCGAAGTTGCTGAAGGAACCCAGCGTGAGCCGGAAGGAATCGACGTGGTTGGTGTCCGCCGACACGCAGGCGACGATGTCGGCGTCGCCCGCCTGCACGGCGCGGGCGGCGCGGCGCAGCGACATCACGCCGGAGGCGCCGCCGGTGGGGATGTGGTCCAGCCAGCGCGGCGAGACGCCCATGTGCTGCGTCACGCCGACGGCCGTGTCGGGCACCAGCGAGAAGCTGCTGATGGTGAGGCCGTCGATCTGTTCCTTGGCGATGCCGGACTCGCGGACCAGCGCTTGCAGTGCCTGGCCGATGAACCAGTGGGCGTTGTGCGTGGAGTAGCGCACGTAGGGCACCGTCACCGGCACGGCGACGGCGACGCCTTCGTAGGACTGGCGTCGGCTCATGGCGCCCTCTTCTTCAGGCCGCGCGTGTCGACGCAGTGCGGCTGCCCGGGCAGCGCCCGTGCGAGCTCGCGCAGCTGGCCGCGCTGGATCTTCTGCGAGGGCGTGAGCGGCACCTCGGGCACGAAGGCGACATATCCCGGCGCCTTGTAGTAGGCCAGCTGCGCCAGCGCGTGCCGCACGATGCTGGCGGCCAGCGCCTCGCGCTCGGCCGCGGGCACCGGGTCGCGCGGGATGATGCAGGCCAGCACCTCGTCGCCGCGCAGTTCGTCCGGTGTCGCGGCGACGGCGGCGCTCTTGACCGCCGGGTGCTGGTTCAGCACGCTCTCGACTTCCACGGCGGAGATGTTCTCGCCGCTGCGGCGGATCACGTTCTTCTTGCGGTCGATGAAGTACAGGTGGCCCGCCGCGTCGCGCTTCACCATGTCGCCCGTGTGGAACCAGCCGCCGGCCCAGGCCTCGGCCGTCGCGGCTTCGTCCTTCAGGTAGCCGGAAAAGAAGTAGCGGCGCGGATCGGGGCCGCTGGAGCGCACCAGCAGTTCGCCGGGGACGCCGGGCGCGGCTTCGTTGCCGGCCTCGTCCAGCAGCCGGATCTCCACGAAGGACTCCGCCTTGCCGAAGCAGCTCTGGCCGATGTGGCGCGGCTCGTGGTTGGCCATCACGCAGGCGGCGGCGCCGGTCTCGGTCATCGCCCAGGCCTCCACCAGGGGGAAGCCGAAGCGCTCCTCGAAGACACCATGGTTCTTGCGGTCCACGCCGGCGCCGAAACCCCAGCGCACGGCGTGCGCGCGGTCGGCCTCCGAGGCGGGCGCGGACAGCAGCATCGCCGGCATCACGCCCAGGTAATGCACGATGGTCGCGCGGCTGTCGCGCACGCTCTGCCACCAGCTCCTGGGATGGAAGCGATCCAGCTGCACCAGGCAGCCGCCCGCCGTCAGCACCACCATGGTGGAGAAGGCCATCGCGTTCACGTGGTTCAGCGGCAGCGGCGTGATGATGCGCTCGGCATCGGGACGCACCGAGCAGACGCCGTCGAGGCCCGCGTACCAGTCGCCCGCACGGAGGAAGTATTCGTTGGAGAGGATGCAGCCCTTGGGCCGGCCGGTGGTGCCGGAGGTGTAGAGCAGCGCGCACTCGGTCGCGAGGCCGGGGTGGCCCTCCACCGGCGGCGTGGTCGGCGCCTTCGGCAAGGCAGCGATCTCCGCCGCATCCCAGGTGCCCATCGCCACGCCCGCGGTCCTTGCGGCCGCCTGCAGATCCCCCGCCCGCTGCGGCAGCGTCACGGCCAGGCAGATTTCGCTGTGCCCCACCAGGTATTCCAGTTCGGCCGAGCGCATCTCCGCGTTCACCGGCACCACGCTCACGCCCAGCGCGTTGAGGGCGAACCAGTGGAACAGGAAAGCCGGACGGTTCTCCAGCAGCAGGCCGACGCGGTGGCCATGGCCATAGCCGGCGGCCGCATAGCCTGCGCGCAGGCGCTCCACTTCCGCCGCCGCTTCGCCCCAGGTGACGGGTCTCGCGGCGATGCCGTAGGCCTGCGCCGTCACCGTGTCGACGAACAGGAACTCGCTCGCCGGCGCGCGCGCGGCGGTGGCGGCGAAGCGCTGGTGGACGGTCGTCATCAGATGAACAGCTGCACCGCCTGCAGGGCGGCGTCGGGGTTGAGCAGGTTCACCCGCTTCAGCCGGATGCGCAGCGCGCCGTCCTGCACCACCAGGTGGTGCAGGCAGTGGCCCACCAGGAACTGCAGTTCGTCGCCCTGGGCCTCGGTGTAGTGGAACTCGGTGCGCACCACGTACTGATTGGCCGCCGGGTCGAAGGTTTCGACCGTAGGGGTTTGCAGCAGGTGATGGCAGCGGCTGGGCGGCTGCTGCGAGAAGGCGCGCGGGCTCTTCAGGCGCTCGACGCGCAGGTCGCGCAGCAGCTTGTCCTCGTACAGGTGCGAGGTGTGGTTGATGCCGTCCGGCTGGTCGGGCACCAGCGGCACCCAGTAGATGCCGTCCTCGGTGAACAGCGCGTTCCACGCCTCGTAGTTCTTGGCGTCCAGCAGGCGCGCCTCGCGCACCACGAAGTCGATCAGGTCCTGGCGGGTCGGTTCCATGGCCATCCTCACATCGTCAGCGTCATGTACTTCGCCCAGGCGCGGTACTGGTTGCGCATGGAGATCTCGCTGGTGCCGTTGGTGGTCACCTCCGCCTTGCCGATCTCGCTCTCGTCGTAGTTGCGGTGCAGGCTGATCCAGTCGTTGCCGCTGCCGTGCAGTCCGGCCTGGATGCCGCGATAGGCCTGCAGGTCGTCGTGACCCACCACCGAGAACGGCGAGTTGATCAGGCGGCTGTACATGGTGGTGCGCTGCAGCAGCTCCGGCGGCGCGCCCTTGAGGCGGAAGGTCCAGCTTTCCACCACGCACTTGTCGGCCGCGATCGGCTTCACCACGCGGATGGCCTGGATCGCGCCCTTGATGGTCAGGTTGGGGTAGTAGACCGTGTTGTGGCGCGTGAGGCCCAGGATCTGCTTCGTGCGTTCCTCGCCGTAGGCCTTGAGCATCGCCTCCTCGTACGCCGGGATGCCGGAGTACTTGCTGTGGATGCTGAAGTTCACGCCCGAGAAGCTGTGGCCGTTGTCGTAGACCCGCACGCCCATGTCCTCGAAGAACTTGTAGTCGGACATGAAGGGGACGAACTGCTCGATCGCCATCGGCTTGGGCAGGTCGGCGGGCTTGTCGGCCCACATCTTCTTGGCCGTGCCTGCCGAGGACTCGTGCGCCACCATGGGGTGCATGGTGTCGTTCAGGTTCTCGACGAACATCTTCCAGTTGCACTGGTGCACGAAGCGCAGGCAACCGCCGGCGATCTCCAGCTCGCCCTCGGGCGAGCGGTCGGCCATGTTGTCGATGGAGCTGAGCGACTCGCCGAAGTACTCCTCGAAGCCGGGGCCGGCGTCGTTGAGCTTCACGAAGATGAAGCCGCGGTACACGCGCACGTTGGGCACGGTCACGAGGCCCTTGGCGCTCTCGCATTCCGACAGGCGCGTGCCCTCGTAGCCGTTCTTCAGCGGGATCGCCAGCAGCGCGCCGTCGGTCTTGAAGGTCCAGGCGTGGTAGGGGCAGCGGAAGAACTTGCCGGTGTTGCCGCAGGCGTCGCTCACCAGCCGCGAGCCCTTGTGCGCGCAGCGGTTCATCATGACGCGCACGCTGCCGTCGGTGTGGCGCACGATGATCAGCGGGCGGCCGCCGATCTCGTTGGTGATGTAGTCGCCGTTCTTCGGGATCTGGCTGTCGTGGCCGACGTAGTTCCAGGTGTTGGCGAAGAAGTGCTCCTGCTCCAGCTCGAACACTTCCTGGCTGATGTACAGGTCGCGGTGCACGCGGTCCGGCTGGACCAGGGCGCGCACCGCCTCGGGATTGCCGCGGTAGTTCGTCGTCACCATTCGCTCCTTACATGTCCAGGACCAGCCGCGGCCCGCGCGCGCGCGAGACGCAGACCTGCATCACCTTCCCGGAAGCCTTCTCGGCGTCGCTCAGGAAGTAGTCGCGGTGGTCCACCTCGCCTTCCAGCACGGTGGCGGTGCAGACGCCGCATTCGCCGCGCTTGCAGTCGAACATCGGGTCGCAGCCGTGCGCGATCAGGCAGTCCAGCAGGGTCTGGTCCGCCGGCACCTCGAAGCTCTGGCCGGACTGCGACAGCACCACCTCGAACGGACGGTCGCCGGCCTCGGCCACGGGGGTGGTGAACAGCTCGAAGTGCACGCGCTCGTGCGTCCAGCCGCGCGCCTGCGTCTTCGCCAGCACCGCGTCCAGCAGCGGCTTGGGGCCGCAGACGTGGAGCTGGTCGGCTTCGCCGCAGCCGGCGAGCAGCGCGTCGACGTCCAGCGGGGCGCCGGCTTCCGCGTCGGCGTGCACGCGCAGGTCCTCGCCCAGGAGCGCCTGCAGTTCCGGCAGGAAGGCCATCAGCTCGCGGCTGCGGCCCGCGTAGTGCAGGCGCACGGCCTGCCCGGCCGCCTTGCATCGCGCGGCCATCGTGGCCAGCGGCGTGATGCCGATGCCCCCGGCGACCAGCACGGCGCAGCCGCCACCCGCGTGCAGGGGGAATTCGTTCTTCGGCGGCTCCACGGTGAGCGTGTCGCCCGCCTGCACCTGGTGCATGAAGCGCGAACCGCCGCGGCCCTCATCCTCGCGCCGCACGGCGATGACGTACTCGCGCGGGGCGGCCAGGTCGGCATCCGTGGCGAGGCTCACGAGCGAGTAGTGGCGCCAGTCCGTCTTGCCTTCCGGCAGTCGCACCTGCACCCGCACGTGGGCGCCGGCGGTGTAGCCCGGCAGCACGGCGCCGTCTTGCGCGCGCAGGCGCAGCAGGCGGATGAGGGGATTCAGGTCGCGCGCCTCGGCGACCCGCAGCGCGAACGTCATTGGACGGCTTCCTCGATGCGGGCCGGCTGCGCCGCCGGCGCGGGCTGGGCCGCCGCGGCGAGCGCATGCCGCTGCAGCAGGATGCGCAGCTTGTCGCCGTGCTCGTCGGCCAGCGCCGCGTCGCGCAGCTCGCGCACGGTCGCCGGCGCGATGCGGGCGCCGGCGCGCTGCACGGCGTCGACCAGCGTCTCGTAATTGCGCAGGCCGCGCGCGTGCGTGTCGCTGTAGCCCTTGACCAGGCGCTGGCACTGGGCGAGTTCGGTCGCGAGCTGCGGGTTGATGGTGGCGGCCGCGGCGATGCGGGCCAGCCAGTCCTCGATGCGGGCGTTCTCGACCTGGTAGCGCAGCGACCCGCGCCGCCAGCGCTTGAGGCCCGCCAGCGTGTACAGCAGCAGGAAGCCGCCCAGCGAGCTGGTCTTCACGACCCGGCCCTTGCGCGTGAAGCGCTCCAGCAGGCGCCGCGGGGCACCGGAACCCGCCAGCCAGCGGCCCAGGCCGGCCGGCAGCGTGTCGCAGATCTCCTCCACCCGCGGGTGCATGTATTCGCTGATCGCGACCAGCTGGTCCTGCTTCAGGTGCACTTCCTCCCCGACGCGCCGGAAGCGGCCCTCGCGCGTCTTCAGCTCGGCCACGCGCACCGTGTCCTCGTAGGACATCCACAGCGCCAGGTGGCGCGCGGTCTCCACCAGCAGGTGCGCCTCGCCGTCCTGCGGCAGCTGCTGCACGCGTGCGAGGCGGTCCAGGTACAGGCCGGCGTAGGCCGGGTCCTGATAGTCGACCAGGCGGCGCACGCCTTCGACCAGCACGTGCCGCGCCGCCTCCGGGAACTCCTTCGCCACGCGCTCCAGCAGCGCGCGCACCTGCGGGTCGCGCGGCGTGCCCACGGGCTGCACCGGCGTCGGCGCGGGTGCTTCGCTGGTTTGCGGTCCGCTGGCGCGGGCGTAGGCGGCGCCGAAGGCGGCGAGGCTCGCCTTCACGCCCACGCCGCCGCGCTCGATGGTCGCTTCGAACTGCGCGCGGCTGAAGGGCAGCACCCCGGTGCCGGCGAGCGCGCCGAACAGCACGGCGCTGATCACGCTGCCCGCCTCTTCCGCCGCCTGCGCCATGTCGAAGCGCACGAAGCGGCGCGCGGCCGCTTCCGCATGCGCGAGCAGGTTGTTGCTATCGGCGCGGCCGTCGCCCATCGCCGTCTTCTCCGCGATGGCGTACACGCGGTGGGTCGACGCGATCAGCGTGGTGCGGTCCGGCGTCACCAGCCCCCGCTGCACGGCGCGGCCGGCTTCCATCAGCTCGGAGGCCAGCACCACGTCCACGTCGCCCGGCAGCGGCATCAGCGCCAGCACCGGGTGGCCGCCGTCCTGCTCCGCCTGCGCGCGGGGGAACATCTCGACGTAGTAGATCGTCGCGCCGGTGCGCTGGGCGACGCCCGGCACGGAAGTGGTCTGCGCGATGTAGCCGTTGGCTTCGCCGAGGTCGACGATCCAGTCGGCCAGCACGCCGCCGCCCTCCCCGCCCATGGCGAGGATGGCGATCTTGATCGGCTGCACCGTGTTCATGCGGGTCCTCAGAAGGCGTAGCGCTCGCGGGCGCGGGCGTCGCGGCGCTGCAGGTGGCCGATGACGGCGCCGCGCACGCGCTGGCGCAGGCGGTCCCAGCGGCTCGGGTTGGTGACGATCTGCGCCTTGTAGAAGGACGGGCACAGCACCGCGGCGTGCGAGACCTCGCCGCACAGGCCGCAGCCGACGCAGGAGTCGAGCACGGTGGCGATGGGGTCGGTGCGCAGCGGATCGGGATTGGGCTTGATGGAAAGCGACGGGCAGCCGGAGAGGCGGATGCACGAGTGGTCGCCGGTGCAGGTGTCGGCATCGATGCCGAAGCGCTCGCGCACCACGCGCTCGCCGGCGGCGGCCTTCTTGCGCACGATGGGTTTCTCGCGCCGCTGCTTGTTCAGCATGCACTCGGACTGGGCGATCAGGACCTTGGGGCCCTTGGCCTTGGTGGTGAGCGCCTCGCGCAGCGCGTCGCGCATGCCGGCGACGTCGTAGGTGCGTCGCATCGTCTTGACCCACTTGACGCCGACGCCCTTGACCGCCTTCTCGATCGCGTGGCCGGTGCTGCGCGTCTTGTTGTGCGCCGTCGAGGACAGGATGTCCTGGCCGCCGGTGGCCGAGGTGTAGCTGTTGTCGACGACGATGGTGAGGTTGTCGCTCTGGTTGAACACCGCGTTGGCGACGCCGCTGGTGAGGCCGTTGTGCCAGAAGCCGCCGTCGCCCATCACGCTGATCGCGCGCTTGCCGGCCGGCGCGTTCAGCGCGGAGGCGCCGGCGCTGCCCAGGCCGTAGCCCATCGTCGTGTTGCCGATGTTGAAGGGCGGCAGGATGGAGAACAGGTGGCAGCCGATGTCGGCGCTGACGTGGTGCGGGCCCAGCTCGCGTTCGACCAGCTTCATCGCGGTGAAGATCGGGCGCTCCGGGCAGCCGGTGCAGAAGCCGGGCGGGCGTGCGGCCACGCTCTCGGCCAGCGGCTTGAGCGGGATCACCTTGGGCGCGGTGGCGGCCGGCGCGGGCTGCAGGCGGCCGTAGCGCTCCAGGAAGGCGCGCACGCCCTTGAGCGTCTCGGCGGCGGTGTACTCGCCGGCCACCGGCAGCAGGTCCTTGCCGTGCAGCGCCGTCGTCGAGCCGGCCTGGCGCAGGATGGTCGCGATGTTCTGCTCGATGTAGTTGGGCTGGCCCTCCTCCACCATCAGCACGGCGCGCTTGCCTTCGCAGAAGCGCAGCACCTCGCTGTCGATGACGGGGTAGGCCACGTTCATGCAGTACAGCGGGATGCGGCTGTTGCCGTAGACGTCGGCGAAGCCCAGGCGCTCCAGCACCCGCACGGTGGTGTTGTAGCTGCCGCCCTGCACCACGATGCCGATGTCGTCGGCGCCCTCGGCGAAGAATTCGTTGAGCCGGTGCTCCTCGATGAAGCGCACGGCGGCGGGCCAGCGCTCGCGCACCTTCTCCTGCTCGTGCACGAAGCTGGCCGGCGGCAGCACGATGCGGCTCACGTCGCGCCGCGGATTCTCGAGCGCCTGCGCGATGGTGAAGTCGGGGCGGCGGTTCTCGCCGGCGATGAACTCGCCGTGCACGTGGCAGGCGCGGATGCGCAGCTGCAGCATCACCGGGGTGTGGCTGGCCTCGGAGAGTTCGAAGCCCTGCTTGACCGCCTGCACGATGCTGGGCAGGTTGGGCCTGGGGTCCAGCAGCCAGATCTGCGACTTCATCGCGAAGGCGTGGCTGCGCTCCTGCATGATCGAGGAGCCTTCGCCGTAGTCCTCGCCGACGACGATCAGCGCGCCGCCGGTGACGCCGCCGGAAGCCAGGTTGGCCAGTGCGTCGGACGCGACGTTGGTGCCGACGGTGGACTTGAAGGTGACGGCGCCGCGCAGCGGGTAGTTGACGGACGCGGCGAGCGTCGCGGCGGCGGTGGCCTCGCTGGCGCTGTTCTCGAAGCGGATGCCCTGTTCGGCCAGGATGTCCTGCGCATCGGCCAGCACGTCCATCAGGTGCGAGATCGGCGCGCCCTGGTAGCCGGCGACGTAGGAGACGCCCGATTCCAGCAGCGCCTTGGTCACCGCCAGGATGCCTTCGCCGCGGAACGGCTCGCCGGCGCCCAGGCGCAGCTTCTTCACTTCCTCGACGAATGATCTCTCGGCCATGGGGGTCTCCGGTGCGCGATTAGTTTAAGCAGAAACATATGAAAAGTCATGGGTTATTCGGGGGCGGGAATACCCTAGGGGGAAGGAAGTGGGAGCGGTGGGGTTCGCTGTCGCTCACCGTCCGCGGCTGCGCCGCGCCACCCTACGATGAAGCTGGGGTTCGCTGCGCTCACCGCCAGCCTACGAATTCGCATTCAACCGCGCTCGTAGGCTGGCGGTGAGCGAAGCGAACCCCAGCACGGAGCCTCAGGCCGTCAACACCGCCCGCCCACCGTGTCCGCGGGTCGCGATCCACTCGAGCGCCTCGCCCGCCTGTGCCAACGCGAACTCCCGTACGCCAAGCTCGAGCTTCCCCTGCGCGATCCGCTCCAGCAACCCCGGCGCCGCCGTGCGCCCCGCCGCCTCCCGCCGCAGCATGTTCAACGGCAGCAGCGCGACATCCCTCTGCAGCAGCTCCGGCAAGCTGAGCTGCGTCTCGGTCCCGCCGGCATAGCCCACCAGCACGGCGCGCCCGCCCGGCGCGACGCCGCGCAGCGCCGCCGGCAAGGCCGTGCCGCCCACCGTGTCCAGCAGCAGTTGCGCTTCGGGCTTCAGCGCCTCCGCCGCGACCGCGTCCACGCCGGCCGGCAAGCGCGCGGCCTGCGCCGCGTCGAACACCACCGCCCGCACCCGCGCGCCCGCCTCGCGCGCCAACTGGCACGCGATGGACCCCACCGCGCCCGACGCACCGCAGACCAGCACCTCTTCACCCGCCTGCAACTGCCCGACATCGTGCAGCGCGACCCACGCCGACGTGCACGGCGAGAAGAACGCCGAGCCCAGCGCCATCGGCACGCCCTCGGGCAGCACGCCCAGCGCGTCGTCCGGCGCGGCGATCACTTCGCGCCAGGTGCCGTCGCGCAGGATGCCCAGCCCGGCGCCGCGCAGCCACACACGCTGTCCCGGCGCGAAGCGCTCGCTCGCGACGACGACCCCCGCGCCCTCCACGCCCGGCACGTAGGGCAGCGGCGGATGGCGCAGGAACTGGCCGCTCCACACCGTGCGGTCGATGTGGCCGACGGTCGCCGCATGCATGCGCACGAGGCTGAAGCCGGGCGCCGCGACCGGCTCCGGCACCTCATCGACGCGCGGCGGCTCGTTCCAGGCATGCACGCGCACGGCCTTCATGGCTGCGCCTCCAGGAAGCGCTGCACCGCCTGCGCGAAAGCCTCGGGCATCTGGTCGGGCAGCGGCACCATGCCGCCTTCGATCCCGGTGAGCTGCGCCTGCGGCAGGTGGCGCAGCCACTCGGCCGCATGCGGCCCGGCGTAAGGGTCGAGGCTGGCGCGGATCACCAGCACCGGCTGCGTGACGGCGGCGATGCGCTCCTCCATGCGATAGGAGGCGACGGCGCGGTGGCCGCCCTCGACGTCGCCGCGCACCTTCAGCGCGTCGGCCACGAAGGCCTCCAGCAGCTCGGGCCGGTCCGGGGGATAGAAGCCCTGGCGCTTGCGCCACAGCGCCGCCAGGTGGGCGCCGTCGGGCGACGGCTCCACTTCGTCGATGGGCGGCCGCTCGCCGCGCGCCTTGCGGAAGGCGGCATCCGTGTAGGGCGTGGAGGACAGCACCAGCGAGCGCACGAGGCGGCCGTGCCGCGCCGCCAGCTCGATCGCGATCACGCCGCCGGTGTGGTGGCCGACGACGTGCGCGGAAGCGATGCCCAGCGCATCGAGCAACTGCGCGGCGATCGCGGCCCAGGACTCGATCGAGGGCGCGCCGGCCGGCGGATCCGATGCGCCGAAGCCCGCCGTGTCCATCGCGATCGCGCGCCAGCGCGCGCCCAGCAGCGGCAGCACCTGCTCGTACTCCCGCCAGCTGCGCGGCGTCTGGTGCAGCATCAGCACCGCGGGCGCGTCCGCCGCGCCACATTCGGCGTAGTGCACCTGTCCGTGCGGCAGATCGGCATACGCCTTGCGGATCTTCATGACAGCGTCCGTTCCGCCGGCGGCTTCCACAGCCCGGCGTGGCGCAGCATGCCGAGCGTGCGCGACAGCACGTCCAGGCGGTAGGCGCCGACGTCGCGGCCTTCGTAGTCGTAGAAGCCGCTGCCGGTCTTCAGGCCGAGCCGGTTGTCTTCCATCATCCGCGCGACGATCTTCGGCGTCTCGTAGCGCGCCTTGTCGATGCTGCCGCCCATCTCGCGGCTGGCGTGGAAGAGGATGTCGCAGCCGCCGAAGTCGATGAACTCCACCACGCCCAGCGCGGCGAAGCGCAGGCCCATGCCGTAGCGCGTGGCCTTGTCGATCTCCTCGGCGGTGGCCACGCCCTCTTCCACCATGCGCGCCGCCTCGTTCATGACCAGCGCCTGCAGGCGCGGCACGATGTAGCCCGGCGCCGGTCCGCACACGACCGGCAGCTTGCCGATGCCCTCCATCAGCGTGCGCGTGCGCGCCAGCACCTCGGGACTGGTGCCCGGGTGCGTGCTGAGCTCCACCACCGGGATGACGTAGGCGGGGTTCAGCCAGTGCATGTTGAGGAAGCGCTCGGGCTTCTCCACGATCTCCGCCAGCTGCGTCACGAGGATGCTGCTGGTGGTGGAGGTCAGGATGGCGTCGGGCCGGCAATGGCGGTTGATCTGCGCGAAGGCGTCGCGCTTGGCCTCCATGGTTTCCGGCACGCCCTCGAACACGAGTTCGGCCTCCGCCAGTGCGGCGGGCGCGCCGGCCGCATCGACCAGCTCGACGCGCGCGGCGATGTCCGGGATCTGCCGTTCGTCCAGCGCGCCCAGGCGCGCGAGGCCCTGCAGCGCGCCCCGGATCTCGGCCATCGCCTGTTCGCGCAGCTCCTGCCAGGCCTGCGGCGTGCGCTGGCGCAGGTCGACGAGCGCGATGCGGTGGCCGGCATAGGCGAAGCTGATCGCGATGCCGCGTCCCATGCGGCCGGCGCCGACGGCGGCGAAGCGCGCCATGGTCACTCCCCCTCGTGCAGCAGTTGCTGAAGCTGGGCGCGCGAGAGGCCCGCGAGGCCCAGGCCTTCCAGCGTGCGGGGGCCCTGCCGCAGGTCGCGCCCGAGGAAGCCGCCGACGATGGCGAGCAGGCCCTGCGCGATCGGCGCGTCGCACTGCGACCAGCGCGCGACCGAGGCGAGGAAGGCGAGGCCCAGCTCCGTGTCCTCGGTGATGTAGCGGTGCGTGCGCAGGTCGATGTGCTCGCGCCAGTCGCCCGACTTCACCAGCTTCTTGTGGGCGTCGCCGTACATCCACCGGTCGTTGTTGTAGTGGTCGGCCAGCGGGTAGTGCGGGCCGGCGTAGCCCAGGGATTCGCGCACGGCGATGCGCTCCTGGTCCAGGCGGTCGGTGACGGCGCGCACCGCCGGCTGCGTGCCCTCGTTGTGGATGTCCCAGCGCTCGAAGTTCTGCAGCGGCGCCGCGTTCATCACCATCAGCGGCGGGTGGATGACGGGGCCCGCGTTCATCAGCGCGCCCGAGAGCGCGTCGCCGCAGCCGTGCACGCTGGGGTACGCGAGGCGGATCACGGCCAGCGCATGGTCGGTCTTGCGCGCCGGGTACACGCCGGTGGGCAGGCGCACGGCGCGGATCGTGACGTTGACCTCGCGCTCGCCGTGCTTGCGGGCAAGATAGGGGAGCGTGCCCGTCTCGGCCCAGGCCACGTCGGCGCGGTTGCCCGACTGGCGCACGATGCGCGCCATGACGAAGCTGCCGAAGGTGCCGGGCGGCAGGAAGACCACCTGCCCGTCCACCAGGTGCGGCGCCATCGCGCGCGCGATGTCTTCCTGCGCGACCGCCGGCGAGGGAATCACGATGAGCTGGGCGCCGGAGAGCGCCTGCGCGATGTCGGCCGTGGCGCGGGCGATGCGCACCTCGCGCGGACCGTCGGCGTCCTTCAGGATGATGCTGCCCGTGTCCACGACGGGCTGCAGGGCGGCGCCGTCGCGGCGCCAGAGGCGGACCTCGTGGCCGGCTTCGGACAGGTCCGCGGCGGCGGCGTAACAGCCGTGCCCGCCGCCCAGGATGGCGATCTTCATGGGGGTCTTGTCTCCTTGGCTGGCGCGGCTACATGGGGGTTCGCGCTCTTGCGCCGGTACATTACTTTTCATATATTGATTTGTCAAGAATCAGGGCGCGGGTCCCGGGGGAAGGAACAGCATGGCCAAGGGCGGCAAGAACGCGGACGGGCAATTCGTCGACGACTACCTGCCGGCGCTGCTGGCGCAGGCCAGCCACCTGATCTCGGGCGAGTTCCACCGCATCGTCACGGCCAAGGGCTTCACCGTGTCGGAATGGCGCGTGCTGGCGAGCCTGGCGGGCGCGGAGCCGATGAGCATCGGCGCGCTGGCGCGGCTGGCGGTGCTCAAGCAGCCGACGGTGACGCGCGTGCTCGACCGCATGCAGGCGCGCGGCCACGTGAAGCGCATCCCGCACGACAGCGACCGGCGCATCACGCTGATCGCGATCACGCCTTCAGGGGACAAGCTGGTGTCGGGGCTGATCGAGCTGGCGCAGGAGCACGAGCGCAGGGTGCTGGAGCCGTTCGGGCTGGCGCGGTCGCAGGATCTGAAGCAGATGCTGAAGAAGATGATCGCGATGCATGCGGATCTGGCGGTGGAGCCGGCGGACGAGGATCTTTGAGTTGCTGGGGTGGGGGGGGGGGGGGGGGGGGGGGGGGGGGGGAGGGGGGGGGGGGGGGGGGGGGGGGGGGGGGGGGGGGGGGGGGGGG